>CAZHQL010000245.1:0-1558 GCA_964534915.1 uncultured Spirochaetaceae bacterium | reverse complement strand
TGACACCACCAAAGGAGAGCGAGAGAGCTGTGCACTTCTTTTTGGAAGTGAATATGATGGAAAAAGATCAGCGCTAGCCTATACTGGCTGCAAAAGCAATGGATCCAGAGGGAAGACGTTCTTCTTTTATTTGTCCGAAGCTGTCAACGGCAAAGTAGAAATGAATGAAAATCAGTAGATCCAAATAGGCCATAAGGATACAGACGATGCATAAATCAATGCAGCAAACAACGACAGTAAGGCACAAAAAGCGCCCCTGCATAAATTGAGGGGTGTCCAAAAGACTGATGAAAGCTATCCTGAATTTGCTATGTATTCAGAGGAGCCATCAATTCAGTTCTGGAAACATGCTGCAATCGATGGCTTCCAGACCTTCCTGCCTGAGCTTGAACCTCAGCCTGCTGTAGTCCCTGAACTCCGGGCTGTTATATCATTGGGACAAGGCCCACATCCTTCCTGAGCTGTGTAGTCGAGTAGAAAAGTGAGCCGTCTCCGATGTAGACAAGAAGGGAGACTGCCACGATCGTCCTTATGCCGGGGAATGAGAGCTAGGACAAGGGAAACCTCAGAATGCCTCATCAAGGCTTGGCGCACATTGAGAGGTGTTCATTCCGCTGTATCTATATGAGGGTTATCCTCACTTCCGTCAGGTATGCATACTCCGCAGCCATCATTGTCCTTGGCACCTACATCAGCACCAGCATCAATCAAGGCAGTGATAATCTCAGGATTGGCATTCTTCGCTATGGCCCATATGAGAGCCGTCCTGCTATCACCGTCTCTGGCATCAATATCCGGCTCGGTATCAATTAGGGCTTTAATGCGTTCTGGATTTGTATCGCTCAGAATAGCGTTCATGAGAGCTGTTCTTCCGTTTTCATTTTTGTTAGGCATCGACATTACCCCCTGTAACGATAACTTAATTAGATTTCTGCCCTTTTCCTAATATCTAAAGAAAGGTTTCTTTAAAAGTTGTTCCCATTTATTTTCCTTCTGCGGTGGCTCGTAAGCCATTGCGTCCAGTAAGTATTTATAAAGAGGGTTACTACTATCAATGAAATCAATAGCTCGATTTCCACGTGGAGAACGAGCATTAGGATCTGCTCCTGCCTGCAACAAGGTTTTCAATATTGTTGCGGAAATTTCAATCTTAGACAGGTAGCTAACTAATATAAGACTTTCACGTTCTGCTTCAGATAAAGCGAAAAGTAGGAGAACTGTCCAGCCATCATTGTCCCTGGCATTGACATCAGCGCCGGCCTTAACCAAGGCGGTGATAATCTCAGAACTCTTATTCCAACGAACGGCCCACATGAGAGCTGTATAGCCATTTTCAGACCTAGCCTCGATATCAGAACCGGCATCAATCAGGGATGTGATAACATTAGGATAATAATTCTCATATGCAAACCACATGAGAGCTGTCAACCCATCTTTGTCCTTGGCATTGACATCGGCGCCGGCATCGATTAATGCGGTGATAACATTAGGATCATCACTGCGGCGAGCGGCCCACATGAGAGCTGTACAGCCATCATTGTCTCTGGCCTCGATATCA
>CAZHQL010000244.1:0-1574 GCA_964534915.1 uncultured Spirochaetaceae bacterium | reverse complement strand
GCTGGCAACTTTGATATGCAGCTCGTTTCAAATCCCATATACTGTCTCACGCTTGTCTTTCATGACCAGAATGATTGTATTGATGATCAGATTGACTATTTTGAGAAAGGGCTAGTTTCATTAGGGCAGGATCCACGCAAAGCAGTTCACACAAGTCCTTTAATCAGGAGAGAACCTCCTTACCAGAATATGGGAAGAGAAGAGATGTCAAAACTTATGACTTTGACAACGATCTTTGTGAAGAAGCTCCCTATTAAGTACAAAGCCTTCATTTTCAACAAGAGGGAATCAGATTCCTATAATGCTTTTCTTGGAAAGATGAATTCTGAAGTCAGGATGTTCATTCAGGATAACTTGGCATTTTTTCAATCATTTGACAATATCATCATCTATTACGATCGTGGCCAGAAAGAAATATCAGACTTGTTGAAAGCAACGTTTGAAGAAATCTTCAAGCCCAATGTTGAAATGAGACTTGCATTCCAATATGAGTACAAACTTCTTCAGGTTGCTGATTACATTTGTACGATGGAATACTCAAAGGAGAAGTGGGATACTGGGCGAGCTACAAATTCTGAGATTACATTTTTCGGTTCTCGAAGGCTTTTTATCAAACGATATTATGCAGGATTGAAAAAGCTGAAATTCTGATTCATGAGATACCATATCCTGTATTTTTATAATAGGCATTTGTGGAATGAGATGCGTTACGATGTTACTCAAAGCAATCATTTTATGGGTTGAATGTCCTGATAAGCAAACACAGCTTCGTTATTTTCAAGCTCAATTTTCATTACAAGTTCATCTCCTTTATCCTCGACAATCCTGAAACCTGCTTTCCTGTAGAGCCTTAGTGCTGCAGTATTGGCCTTCTGTACGGAGAAGGATACAGATCTACAGTTCTTCATCTTCAGAGAATTCAGAAGCTCAGACAGGAGTACCGTTCCAATCCCTTTTCCTCTGTATTCAGGAAGGAGTGAGATTGAAAGTTCTGGAGTATCATTATATACATAGCCATAGCTTTTCATTAGACGCACCCATGCTGCTCCGACTGGATTGCCATTATCATCTGCAACAATTCCTAGATCCAGAGGATTGGTACCAAAGGCTTCTGTGTATTGAATGAAATCTTCCGTAAACACAATATCTGCTGATGGAGGTTTACATCCTTCAGGGACATATATCGCATGGTATAGAAAAATTCGCAGGAACTGTTCATCACAGGCTTTTGCCTGTCTGTAAATTATCATTGGATTTTATTGGGCTTCCTTTTGATTGCAAGCAGTCTCATGAAATCAGAAAACAGGGACTCATCATTAGGATAAAACATAATCCATTCCCCGTCATGATAGGTCTTGGATTCATCATATATCTTCTGAACTTTCGCAGAGAAGCTTTCTCTTATTTCTTCAAACTTCGTGCGTTCATCTTTTCCGAAGATAATCATAAATCCCAGACAGTTGTTCCAAGCATATAACGAACATAGAGTTTTCCACCTCTACGGTATTTATACTCGTATGTCCAGTTTTTACCTCCACTGTTCCAGGATCTTTCCATGTCATATCTTTCGTCAA
>CAZHQL010000243.1:0-1582 GCA_964534915.1 uncultured Spirochaetaceae bacterium | reverse complement strand
CAAAGAGGACAAGAGACTCTTTGTCAACGGTGAGACTGCTCTGTGGTTCAAGCAGCATAGGGCAAAGTGTGTCGGATTTGGCGACGGAGTCTCAATTGAGAACTGCAACGAGGATGTAAAGCCATTTCATGATATTCTTCTTGCGGAGAACATCGTATTCTTAGAGGTCCTGAAGAACCTTGATAAGCTTGAGAAGGATGTATTCTTCATGAGCTATGCTCCACTTCCAGTCATCGGCCTCGATTCATGCCCTGTAAGAGCTTATGCTATCGAAGGGATAAGCGAGTTTTCCGAATAATGAGAATATACGTTATTGGTGCTGGCGCCATGGGAAGCATCTATGGTGCCAGGCTGAGCCAGAATAATGAGGTTACTCTTATCGACACAGACAAATCTGTCGTCGACAGGATAAAAAGCACGGGCATTGTGCTGGAAGAGGGTGGCGTGGAGCACCTTTTTCATCCAAAGGCAGAGTGCTCTGTTACAAATGGCGAAGAGGCAGATCTGGTAATACTCTTTACCAAGGCCCTGTATTCAAAAGCTGCCCTGGAAGGGGCAAAGAGCATCATTGGAAAGAATACGTATCTCATGACGCTTCAGAACGGGGCAGGGCATGAGAGTGTTCTTTCTGATTTCACAGATGATAGTCATATCATAATCGGGACTACCGAAGATAACGGCGCTGTAATTTCCCCGGGTGTTGTACACCATGGCGGAAAGGGTGTGACTAACATCGGAAAGATTACGGGCTCTGATCCTTTTCTTCTCGAAGTAAAGAAATCTTTTGATTCCTGCGGCTTTGATGTGCGTATTCAGGAGAACATACAGCAGCTTATATGGGATAAGCTCATGACGAATGTATCACTGTCCGTACTCACTGCAATCTTGCAGAGCGACATGTATTTCATAGCAAATGACAGCTATGCATTCTCTATCTGCAAGGAGCTTATCAGGGAAGCTGTAAGAGTTGCAACTGAGATGGGCCTTTCCTTCGATCTTGATGCAGTGATTGAGAAAGTCAGAAAGACATCGGATTCGAACAAGGGAGGATACACAAGCATCATGATGGATATCAAGAACAAGAGAAAGACTGAAGTCGATACCATCAGCGGAGCAGTAGTAAAGAAGGCACATGAACTGAAAATCCCTGTGCCCCATCATGAGATGGCAGTTTCCCTTATTCATGCTCTTGAGAACAGGAATATGCTATAGGGCCCGGCCTTAAAAAGTCATTACCAGCCGCAAGAGATCAAAGGATGAATGCGGCTGTTGTTTTTCTGAAGTGACATAAGCATAATATTAGAATATATTATCTCAGGAGGCCGCATGTCACAGATTCCTCAGTGGGTACTCTCTCACAAGAAGAAAGGAACTGTAGTAAAGAAGATTGGAGATCTCTGGTGTCTTTATTCCAACACATCTGAGTGGGATAAGGAGAAGAAAAGGATCAGAGCAGTGCAGAAGTATATAGGAAAAATAACTCCAAAAGGGCTTACTGTGAAGGCCTGAGCCTTTCAGAGCAAGCGCAGAAACTTGAGCAGGCGCTTTCTGTGCCGCTTTCTGAGCTTGATATCCTTAAGGG
>CAZHQL010000242.1:0-1596 GCA_964534915.1 uncultured Spirochaetaceae bacterium | reverse complement strand
AGATAGCTTCCTTTGTTTCCGTCGTAAGATTTTTGTAGGAGCTTGTATTTTCTGTGGAACCGCAAATTGAGCATTCTCCTGCGCTACAACCGGCGAGGCCAAGAAGAAAAGCAAAGCCTAAAATAACAGTTAAAATTTTATTCATCATATCGATCGCACCTCCGTCTATGCTTGTCGTTTTATCAGACCTTCATTGCCAAGGGATATCAAGGGATATATTTATATCATTGATTGCCAAATCTTTGCTTAACGGTTATCCGTCTCTTTCCGGAAAGCTCACTCGCTGTTCTACGGTATGCTTGCCCCTTCTTCTTTGAGAGCTCTTCGTATACGGCTCAGGGTGATGGGTGTCATGCCCAGAAAAGAGGCTATGTGGCTATTATTAACCCTGTTTATGATGCCAGGGTATTCCTTCAGGAACCATAGGTATCTTTGGAGCGCAGTATATTGGTTCAGTATCTGCTTTATTTTCTGATGTTCCTCTAAGGCGTGAATCAACATGCTATTATAGAACAGTATAATCTCAAAATATTCCTTTTGTAAGCGCAGGATACTGGAAATCGGCAAGCAAAAAAAGCTGCTGTCCTCCAGTACTTCAATTGTCATAGTTGATACGATGTTCAATTCCAAACGGCAGGTTGGCATCGCAGATTCTCCGCTGCGGAAACTAAAGCAATCCGTAATCTCCTTCCCGTCCATATTCAGAAAATATCCTCGGGTAATGCCTTGTTCCAAAAAATAAATGTTATTTACCGTTTCTCCCTGTCTAATCAATGTGGCCCCTTTTCTTAAAGACTTCCTCTCTGTTTCTTTCGATACTTTATTAAGAAGCTCTTCGTTTTTCACCTGAAAGACTCGTGAATAAAAGCTGTAAGCGTCCATGCCATTTCCTTCCTATTTGTATAGGTTCTGCAACTTTCCAATATGCTTCCTCTCGTGTTCTAAACACGAATTAATCCTTTTTCTGCTTTCGTATTCTTTAGAAATCGGGAAGAATTTTTATTAAGATATTATACCACACAACGTTCCTTTCGCCGTTATCAAATGTTAATTTTTTCAGTGTTTTTCTTTGGTTTTTGCAGAATCACTTCCTGAAAACGAGCTCTTTGTGTATATCAATCAAAATCTTCTGGTTAACGGGAGATTGTCGTTGTAAAAAGAAAAAAGACACCTTGACAAATCCCGTTTCACCTGTCATTAGAGTCGTGATTTGCTTAATTTTGATATCTTTTAGGGGCTTTTTTGTGAAAACCTGTACGATTTTCGGTATTTTCCAGCGCCTGTTGGAAGAGGGCGACTACAGCCGCCGCCGTAAGTGTGTGGAAAAGCGCTACAAAGCACACTACAGCTGTCACCATAACGGTAATGAAAGGCGCTACGAAGCCTTTAACAGCATCTACTGGTGCGTAGTCACCGCTGTTTATCTGGGATGGAGTTTCTTTACATGGGAGCGGTACTGCAGTTGAATTATATGGCCTTGTGCTGCTGTCTTGTTTGGTGCATTTGCGGTGTTGCTTCTCTGGTGAGCAGGAAATAAGGCTTATCGCTTTGCCGTCCGTGGGTCCATGTGGTACTTCCGGTCCAGCTCTGTGTAGC
>CAZHQL010000241.1:0-1624 GCA_964534915.1 uncultured Spirochaetaceae bacterium | reverse complement strand
TGCGGAAGCATTTTGAGACACTCTGTTTGACCTTGCTTATTCTCAAGGCTCTCTCCGAGACCGAGTTATCGGGAACTCCTTCTACAATTTCGAGGTAGTTTACAAGCTGCTCTTTGCGAGAGAGTATGTAGTCTATGGCCTTACCTGTCAGGGAAGCAGGAGCATACAAGAGCTGTTTGCTTTCAAGGCAGGTGTAAATCTCTTTAATCAGAGGAAGGCTTTCTTCCTTTCTCTTAAGAAGGAATTCCTCTTCAGTGATCTCACCATTAGCAAGCTTTTCCCTCCAGACGTTTTCTATCTGGAAGATTCTTGCAGTTTTCAAGCAGATTTCCTGGGCAAGCTTGTCTTCCTTGTTGCTCTTGAGTATGTTCTTAAAGCGGCGTATTGCATGAACCCAGCATCCGCAGTGCTTCTTCTCATTATAGTGCTCGTATCCTTTGAGCCCGTCAGTAAGAATATAGCCATCAAAGCCTTCGGCTCTAATTTCTTCCAGAAGGGTATCAATAGTGCGTCCTCTTTTACATTCGAATATCACAAGGCGATGCCAACGTCCCTCCTTCCTGTCCCAGGAGGAGCCTACAGTCACATGCATGAAGGTATTAGTAGAGGGTCTTCCGCTCTCGGTCCGGAAATCCAGTACCTGAACGGGCGTCTCATCCTTGTGTATCAGAGGACTCTGGTAAATCCTCTTTCTTATCAGCTTTTCCATAGGAAGGAGGACTTCGTAGTATTTAACCATCCATATGGCCATGTTCTGTCTGGTTATCTTAACCCCCTCCCTGGCAAGCATCTCCTGCTGCCTGTAATATGGAATCTGGTCATCGAACTTTGCAACTGCCGTATGGGCTATGAAGGAAGGAGAACAACTGAGCGTATCTACTTTCTTATTGTCGTACTCAACTTCTGTCTCTTCCTTCTCGTTCACGTAGGTAGGCCAGATGTGTCTCTCTACTATCCACTTGGCTGGAATGTAAGCTATCTGATCTACAACCCTGTCCTCTCCGCGAACATATTCAACTCCATCGATTATCTTAGTCTCAGGAGCATCTTCTGTATGGTCTATTACTTCAACGGGAGTGTCAGCAGGAAGAGAGGCAACATCCTTCTTAGGCTTCTTCTTATCATAGCCTTCGACGTGTACTGTCTCTACCTCCTCTTCAACTGCCTTGGAATAAAGTTCAATTTCTGGGAGAAAGAGATAAAGCTGCTCAGATGATGGAGAGTACCTTACAGCAGTTGCAAGCCTGCGGAGCTCCCTGAGCACTGCATTCTCAGCCCTTAATTTTTCACTCTCTTTCTTGTAGTGGCTTCTATCGTCAGCAAGATTGGAAACAAGGAACCAGATCTCATCTTTAGTGGCTCTGTCAAACTCTTCTCTAGTTAATGCTCCAATCTTGTCTTTCATACTTAAATGATAGCATAAAACTAAAGTTATGTCTATAAAAATTGCAAAAAATTTTAAATTAGGACATCATTTTTCATCCAACATACATTGGCGTAAGCTGCTTGAAAGGCCTCCACATATCGTATCCTTTAAGAGTCCCTATAAGTATGTCAGCATCTATAAGCCTGGCCTCTTTATTATCCATTGGCCAGAAGAATCTTTCCCTGCTTTCTATCCTTT
>CAZHQL010000240.1:0-1634 GCA_964534915.1 uncultured Spirochaetaceae bacterium | reverse complement strand
CAAGTCCTAAATCCTTATAACTGACCATAACGTAAAGCCTCCTTGGGTCAAAAATCGATAAGATTTTACTTAATCTGCCTTCTTAAAGCAATATTGTTGTTGCAATAAAGAGGATAGTTTGTCATCATTTCCTCTATGTTTAAAAGGAAAATTTCCAAAGCAGCAGCAATAATATCAGCAATTTGGATACTCGCTTTCCTTATTTTCTATTTCACGCGCCCCTTAGTTGCCTTTTTCACAGGGCCAATGGACAAAAGCTATATAGATAATCTTTCAAAGCCCGGTGCCCTCACTTTCTCATACAGGACAAAAGTAGTGAGAAATGAAGACAGCAATATTCTGAAAAGATCTGATTTAATCATAAATCATTCCGTTCTCGGATTGGATTATGAAAATACATATGATATGGTTTATGACCCGACAGCATTAGTTAACCTTGCCGAGCTGGGATCTGACTTTACATATCTCTATGACGAGACTGATAGCATAGAAGCTGAATTCCTTGAGTATTTAAATGAAAGCGGCCTCCGCTTCAATGCTGTTCCTTTTTCTTCGACAATTGCAAGAAGCGAGTATGCGCTATACAGGGAAAGAACAGGGGAAGGCCTGATCCTTACACTCAGCCTTGATAAAACAATAGGCTTCATAAGGAGCCTGGAGAACGCCAGGCTTGCAATAACATATCTTGATTATGCAGCCCTTGAGATACGCGATGCAGAGATTGTATTTACTCCAGAGTGGGACAGCATTATAAGAGAGAACCTTCAGAAAGGCTTTTAAGAGTCCTGAAGTTGGAAATAACGCTTTTCCTGAAGTCATTCACATCCTCATTCCTGAGCTCTGCAAGGAATGCTGACGTATACTCCGTATACTCAGGACGGCACGCTTTTCCCCTCAGCGGCTCAGGCGCAAGGTATGGGCTGTCTGTCTCGTATAGAATCCTGGAGATGGGGGCAGATCTTGCAGCTTCTTGTACCTTAATATTTGTCTTGTATGTAACAGTGCCAGCAAATGAGATATACAGGTTCTGCTCAAGAGCTGTTTCCATCATCTTCACATCCGATGAGAAGCAGTGAATTATGCCGGAATTCTTAAAGCGTCTCTTTTTTATCTCTCTGGCCATGTCCTCATCTGCATCCCTGCTGTGGATTATTACAGGAAGGCCAAGGCTCTCTGCAAGATCAAGCTGGGCATTGAACAGCTTTATCTGCTCCTCCTTAGTGCCGTACATCCTGTAATAATCAAGTCCGATTTCCCCGAGGAAAGTGCCCTTATAGCTTTCAAAGCAGATCTCTACATCCCGAGCCGTCTTGGCAGCTCCCTTGTAGCCATCCCTGCTTACGCACCAGGGGCCTGCAGCGTGGCTGTAGTCGAATCTGCCACGGATGAGCTCCTTTCTCTCTATGTAATCAAAGGGGTCTGTTCCGACATCGATTCCTATAAGGTTATCATCAAGAGTCACATCCAGATTGAATTTTTTCATTGTATAGAGGTGAAAGTGTGAATCGAGTATTTCCATTTAAAAATCCTCTTTGTTGGCAGATTCTATTTTTCCCATCTCAAAATTAGAATTTAGTTTCACGTTATGATCAAAATTCTTTATCGCATAAGTAGGATCTATCTCGCTTATATTT
>CAZHQL010000239.1:0-1658 GCA_964534915.1 uncultured Spirochaetaceae bacterium | reverse complement strand
CAGCATGGAAGCAGGGCCGCTTCGGCGTTATGAAAGAGCAGAATGCAGCTTATGCTCTTGAGTTCGGATACGCACCATTTGATGCTAATTTCCCGGACGGTGAGTGGATTGTAATTGATGCAATTGAGGGCCCTGAGGGCTATGCATCAATCGGAGCATATGACCAGAGCTACAGGATCTATGCAGTAAGCCAGGATGCAGTTGACAAGGGAAAGGGTGAAAAGATTGCTGAGCTTCTTGAGTGGATGAGCTCTGATGAGGGCTACTACCTCTGCGGATGGGGCGTTGAGGGCGTTAACTACGTTCTTGATGAGAACGGCATTCCTTCTGTGGGAGACCTTGGAGAGATGTCATACTCTGGTTCCCAGGGCCTTGTCTATACACAGCTTAGGAACATGGTATTCTACAACAGTGACATGGAGCTTGCAGCACGCTATCCGACATACACTACAGCAGTATCCGGAAAGACAATGTCTGCACTCGTTACACTTCGCGAGATGCAGGAGAAGGAGTGGACTCCGGCAATCGGATCAGGAATGATGCCGACTCCGAATGCAGATGTCTCAAGGTATTATGAGCAGAGCCTCTCTGAGTTCCTCTCCGGGCAGAGAGAACTTAATCCTGAGAACTGGCAGGCATTCCTTACACAGTTTGACAGAATCGGCGGAAAGGCCTGGAATGAAGAAGGCATCCAGTATGCTGAGGAAAACGGCTTAGTCTATTAAGAGAGAGCATAGTAAATAATTAATGCTGGTCTTCGGGCCAGCATTAACTCTTAAGAGTCAATCACCTTCAACGAATCTTTTAATAAAGACTTCTGCAGAGCGGTTCATCTCGTCCATGAAAGCAGAAGTGTACTTCCTGTTGTAATAATAGTCTGCAATTGTTCCCTCGTTGTTGTAGGGAAGTGTCTTGTGCTCCCTGAGGAACTCTTCCTGAGAGCCATACATCCTCTCAAGATCCTTTAAATGAGGCTCCTTGTATTCATCTTCCATGAACATGCTTTCCCGCGCGGGTCTTCTTGTCATAGGAGATGATGGCCTTTTGGGGTATCCCATTATAAGGCAGGCAGCAGGCGCTGCAAGGGAAGGAAGGTTTAAAAGCTCCCTTAAATCCTCATAGTTTTCTATGATGTCCCCGATATAGCAGCTTCCAAGCCCGAGTGCCTCAGCTGCCAGGACTGTAGTCTGCGCAGCAATCAGTGCATCCTGCATCGCAAGATGAAAATCCCCGATTCCGGGGCGGCGGACCTTTATTGATGATTTTTCCTCACACCCGGATTCCTTGAAGTAATTTATCCACTTCTGCATGTCTAAAAGGTATACCCATACAACTGGGGCCTTTGCAATCATGATCTGGTTATCACAGATTTTTGCAAGCTTGTCTTTCTTTGCCTGCTCCTTTACTTCAACGACTGAATACATCAACATGTTTCCAGCACTGGGGGCTCTGAGCGTTAAGTCCTTGAGCTTATCAAGTACATCCTTCTCAACAGGACGATTCTCAAAGCTCCTTATGCTCCTTCTTCTTTCAATTAAGCTAATGAATTCTTTATCTTCCATATGTTTATTATTGCTGAAATGCCGCCGCCTCCGCAAGCGCAAAGTAAGCGTAATCTCGGCACCTCTTTTTATCGATCTTTTAATGGCCGACAATTA
>CAZHQL010000238.1:0-1680 GCA_964534915.1 uncultured Spirochaetaceae bacterium | reverse complement strand
ATCATCATATGCAATACATCCAGTATGCCTGTTGCGGCCCGTGAGGCATCTGTATACACAGCAGTTACTATGGCTGAGTATTACAGGAACATGGGACTTGATGTGCTTCTTCTTGCAGACAGTACATCGCGCTGGGCTCAGGCTATGAGAGAGATGAGCGGAAGGCTCGAGGAAATCCCGGGGGATGAGGCATTTCCGGCATACCTTGAAAGCCGTATATCAGAGTTCTATGAGAGGGCAGGAAAGGTGCGCTTAAGGGATGGCTCGTTCGGATCTGTCACCATTGGCGGAGCAGTATCGCCTGCAGGCGGTAACTTCGAGGAGCCTGTTACGCAGGCAACACTCAAGGTAGTGGGCGCATTCCACGGGCTTTCAAGGGAGCGAAGTGATGCACGCAAGTACCCTGCAATCGATCCGCTTGACAGCTGGAGCACATACAGCGGCATCATCGGGAAAAAGGAAGTAGAGGCTGTCTTTAATTATGTGAGAAAGAGCAATGAGGTCTCTCAGATGATGAAGGTTGTAGGAGAGGAGGGAACGAGCCTTGATGATTACATCGACTACCAGAAGGGCGAGCTCGTAGACAGCGTATACATGCAGCAGAATTCATTTGATCCTGTGGACTATGCAGCTTCTGTTGAGCGCCAGAAGGATACATTTTCCCTGCTTTCTGATATCGTCCTCAGCTCTTACAGCCTGAAGGACAAGAGGGAGGCAAGGGCCTTCTTCAATGAGCTGAGACAGCTCTTTTTGGACTTCAATGGATCAGTTGAGTCAAGTGATGAGTACAAGGAAAGAAGAGGAAAGCTCAAAGAGAAAGTAGAGGAAAGGAAGAGGTAAGACATGCAGAAAGTATATACGAAGATTGAATCGATCGTCGGGGATGTAATAACTGTAAGAGCAGAAGGCGTCAGGAATAATGACCTTGCAGAAATCACGACCTCTACGGGAGTAAGCCTTGCACGCGTTATAAAGCTTGAAAACGATAAGGTAAGCCTTGAAGTATTCGCAGGCGCACAGGGCGTAAGCACATCAGACAGCGTAAGATTCCTGGGCTATCCTATGAAAGTAAGCTTCTCAGATAACCTCTTAGGGCGCATATTCGATGGCGCAGGGCGGCCTCGTGACAACGGTCCTGAGCTCAGGGAGAACATGATCAATATCGGAAGCCCCTCAGTAAACCCCTCAAAGAGGATTGTTGCCAAGAACATGATCAGGACTAATATCCCAATGATTGATATGTTCAACAGCCTCGTTGAGTCTCAGAAGCTTCCCATCTTCAGCGTCTCCGGTGAGCCCTATAACCAGATCCTTGCACGCATTGCCATGCAGGCAGAGGTAGACATCATCATACTTGGAGGAATGGGCCTTAAGTACGATGACTATCTCTATTTCAAGGATACTCTTGAGCGCTCAGGAGCACTGAGCCACACGATAATGTTCATCCATACTGCAAGTGATCCGACTGTTGAGTGTACGCTCGTTCCTGATATGTCGCTTGCTGTTGCAGAGCAGTTTGCCCTGCAGGACAAGAAGGTGCTCGTGCTCCTTACGGATATGACGAATTTCTGTGATGCTCTTAAGGAGACTGCAATTACCATGGAGCAGGTTCCATCCAACAGAGGATACCCTGGAGACCTTTACAGCTCACTGGCAAGCCGCTATGAGAAGGCTGTAGAC
>CAZHQL010000237.1:0-1689 GCA_964534915.1 uncultured Spirochaetaceae bacterium | reverse complement strand
TGCACAAAGATTTTATTTTGTCTATTCAATGAGAGCATGGTAAACTGACTGAAAAAGGAGGGAAAAATGATTGAAGCTATTTATGACACAAATGCACAGGAATTCATTCAGAGCTGGCTCCGTGCTGACATGCATGACCAGTACACTGCATTCGAGAATTTAGTACATCCTGGTGCTAAAATTCTTGACGGTGGTTGCGGAAGCGGCCGTGACAGCCTCTATTTTCTCCAGAGAGGATATACGGTAGATGCATTTGATCCATCGGAAGAGATGATAAAATACGCAAGCGAGTTCACCGGTCTGAAAGTCAAGAAGATGAAATGGGAAGATCTTTGCGAGAAGGAGACATACGATGCAATCTGGGCAAGCGCATCGCTTTACCATGTTGCACGCCCGGATATGGCACCTACGTTTTCCAGGATTGCGGATGCTCTCAAGAGCAAGGGAATCCTGTTCGCATCCTTCCGCGATGAAGACAAGGACTTCATAGACCACGAGGGAAGAGCCCTTACCTCATTCAATAAGGAAACCTTTACTGCATTCCTCTCACCTCTTGGCCTTTTTGACATCATAACCCTTACAGAAAGAAAGGACTCAAGAAAGAACAAGCAGGATGAGATCTGGCTTTTCGCACTGCTGAGAAAGAAGATTTGAAGCAGCATTGCGATAATTGCAGATATCAGCATTATCATATCCCTCTGGCCAGAGAAAACCAAAAGGAGGCAGATTGGCGATGGCAAGGGGGATTATTAACCTGGAAGGAGCATCATCTCTTTCCTTATTCCTTACATAGCGGCATAAATCAATGAAGAGAAATCTAATTCATATCCTTCTCATCATCGCTTTCGATTAATACTGCGTCACTGGCCTTGCTTATATGTTTCCTTAAATAAGGGGTAAAGCCCTTGAAGATCTTCTGGAAATCATTCTCGCTTTCCTTGAGGGCAGCCTGCCATACAGGCGCAAAGCCCGGGGAATTGATGCTCAGCCTTTCAGCTGCTGTCTGGTAGATATCAAGCATCTTCATCTCCTTGCGCCCCGGCTTCTGGCTCATCGTAGTAAGGCTTATCCTGAGATTCTCGTTCTCCTTTTTCAAGACAGCATTCTCCTCCTTCAGCTTGGCAATCCCATCGCTTTCAAGTTCCATCCTGTCCTGGAGCATCTTCTTATATTTCTCAATCTCCTGCTTAATCTGCTTTTTCTCAGTACCGTTCTTTACTGACAAAACTATTGCAAGCACTAAGGCAACTGCAAGTCCCAACACAAGGCCAACTAAAATGTCACTCATGCCTTAAGTTTAATAAATAAAAGGGAAAAACACAAAACCCTACTTTCTTTTTTTCTGAAATCCAATTAAGATAAGCATCGTTCTGCCCAGGTGGTGAAATGGTAGACACAAAGGACTTAAAATCCTTTGGCCGCAAGGCCGTACGAGTTCGAGTCTCGTTCTGGGCAGTACCTATCGTGTCTTATTTCTTATGTAATCTAGAATTACGTTTTTCTATCTTTGACAAAGTGTATGAAACGATTATTGAGTAAAAGGCTTTTATAATGGTATAAACACCTCAGGAGGATTTATGGGTTTTGTTTTGTTTATTGCCTGGATTGTGCGTGCCTTCGTTTTTGCAAGCGTCGCCAAAGAAAAAGGAAGAAGCTTTGGTTTGTTTCTTGCGCTAGGCCTTCTTCTCT
>CAZHQL010000236.1:0-1690 GCA_964534915.1 uncultured Spirochaetaceae bacterium | reverse complement strand
TGGTGCTTGGGCATTCTTCGGAGAAAGTGAACAAGCGTTATCTTCACGAAAGCGAGAAACAATTGCTGGAAATCAGCAGGGTTTCTTCCTCACTTTTAAGTATGTAGATTGTGAGAAGTGCAGAAAAAAGTGCAGACAAGTATTCTTGACTTTTTGTTATGAAATATCGAGAAAAGCGATGAACGAAATCATGCCTGATCTTTCAGGTTTGGTTGTGCAAAGAGTTGGGCAGGGTATAGTTTTGCCAAAGCCGAAAAAAGCCTTCGACTTTGGCCTTGCAGACTTAATAAGACCTGCCGTCGCTGAAAACCAGGGAAGAAGAAAGCCTGTCGAGGTAGAGAGAGCAGTCGTAGGCTCTTCTAAGGACAGCAGAGGGGTTCAGTGTGGCATCATCGTCAAAGAGACAGGCAGCTATGGCCTTGGCCTTCCTCTGATCTGGGCAAGCGACGATAATGTGCCTTGTCTTCATGATTTGGGCGATAGACATTGTTATTGCCCTTGTTGGCACATCATCAAGGTTTGCAAACCAGCCCTCGTTTACCTGTTGTCTTCTGCTTCTTTTTTCAAGATCAACAATTATATAAGGTTCACGCGAGAGGAAGTTGGCTGGAGGATCATTGAAGGCGAGGTGCCCATTTTCTCCAATACAAATGAAACCAACATCCATCCTGATGTCTTTGAGCTTCTCATTAAGGACTTTGACAGTCTTTTCAAGGTTCTTTTCGCTTGAATCTATCGGAGTGTAGCTTTTTACATTTCCAACAGTTGCAAGCAGGTGCTCGCGAAGGAAGAAGCTGGAAGAGGCGTGGTTTGTTGCTTTAAGTCCCACAAATTCGTCCAGGTGATAGATGTTTACATCACTCCAGCTTATATCTTCTTTGACCAGGTTGTAGAGCATCTCTACCTGGCTTTTCCCGGTTACGAAAACTACATTTGCCTCTCCATATTCCCTTATTGCGTCATTTATCTTGGCGGCACCTTCTCTGGCAGCACAAAACCCAAGTTCTTTCTTCGAGTCACAAATTGTAATTCTCATAGTTTGACCTCCATTGAGACAAAAGTACTCCAAAACGACACATCTGGACAACAGATGAGTATATAGCCAGGAAGATACCTGCTTCCAGGTCCATGTAGATGGATTGGCTGACTGAAAAAACCGATGTGCCCAAAATAGAGGAACAGTATGAAACGGGGCGGAGTGATTCGCATTCTTTTTACATAGTATCTGCATATACTTCGAAAAAAGATATGCATAAAATCTATCTGATTGGTTGATTATCTGCATATAAAGCGGTAAAATTATATGCAGATTAAAGGGGAGGATATGCAATGAGGGTATTTGATTATTCCTTTTTGAATAACGGCTTGCTCCCGGCAAGTTTAGTCAATCTGACTTCTGGTATTGCCTCATTAAAAACAATGGCGGAGGTTCGCAAGGATAAGTATGCCCATGTTTTTACCGAACTGGAGTCAATCGCTAAGGTACAGTCGGTCAAAAGCTCCAATGCTATTGAGGGCATTGTAACCAGCGATGAGCGTATCCATGCGATTGTTAGCCAGAATAGTGCCCCCTTAAACCATAAGGAGGCAGAAATTGCCGGATACAGGGATGCCCTGAATGCAATCCATCTAGGGTATGAGCATTTGGATTTCAGACAAAGCGATATCCTCAGGCTCCATGAGATTATGA
>CAZHQL010000235.1:0-1698 GCA_964534915.1 uncultured Spirochaetaceae bacterium | reverse complement strand
CTTAAAAAGGGGCTCTATTTGCAGATTTGTGAAGGCCATCATGACCCGCTTAAAGGCCGGACTGTCACCACGGTTTACAGAACGCTTGGCTATCTTGAGAAGCTCAAGGAAGAAGGCTATGAAGATCCTGTTGCCTATTTTCAGGAGGAAGTTGATGCGCTTAATGCAGAGATGAGGATGGAGAGGGATGAAAAGAAGAAGGAGAGGCTAACCATTGAAGCTGCATCCGGAGCAATGAACGCAGGACACTTCATGGTAAAGAAGATACTGGATGGCCTTGGCCTTGAAAAGTTCTTCAATGTTCTTCAGCAGATGAGAGCGGGATACAGATTCAATTGCTATGACGTCTTTTCTTCCCTGGTGTACGCCAGGATTGTCTCCCCATGCTCAAAGCTTGCCTCCTATGAGAAGGTCATTCCTTCTCTGATGGGATGTAGCTCAGCAAGCTATGATGACTTACTTTCCTGCTGTGAGTTCCTGGGAGAATACTACGAAGATTACGTTGCCCTTTTAAGGGAATTTGTAGAGAAAGCCTATGGCCTTGATACGAATACAGCTTATTTTGACAGCACCAACTTCTATTTTGAGATAGACAGGGAAGATGCTTTCAGAAAGAAGGGAAAGAGCAAGGAGAACAGGCCTGATCCGCTTGTGAATCTTGGACTCTTGCTTGACGGATCCATGATTCCTATAGGCATGAAGATCTATAGCGGGGAAGCAAGTGAGAAGCCTGTATTAAGGGAGGTTATTGAAAAGCTCAGAAGAGAAGCCGGAGCTAAGGGAAAGATAATACAGGTTGCGGACAAGGGACTGAACTGTGCTAACAACATACTCAAGGCCAGGATAAGCGGAGATGGATACATCTTTTCCAAGTCTGTAAAGGACTTGCCAGGAAAGGAACATATATGGGTATTCAAGGAAGATGACGAATGGAATGAGGTATGTGATGAAAAAGGAAAGGTCCTTTACAAGTATAAGTCATGCGTTGATGACTTCCTTTTCTCTCCCACTGATGCAGCTCTTATAGAAGAACTGAAACGCCTGGGTCTTTATGAGAAGCATAATGAAGGAGGACGCATTATATGGGGAACAAAGGTAAGGGAGAAACGCCTTCTTACCTATAACCCATCCCTTGCAAGGAAGCAGTGCGCAGAGATTGACAGGATGGTAGAGAAAGCTAGCAATCTCGTAAGCTCGAAAGCCAAGAAGGATGAGTTCGGGGAATGCGGTAAATTCGTAGAGTTTGTAGACAAGGATAATCCGGACCAGAAGGCTAAGGTTATTCCCCGCCTTAATATGAAAGCTGTTGAAAAGGCAAAGAGTTTCTGTGGCCTCAATATGATAGTCACCTCTGAACGCTATATGTCTGAGAAGCAGATTTATTACACTTACCACAGGCTTTGGAAGATAGAAGAGAGCTTCCGGCTGATGAAGAGCGGATTAGAATCCCGTCCTGTATACCTTCGGAGCGAGAATAAGATAAAAGGACATTTCCTTATCTGTTACACAGCAGTGCTTCTGATAAGAATTCTTGAGCTTATATTACTGGAGGACAAATGGGGCTACGAGAAGATCTTAGAGCTGATAAGAGATCTGAAGATCTTTAAACTTGATGAGAGGAAATACATCAATCTGACGCCAAGAAAGACTGAGATTCTTAATGATGCCTCCGATGTTTTCAAAGTCCATCTTGATTCT
>CAZHQL010000234.1:0-1702 GCA_964534915.1 uncultured Spirochaetaceae bacterium | reverse complement strand
AAAAATGTTATGGATATTTCTTTGAGCATTATCTTAAGGTAAATGACGATGGGGAGGGGATCATTGGGCCGGAAGTAAACCAAAATTTTTTTAAAGAGATATGTAGCAAGGCTCTTCTTTTCAAATCGCTTGAAAAGAGAGTAATCAGAAATATGAGGTTTCTTCTTGTTCCTTATACTCTTGCATGTGTTGAAAAGAACCTTGAAGACAATAAACTCAGCTTCAATTACACACAGCTGTGGAATAGACAGTGGGATAGCGAGACATTGTTTGACTTGCTTGCTACATATTCAGAGAGGGTTCAGAAAGTTATTTTTGATAATATGCCGGCATCACAGTCTCTTGTTTCGGAGTGGGTAAAGGAGCGGGCATGTTGGGATATTGTCGCTTCTGTCAAACTGGATTTATTCCCATTGATGGAATATACGATCTCAAAACAGGACTACGAGGACAAGGTAAAGGAAAGCAAAACTATTGCTACTGTCGACAGTGGTATACAGGCACAAACTTATGTTGTGAACAAGCCGGCAAAGTACTGGATTTCGCTTAACAAGTGGATCTCTGAAGGAAATATGACCATAAGTCCGAAAGAGAGAGGAATTCTTTCATATGCTATGAATATGCCTTACAAAATTCCCTCAGACAAACAATCGGCAGTGATCATAATGATAGAGAAGAAGGCAATAGCAAGTGGCTTTCCTGTTCAATAAAGTACAATTTTGTGCTTCTGGGTAATGGAAGCTTTATGCCCCAGCAGCTCGTCTGAGAGTAAAAGAGAATCTTTTTTGGTAATGAGGCGGAATTCTCCAGAGTGAAACTTTCTGTGGCAGGTGGGACAGAGGCAAATCATGTTGTCCCTTCTGTCTGGACCTCCGCTTGAAAGAGGCAGAATATGATGAACATCTGCACTCAGATATTTCCAACTTCCAACCCTGTCTAGGTCATTCTTCCAGCCCTTGCGAAGAATAACATCACCACAAACCTGACAATGGAAATCGTAAAGGTTTTTTACGGTCTCTTTTACAGTCTTGTTGCTATAGTAGACTTCGTGGTTTTTGAGATGTACCTTTCCCTTTCCGCTGGAGTCGGTATCGGGAAGAGACAGAAGGTGCTCCTCAATAGTTGCATTGTTCTTCTTTTCGGGCATCCAGATTTTCTCAATCCAAGTCTGGTTCTTAGTCTCGTCTTCCGGATAGCTTTTCATTACATCACTGACCGAAAGACTGTCTGTGAAGGTGGAGGTTTGCTGTTTGATGCCATCGTAGAAGTAATAAAAAATGGTGCGGATTTCCGGAGTAGTGCAGAGGGGAAGAAAGTAGGCAACTATATCTTCATCTTTCCAGCCGAAGAAGAAGGCTTGATGCTTTTGGTCCAGGCCCAAAAAACGATAGATTCCCATCGACTGCCAGCCTTTGGATTTCATATCACCGCTATAACCCAGAATGGTAACATCCATCATCCTTGTTGACATGCCTTCCTTCAGCCAGTGGTAGACTACACTGGCCCTCTGCTCTTCACTGTATAGCGAGAATTCCCTCTTTCTGGTGTTCTCAAAATTTAGAGAGGGGAATGGAGTGGTGAAAGCATTAATCCGGGGCATGGAAAAAGTATAGCAGCTTTTTTCTTCCAGGTGATATAATTCTTCTACCTATGACGGATATGGTTTCACCAGAGAAGAGAAGCCGGATGATGGCCGGCATTC
>CAZHQL010000233.1:0-1708 GCA_964534915.1 uncultured Spirochaetaceae bacterium | reverse complement strand
AGGGCCTCCTTTCTCATCAGATTCGGAGCATTCCAGTAAGAGGCTCTCGTGTCTCCTGCCCTGTGATTCGTCGCAAGGAGGTTCTCAAGTTTTGTAAGAGGGCTGTCAGAGGGAAGGGGCTCAGTGTCAAACACGTCCACAGCAGCACCCTGGATCCATTTCTCCGTCAAGGCCTTGATCATGGCATTTGTGTCGACAAGGCCGGAGCGCGCGGTGTTTATGAAGTAAGCAGTCGGCTTCATCTTCCTGAACTCTTCTTCTCCAATCATCTTCTCTGTCTGTGGCGTAAGGCGCACATGCAGCGATATTATATCTGCCTCTTTTAGAATCTCTTCCTGGCTGGCTGCCTTGAATCCGGCTTTTTCTATCACGCTATCTGGAACGAACGGGTCGCATACGAGAATTGCAGGCTCAAATGCCTTCAGTTTCTCAGCAACGAGCTGTCCGTTCTGTCCGAATCCGATCAGCCCGATCTTGAGCTCAGCAAGCTCCGGGATGAATGATGAGTTAGGGTAGAACTCCTTCCATTCACCTTTGCAAAGCGCCATGTGGGAGCGTGCGATATTCCTTGTTTCTGCGAGCATGAGGCCGATTGTGTGCTCGGCAACCGCATTTGAATTATGGTGCGGCGTATGTATTACCGGAATTCCTCTTCTGGTGGCCTCTTTCACATCGATGTTCTCAAGGCCACCGCGCGCTGAGATTATAAGGCGGAGATTTGGCGATAAATCCATGATTTCCTTGCTGATAGGGCAGATATGAACTGCAATTACCTCTGCATCCTTAACAAGGCCCGGAAGGTCCTCCGGATATGGGACTCCGGAAGGGCCATGGAGCTCCAGCTGCCTCCATACATTACGGATCTCAGCTCTCGTCTTTACGGTGAATTCTGTCTTTACATATGAATCTACGTATTTCTCAATCCCGCCGCCCTGAAACACTTTCTCGAGTATCTCCGCCGGGATCAGGTAATCGCCTACTACAAGTCCTTTCATTTTGCTTCCTCCTTATCTATCAAGCCTCTTAACAGCCTCGCTTAAGGTAATTCCATCCTCAGGGATGAATTTCTTCCAGTACCTGGCTGTCTCTTTAAGCTCTTTTAGGGCATCGTACGGGTATTTCACGTTCGAGACGAAAATCTCGAATGCCAGGGTAATCCTGTCAGTCCTTGGCGGCATTCCATCCTCTTCTTTCTTTTCATAGCCTTTCTCAAGGGCCTTTAAGAGCCTTTCGCCTGTAATGATGCCGCTCTTATTTGTCTCATCGGTAAACGGCGCGTGCGAGGATCTTATCCCGTCCGTCTGCTGCATGTGCACAATCGGTGAGTACGGTCCCAGCTCTTCAAGCCATGCAAAGGGATCAGAGTCCTTCTCAGAAAACGAGAACATGTAGCTGTAAGATTTGAGCCATTCAAGCAAATCTGATACGAATCCATCATCAGTCCTGCTGCTCTTTTTTGCCTGTTCTTCCATCTTTTTGTATGCGCTAAGGGGCCCGAGCCAGATGTTTCTCATCACTCTTTCATCCCTCAGTGCCTTCAGGGCGGCAAGCACGCTTTCCTCAGAAGGGAAGCGGTACTTTGCCTGTCCTACCATGTGGCCCACATCTACTGCCACATAGAATGGATCAGATGCCTTTGCATATATGCTTTTAAGCATTTTTTTCGAGCTTTCAATTGTGAATGGCGGCTGATAGGGAGCATACATCT
>CAZHQL010000232.1:0-1721 GCA_964534915.1 uncultured Spirochaetaceae bacterium | reverse complement strand
CGGATCTGATCATCATCAATTCGAATGAAGAGGATCTGCTCTCAGCTGTCAAGGCCAATACTGATGGCAATGGTGTTGACGTTGCCATTACTGCATGCTCTGTCGGAGCAGCACAGGCAAATGCGATGTCGATTATAGGAAAGAGGGGAAGAGTAAGCCTCTTTGGAGGGCTCCCGACGGAGTCTGTCGGATTCATTGACAGCAATATAATCCACTACAAGGAAGTATCTGTATATGGTGCGCATGCATCCACTGTTCAGCAGAACAGGGAAGTTCTCACTATGCTTAGCGAGGGAAGGCTGTGTGTCAGTCCCTTTACCGGCAATCCATTTGCGCTTAAGGATATTGAGAAGGCATTCGAGGCTATTAACAGTGAAAGCATCGTCAAGGCCATACTGGTGCCTCATGAGGGATGAAGGCTATGGTAAATGTCCTTGAAATGAAGAATATTATCAAGTCTTACTCCGGGGTACGCGTACTTAAGGATGTATCCATTTCCCTGGGAGAGGGAGAGATTCTTGGCCTCGTCGGTGAGAACGGGGCTGGAAAATCCACGCTGATGAAAATCCTCTCAGGAGGAACGGAGCCTGACAGCGGAGATATCCTGATAGACGGGCATAAGGTATCAGTAAGCAGCCCGATAGTTGCAAGCGAGCTTAAGATTGCTATGGTGCAGCAGGAGCTGAGCCTTATACCGACTCTCTCCGTAACGGATAACATCGTACTCGGGCGGGAGAAGACGAAGTCATTTGCAAGAGTCTTCGATAAATCTGCAAACATCGAATATGCGAAGAAGGCCCTTGCGTCAATGGATTTGGACTTTCCTCTCGATGTCAAGGTCGGGAAATTAAGCGTGGCCAGCCAGCAGCTTATTGAGATTGCACGGTGCCTGGTAAGGGAGCCGAGGGTGTTGATACTTGATGAGCCTACTACTGCATTGACTCTTGTCGAGGCAGATTCGCTTCTAAAGAGAATGCTGGAACTCAAGGAGAAGGGCATATCGATCATCTTCATATCACATAAGCTTGAAGAAATCATGGAAGTCTCTGACAGGATGATTGTAATGAGGGATGGCCACAAGGTAGGAGACTGCAGGAAGAATGAGGTAACGCGGCCTGAGCTTATAACCATGATGGTCGGCGAGAAGCAGTTCTTCAACAGGACGGTTGCTAAGAAAGCCGATCTTGAGACGCGTCCTGTAGTGCTTGAGGCTGACAATATAAGCCGCAGGGGAAAATTCTCAAGCGTGAGCTTCAAGGTCCATAAAGGAGAGGTCTTCGGCTTCTTTGGCCTCAAGGGAGCAGGAAGAAGCGAGCTGATGATGTCCATATTCGGGGCAGACAGGATTGATTCGGGGACTGTGAGGATTGATGGAGAGGATATTACTTCATCTTCTACCCATGAAGCAATCAGGAAGGGAATCGGATTTGTGACTGAGGACAGGAAGCTCTCAGGAATTCTTCCCATGATGGATGTCAAGAACAATATCTTTATCTCCAACCTGGGCCTTGTTTCAGATAAGGCAGGCTCAATCAGTGAGAAGAGGATGAATGAGGCATGCGACGAGTTTGTCAGGAGGCTTCATATAAAGGCTTCTTCCAATGGCCAGCAGGTCAGACGCCTCTCGGGAGGAAACCAGCAGAAGGTCATGATTGCCAGATGGCTTCATACGAACAGCAAGGTCCTGGTCCTGGATGAGCCGACAAAGGGCGTGGATGTAG
>CAZHQL010000231.1:0-1797 GCA_964534915.1 uncultured Spirochaetaceae bacterium | reverse complement strand
GCACTGTAATCTTCCTTGATATCAAGAAGGTGCTTTCCTCTAACAGCCTGAGGCTCTCTTCAAATCTTCTTACCAATCTTGCCAGAAAGAATGCCACACTTGTAAGAAAGCTCGGATACCTTTCAAAACGGACTACAAGGGAAAAGATTCTCTCCTACCTTTCCTTCGAGGCTCAGAGGAATGGCTCATCATCATTCACAATAGCCTTCAATCGGGAACAGCTTGCATCATTCCTTTCTGTGGACAGATCAGCACTGTCAAGAGAGCTATCAAAGCTAAGGGATGAAGGACTGATGGAATACAGAAAGAATCACTTTACGCTCAAGCTGTAATCTTCAGAGTTCACTCATCATAGAACTCCTCATCATAATCCTTGAAGTGGGCCTGAATATTTGCCCTGATGCTGTCTACAACGGCCTGAGTGTCCTCCTTGACCTCGCGCTCGGAGAATACACATATTGTCCAGCCTTCCCTCGACAGGTTCTGTTTGAGCCGGGAAATCTTACTTTGTGTCACTGAAGTCGCTATCAAAACACCAAGCTGAATGCCATCTTCAGCTAAAGCAAAATAAACATGGCCATAAGGAGTCTTGTAATCAAAGGTCATCTTTATTGCATTCTTGAGCAAAGCCTTATTAAGACGCGCTTGTATCGATGAGAAGCCTTCTTTCTTTTCTTCCAAGTCCTTCTCTGCTTTTCTGGAAATCTTTGCAGAACTGATCTCTGCCTCTACCTTGTCTACGCATTCTTCAATATCTTTAATTACCTCACGGGCAAAAAACCTCAAAGGCTTCCAGCCTGCCTCTTTAACTGCTGCGTCGCGTCTGAAATCATTTGGCTTCCGCCTTAAATCATCGTATAAGTGATATTTTTCCCCATCAACTTCGATATCCAGTTTGATATTCTCATCCATATAGGCAAGGTCTAACCTGTAGCCGCGGCAAACATACTGAGGCTGGGTGTGAATACCTCTTCTCTCCAGCGCAAAGTAGAATTTCTCCTCCCAGATGGATTCGAAGAGGTTTTCGTATTTCTCTTTCTTAGGATAGTTTGCAAGCAGCCTTAGGACTCTTGAATCAGTTTTCAGGCAAAGAGCACGGTTTCCGATTACAACAAGGCACTTCCTTGCCCTGCTTATAGCAACATTGTAGATATTCTCATTTTCCCGGCTTATAAGATACCAGTTAGTCAAATCCTCTAGTCCGATAAGAAAGAAGATGACATCGCATTCCCCGCCCTGAAAGCTGTAGACTGTGTTTACCTTGATTTCAGAAGGTGAGTAACCGGCTGCCAGGATTGCGTTTGCAGCAGCATCAGCATTCTTCCGGTGCGGAGAAATCACGCCAATTGAGCCGGAGAAACCACTTTCTTTCAGCTTCTCAAGCTCCTTCTTGCACAAATCAATCTCGGCTCTGATGCCTCCCGTGGTATCAATCCAGTGGAAGGCTCCCACGTCTTTATAAATCTGTGGAACTCCATCGCCCTTCTCATCTGCCCTGAGTCTCAGCTGCCCGCCATAGAAAGCTTCATTAAAGTAAGAGGCAATGCTGTTTGCACACCTGAAATGTTCCTTCAGCATCAGAGAATCCCTGTTCTTCACTGCAACGCTGTAGGCACTGTTATGGTAGTATGAAAAATCTATGAGTGGAGAAGATGAGCCTCCAAACCATTTCTCGAAGATGATGTTATGCCGCCTTTTTGACATAGTAACAATCGGCCTGAACTGCTTGGGATCGCCTATAACAACCGCATTGCGGGCGCGGAAAAGCATAGGGATTATGGAAACACAGTCGCACTG
>CAZHQL010000230.1:0-1805 GCA_964534915.1 uncultured Spirochaetaceae bacterium | reverse complement strand
TGGTCTCGGTCCGCATGGCCCGCAAGCTCTTCAGGAAAGCGAAAAACAGAAGATTGTAAAAAAAATGGAAACTCGTTCCTGATTTCCCTTTCCCCTCGAAATCCGTCCCAAGCCCGCTGGGCGCTTTTTTTATGCCTTTTTTCGGGCCAGGCCCCTGGATTTGTATACTCCTTTCGAAGCGAACCAGGCCCAGCCGCGAGAATTTGCGCGTACAACCAAGGCCTGTGCACGCCATTTTCAACAATCCGGGGTAAGCTGCTGAAATTCGCAGTCAAGTCCTAAATTGTGTGTAAATTACTTTAGGTAGCCATGTTAATGATATGTGGATGCTTGGCATCCGTTAGTTACAGATAAGCATGCATATCATGATACACGCAGTAGCTGCTGCTCATTCGCTAGAATGATAAGCTTGCTCCTCACTTCTGCTGACATCAGCTTGTTGTATGTTTTTGGGCTGAACAGAGCCTTTCTTGCCTGAGCTGCATCATTGAGTTCCATCAGAACAGAGCCCATCAGTCTGAGTATGGAGGCTTCGTTGGGAAATACTCCTATGACCTTGGATCTGCGCTTCAGTTCCCTGTTTATCCGCTCTATGTGGCTGGATGTCCTGAAGTACTGGCGTAGATATTTAGGCAGGATCATCGCGGTCATGGAGCTCTCAAAGCCTTCATCCAGACATGTCATAGCACTCTCTGCTACGTCCTGATAGTCTGCTATTATAGAGTCCCTCTTTCTGCGAGCTTCCTCCATAGTAGTGCAGTCGAACATCTCAGATCAGAAAGCTCTGACCGGATGCCAGCCTGGTACTTCTTCGGAGCCTTCTCTGCTATGTTCTTCGAGAAGTGGAACTGACAACGCTGCCATGCTGCCTGGGGAAATTCCTTGCTGATGGCATCACGGAGGCCCTCATGGGCGTCAGAGGTGATCATAAGCACGTTTCTCAGACCACGGGCCTTTAAGTCTCTTATAAAGCTTTTCCATGTCTCCTTGGACTCGTTTGCATACACACCAAACCCAAGGCTCTCCCTGTGCCCTTGATCGTCGGTCGCATAGGCTATCATGAATGCTTTTGAGATGATTCTGTGGTTCTCTCTGGCTTTGAAATAGGTAGCATCGATCGTCAAGAAGGGATATTCGCCTGTAATGGGCCTTGTCCGGAATTCCTTAGCCTTTTGATCCAGCTCCTTGCAAAGCTCAGATACGGTAGACTTGGAATAGGATGTTCCGCATAAGGTTTCAACGACTTTGGATACCTTGCGTGTGGATACTCCGTTTAGCACCATCTCCACCATACATGAGATAAGCGCTGCCTCACTGCGACTGTAGTTCTCGAAGATCATGGTTTTGAACGGCTGATTCCTGTGCCTGGGCACCTGAAGCTCAATCTTTCCGATTCGGGTAGTAAGGCTTCTTTCCCGGCTCCCGTTGCGGCTGTCAGTTCGTTCCTCGGAGCGTTCGTAGGGTGCCGCATGGAGCTGTTCCTCTGATTCTGCCTTAAGAAGCGAGTTTAAACTCTCCTGAAGCAATTTTTTGAACGCTTCATTACGATCATTGGTAAGTAACTGTTGAATTTCCTCCTGATTTAGTGTAATATTGAGTTGAGCCATTGTGTTCCTCCTTGGTATTATGTTTGGTTTGGTCATTTACCATTATACCTAAAGATTGAGCACTTGGCTCATTCAATTTACACCATTATAAGGGCATAACCGTAGACATCCGGATCAACAGGTTAAAAGAAATCGCAAATTGGCCGGAACACACGGGAATAGAGGACATTCAGCCATCTACTTATGATATTTCTTTTG
>CAZHQL010000229.1:0-1820 GCA_964534915.1 uncultured Spirochaetaceae bacterium | reverse complement strand
ACCCGCTCCATTTCTGAAACATACGCTCTTGATGTCTCTGCTATGTACTTTGACTCTGCAGCCTTCCATTTTGATACAAATCCTGATGATCTGAAGTGTGTTGGCCTAGCTATCGCGCTTGATTCAAACGAGATTCCAATAGGTATGAGCGTGTACAGCGGTGATGAATCACATCTGGAAGAAACAATGGCAGAGCTTAGAATGCAGAACGGCATAGAGCCTGCGGCTCTTCAGACAGACAGCAATGGAAGCACAAGGATTGAAGAATCTTTCGAAGTGATGGCAGAATACCTTTCATCGCGCCCCTCATGCCTTTCTTCCTTCTTTGCGATAAAGGGTCACTTCCTCATATGCTACATAAGCATGGTGCTTGAACGTGTCCTTGAGCGCCATGTGCTCTCCAGCCGTTTTTCACACGAGGAGATAATGAATTTCATCAGAAGCTTCAGCGTCATAAGGAAGAACACCAGGGATTACATCAACCTCCTTACAAAAGATGATGAGGTAGGTCTTTTCCTTTATTCTGAGGCCTTCCCGGAAATAGAGAGATACGACCTCTCTCCCTCTGTTATCTCAAAGCTGCTGAAGACCTGATTTTTCGCCCGTAATAGCACCGGTGCTCTACGGGAGAGCACCGGGGCCGTTCTCCTCTTTAGCACCAGTTTTTAGGATTAACCTCTGAGATGTACTCTCGCATGTTAAATCCATTGAATTTAATCAGCAAACTACTATGAATGAACTTGTCTGTAATGCTTTCAGATTTTACAGAAGCACCCATTCTTGTAACCCATTCAGAAGGACTGAATTGAAAACAGAAAATAGTGGGATGTGTGTTCTCCCGCTTCTCTACAAGTTCAAACATAAAGCTGATATCCATTTCGCTTGGAGTATCCTTAAGCCATTCATCAATGATCAGAACATCATAGTTTACGAACTTATTCAGGTATTTAGTCTTGGAGGTATAGTCCTTTAGGGCATTATAGGCAGCTGCCAGCTCTGGGAACCTGGTGTACCTTGTTCTGTACTGTTTTTGACAAGCAGCATTGCCGATAACACATGCAGCATATGATTTGCCACAGCCAGTTGGCCCAAACAGGACTATGTCCTTCGTAGTCTATACAAACACACATGAACAGAGGTTCCTGAACATAGTCTTGTTAAGCTGTCTTTCCTCTTCAAACAGCATGCTGGAGAGGGTAGCTTCAGGGTATTTGAACTTAGCACTCTTAATAAGGGACTTTATCTTCTTATTACTTTTCAGTTGATAAAGCTGATCTATTAAGCTTTCAAAGCGCTCTTCAAACGTTAATGATAATGTCTCTTCCATAAGATCCTGTGTTTCAATAAGCTCAATGAGCTCTGGGAGCTTAAGAAGCCTTATTTTCCTGATTGCATCACTTGATAATCTCATCTTTGTACCTCCTCATTTCCTAGACTTCTGTAATAGTCTTCTCCGCGTAAGCATCCCTTAGCCTCTCTTGCGGCAATTTGATTCTCGGTAAGATAGTGTTCATCTTGTCCGGAAGATAGTATTGCCTTAAGATGGGCATACCGCGGTGTATGAATGGTCTTTATGGCCATCTCACACGCCGTCTCAAGGCGCTTTGCCGTAAACGTTTTAGAGAGCCGTAGTACGGCGAGCGCCGAGTTAAAGGACTGCTCAGGGTATTCCTTAGACTCAAGAATTCTGGTGATGACAATGTCAGTTGCCATCCCGATGCTTGATGCCCAGGAGTGAATCCTTTCAGGCGTCCATTCTGTGAAGCCTGAACCTTTTGGCAAGTCCGATGCGTCTGTGCGGTACTTGTTTACAAGCCCTG
>CAZHQL010000228.1:0-1843 GCA_964534915.1 uncultured Spirochaetaceae bacterium | reverse complement strand
GATTGAACATGTAACGAAAGTATTCTTACCCGGAACGATTAATGAAAAAGTTGCTCTTGAGGATATCACGCTGACTGTCAACGAAGGCGATGTCGTCTCTGTGATAGGCACGAACGGCTCTGGAAAGTCCACCCTCTTTAACATGATAGCAGGAACATTTCCTGTAACAAGCGGGACTATAAAGCTCGGGGACAAGGAGATAACGAATCTGAGTGAGCAGAAGAGGGCCTTCGAGATTGGAAGAATCTTCCAGGACCCGACCAAGGGCACCTGTGCTAACATGACCATACTGGAAAACCTGGTCCTTGCATCAAAAAAGGGAATGCGCGGCTTAAGCTTCAGCCTGAATGCAAGGAAGAAAGAAGAGCTTAAAGCCCTGCTTGCCCACATTCACCTTGAGGACCGGCTGGAAAGCCATGCAGGGCTTTTATCCGGAGGACAGCGCCAGGCACTTACACTTTTAATGACAATGCTCTCAAATCCATCTTTGATTCTTCTGGATGAGCATACGGCCGCTCTTGACCCGGTAAACGCTGCTACAGTCATGGACCTGACCAAGTACTTCATCGAAAAAAACAAGCTTACTGCGATGATGGTGACACACAACATGCAGATGGCCATAGACTATGGCAACCGCATCATAATGATGGATGAAGGACACATAATCTGCGATATCGAGGGAGAAGAGAAAAAGTCCCTCACAGTCCCAGCGCTCGTTGAAATGTTCAGAAACAAGAGGAAAAGCGGCCTTACTTCAGACAAGATGCTTCTGTCATAACGAAAAGAAAAAAGGAGGTGCCATGAAGCCTGACATCTCCTTTAAGCAGGAAAAGTCCTGTTTATTTATCAAATCCGATATTGAACCTGATTGTTAAGGCATCAAGGCCATAGTCGCCGACTGTATCCCCGAATTCCTGCCAGTAATAAGCAACATCAACCTTTATTGCCCATAAGTCAATTCCGGCACCGATTGTCCAGTACCCCTGGTTTAGTCCTCCCCTGAGATCAATGATGTTCAGAAGCCTTACCTCAGCACCTGCTCTCAAATGTTTCATAAAGAGCCTTGAAGCATCTGTATCATCCTTAGAAGAGAAGAGCCCCGCTACATCAACGATATCAAATGCAAGGGTCGGCCTTATAAACAGATTATCCCACTGCCAGCCAAGCCCGATATCAAATGTCGGCTCCACAGTAAACTTCTCTTCCGGCTTGAATATGCCAGATATGATATTGTTAATATCAAACGAGTCTCCGATGAACTCGGAAATGCCATTGCTATAATAGCGCATGTTGTAGCCTAACGAGCCTAAAAGGTTTCTTCCTACAGCAGCTACTGTAAAGCCAAATGGCAAATTAACATTAACACCTGCATTCAGAGGAATGTAGTATCCAAAAGCCAGCGGCGTGCTCAAAAGCACAGTAAGGAAATCAGACTCGCCAGTGATCGCAGATGTAAAATCAGAAGCCCCTATAAGCCCTGTATACCCTAAAATCGTCAAGCCTCCGGAAACACCTACATCAACAGATATATCTCTGGTAATGTCGAAACGAAGTGCCATAGCGGCAAGAAGGCTTACACGGAGCTCATCAAAGAATGATGTATTCAATCCTCCTGTGCTTTCACCGAATGTATGGATTGTATCCTTGATATTAAGGCCTAATGCAAACCCGTATGCACCGAGAGAAACTCCAGCTTCAATCTCTGCAAGCTTTCCCCGTCCTGACTTGAATGCAGAAAGCAGGCTTGTTAAAGAGTCAGTAAGAGCGGCAGCATCTCCGCTGAAGATAGCATCTATGTTATCAGCAATGCCGCTTTTCAGGATATCATATGGATGATAGAGAG
>CAZHQL010000227.1:0-1861 GCA_964534915.1 uncultured Spirochaetaceae bacterium | reverse complement strand
TAGATTAAAACTATGCTGGCTTCTTTTTTCTGCATAGGTAACTTTTAAACTTTGGGTTTTGAAAAGAACTCCTTTTTATCCATCAGGGACAGAGAGAAACAATAATGGCAGATGACTGCCCTAAGCCCTGAAAAGAAGAAGATATTGAGACAGATGGTACTGGCCATCATGGAGCAGTGATATGAGTGATTATGTTTTCAAATCAAAGAGCAGCATTGAAGAGATTGAAGACAATTTCAAGAATGTCGATTTCTTCAATGGTCTGAAGGAAGGGCTTGAAGAGGCTCTTGGATACGAGAGAGGTAGTGCAAAAGCCGCTACTGTTATCAGGAAGAGAAGCCTTCCCGATGTGGATGTGAAAGCAGAGAGGCAAGCACTGGATATGACGCAGAAGGCTTTTGCTGATGTGCTCGGGGTTTCTGTAAGGACAGTAGAGGCATGGGAGAGCGGGCGAAGCATACCTTCTCCTACTGCCAGGAATCTCATGTATCTGATATCACAGGAGCCGAAGCTCATAGGTGTGCTTCAGAATGCAAGAGGGTGATAATCTGAACCAGGGCCGCAGAAGACATAAGTTGCGCTGTGCATATGAGGATATGCCACTTATCAAATCTCAACATCGACCAGCATCATAACAGGAAGAAAGGGCTTCTTCTTTTTTCTGCCGGATGTAACTTTTAAACTTTGGTTTTTGAAAAAGAGCACCCTTTATTCAGCAGCTGCAGAGAGCGTAATAACTCTTACAAAACCTTAAACCTGTGCTATGCTATTGACAGGAAAAGGAAATGAAAAGCAAAGGAGCCTATAATGATTAAATCCTTATATTGTAAGAAAATGGGGGGGGGTACTCCTGCCTCTTATTCTGACAGCTCTTCTTGTTGTATCGTGTGATACTACGCCTTATGAGATTGGCTCTGATGGAACCTGGCTTATTTACACAGCCAAAGGACTTCTTGCCTGGAATGAAGAGGCACTTAAAACTAAAGATGAGGATGGCAATCTGATTCTCAATGCCAGGCTTATGGCTGATATCATACTTGAGGGAAAATCGAACTGGACGCCAATAGGCACTGATGAGAATCAATATACAGGCACATTTTACGGCTCTGGGAAGACCATATCGAATATGAGTATACCTTCAGGCCAGTATTATAGCGGAATGTTCGGATATATAGGTTCTGAGGGAACTGTAAAGGATCTTGGTCTTATAAATGTTGATGTAACTGGTATGTATTCAGGAAGCATTGCAGGGTACAATGAAGGAACCATCACAGCCTGCTATAGCACGGGAAGTGTTTCAGAAACACGCTATAGAGCCGGCGGTATCTCCGGATGGAATAGCGGCTCCATCAAAGCCTCCTATAACATAGGAAGTGTTTCAGGAAAAAGCACCCGGGTCGGCGGTATCGCCGGAACAAAAGGGTTCAGTCATGGCCTGCTACAACACAGGAAATGTTTCAAGCTATGCAAGCGGGACTTATTCTGCAGGAGGCATCATAGGAGGCGGCACATACGGAACCAGCATTGCCAATTATTACTCTGCCTCAGAAAGTAATGATAATTTAAAAGGCATCGGGAACAAAGGCTCCGATACAGAAGGTTCTACTACCAAAGTAGATGGATCCACAACATTGTGGACAGGTACAAATTCTGCAATGGAAAAGATGAATGCAAAACTCACTGATTCTGATTATAAGTATTATCAAAATGGAAAGGAGCTTAACGAGCTCTGGCCTCTTATTCTCAGGAAAGGAACGGTATAAACCATAAAGTTCCCTTTGCCAGCAAGGCTGAGACTAGCTTTACGGGCAAGGAAAGGGGCTGTGATTGAGAGATGATGTCTTCTCTGATTGATTTGCGG
>CAZHQL010000226.1:0-1865 GCA_964534915.1 uncultured Spirochaetaceae bacterium | reverse complement strand
AAGGTCCTCAGAAAGCTTGACCAGGCAGCCCTTGATAAAGAACTTTCAAGAAAGTACGCCGAGTACTCAATGCGCCTTTTTTCTGAGGGTAAAGAGGATTTAATCGCATCAGATGGCATAGATGAGATAAGAAGAAACATAAGGCTGATAGCATCACGCCTTGAGAGGGAGAAAAATGTCCTTTTATCTCTTAAAAAGAAGTTTGATAAAGAGGGTGCAAGGGCAGGGCGTGATGAGATAGAGGCGCTAGAGACTGCTGAAATGATGAGAAGCTACGGCTCATATTTATACCAGGAAAGAGGAAAGTGGCTTGAAAAGGATACTCCAGAAGGCATACGCAAAGTAGTAAGCGCGATTGATTCTCTTGAAAGCGAGCTTGAGAGTCTTGCTAAGAAAGCAGAGGCAGAAGAGGCCCTTTTAAAGGCAGATGAGATAGAGAAGATGATAAAGGACAATCTTATTTCAATTGATGCCCTTGAAAAGGAAAAACAGCGCCTTGACAACAAGATCCTCTCCCTTAAAAGCGAGACAGGGCGGCTTGAAAAAGAGAGAGAAAATTATCTGAGAATCAGAAAGGAGCTTGCTCTGTAAAGGTAATGCTTTCTCCCGTTCCCGGGTGGTTAATTGTTAAGGATGCTGCATGGAGCATTAAGCGCTCGCCCTCTATATAGCTTCCATATAGCCTGTCTGAGAGAATCGGATGCCCCAGGTATGCTGAGTGCACTCTCAGCTGATGTGTTCTTCCACTCTCTGGGTAAAAGCGCACCCGCGTGCAGAGAAGTCCTGAGTGCCATTCGTATGACAGTACCTTAAAGCGTGTTACTGCTTTTTTCCCGTTTTCATAGTCTATTATCTGGTAGGGCCTGTTGCCGGTATCAAGGCGCATGGGAGCATCTATTATTCCTTCTTCTTTCTCAAGCCTTCCCACTAAAAGCGCTTCATACTCTTTTTTAACTCTCCGTGCTTCAAAGTCCATGGAAAGGGCTCTGTGCGCACTCTTGTTCATCCCGAGGACCATCACGCCCGATGTGTCCATATCGAGGCGGTGAACAAACGGGCTTGCGGGAAGAGATGGAAATATCTTCTTAAGGCGCTCAGATACAGAGTCAAGCTTGTCTTCTCCCTTTCCCGGGGCCGCAAGGAGCCCAGATGGCTTATTGACTACCGCGATATCCTCATCGACGTAGATGAAATCGAGATCAAGCATTCTCTCTATTATCTTCTTGCACCGCTTTTTGCATGGAGGATAGATTTCGCCCTTTTTCCTTCCTTCTGTATCAGGGCCATAGTAAAACTCAGCAAAGCCAAGGATCTTATAGCCTTTTCTCATGGCATGGTTAAGCACCTTTATCCCTGCGCAGTCCCCGCTTCCCGTGCTCATTCTTTCACTCGATATATCCTTAAGGCCAAAGTCATTTCCGTTTATATCAGTGAACACGTGCAAGGCAGCAAACTTATCAGCATAGAAGGAGGATCTCTTTCTTCTCTCGCTTCTGCTTATTCCCTCCTCCTTGACTTTCTCATCGCTTTCTTCCTCAAGAGCCTTGAAGGCCTTGATGCTGTATGCAGGATTTACATAGCCCGGGACTCTGTGGCATCTCTCTGCAAGGCCCGAAAAGCCCCTGAGAACTACCTCTTCTCCTTCTTTTGTCTTGGCAATCAGAACGGCAAACATAAGGCCCTTTCTCTTTTTCAAAAGGTTTTCACTTCTGTACTCATCGCTTGCAGGATATGAATAGCTCCTGCTTTCCTCGAAATGGGAAAGCATTGAATCTATCTCTCTTCTGATTTTCTCTGTAACAAGGCAAAAGGGCATGAAAGAATGATAGAGTATTCTTGAGTGTGTAATCAATCAGAAAGTGTGT
>CAZHQL010000225.1:0-1871 GCA_964534915.1 uncultured Spirochaetaceae bacterium | reverse complement strand
TAAAGCATAGCGATGATGGACCCCATCGAGTTGGATATTATGAAGTCGGGCTCAATCCCGATTTCTTCCAGATACTTCAAGACGCCAAGATGTGCAAAGGCCCTGGCACTGCCGCCAGTGAGAACAAGACCGACTGGGTCCCTCTTGCCTTCTGTTCTCTCCAGTATCCTCTCTCTGAAGCTGTCTTCTCCGTAGAGTATTGGCACATCCGCCAGGATGAGATCGTCCGGATCCATCCCTTCCTCACCCGAAATTATTAACGTGGCAACGTCTTCTGAACTCCCTAAATTTTCCATTGAAGCGAAAAGCGGAAAAGAGAAAAGCAGGAAAAGAGTAAGAAACTGAAGCAATCTTTTTTGCATCAAAGCTCTCCTGTTATCTTTTATTCGCAATTTCCAACTATATCGGGGTTTAAAAGGAGATGGCCGAACCATTATCTGTGATATAGTATTGAAACAAACAACTCCCTACTCTACAAGGAATTAATAATAGCGGATTGCCGCCTCCAGGAATCGAACCAGGGACACAAGGATTTTCAGTCCTTTGCTCTACCAACTGAGCTAAAGCGGCTTGTTGATCACAACAAGTTAGAAAATATCAGCTGTCTGGAATAAAATCAAGAGTATTTGAACGAAAAAAATTCCTGTTTTACGAATTTTTATCTCTTTGGATTGTTCAGGTCCTGAAATATGCTGAATCAGAAGGATTGCCTGTACCATTTTCAATGCGGCTTATATTTACTTGTGCACTCCTGATTTCTCGGCAAGCTGCTGAATCATTCCGGATTCCTTCCGTGCCTCTGTAAGAACTCTTGCAAGCCGGAATTCATTATCAAGTCAATCTCTGAATTCAATCATTTCTTTTCTCTCCTGATATACTTGCCCTATATCTTCCGCAGACCAAAAACTAAAATGCGCAAACAATTACATATTAATAAAGATAGATGCGCTGAAAGGTTTAAATCATGGATTGATGGTATAAGCACACCGATAGCCATTGTTCTGTCAAACAGTCAGCTGTGCAAGGAGAAAAATCCAGAGACTGGCAAAGGAACTGAAAGATAGGCTGTTGAAAGGGGAGGTCTCTCCCCTCCCCCAGCTTTTTCATTTTCTGCAATAACACTTCGGATCCTGATCACAACGTCCAGAATATTAGTAACAGATTCTCAGATGAACTTTCTATCAATACGTCAAAATTACAACAAGCTCTCTGCGGTTATTCACTCTGATCTTTTTCTCTTGACAGAAAAATGTTCCTTGAATAGAGCGTACTTTGGAATATCTCTACATCCAAAAGGTTTAGAGGTATCTAAGATCTTCCTCATTATCCCTTCTATTTTGATATCTCAATGGCTCATTTCGCCGTCTTTTTTGAGCTAGGGTTTTCTGCTTTTGCAGATGATACTTTTGTATTTGCCCTTATTTTTCCAACCTTGCTCTGTATGATAATCGAACCAGCCATACCAGAGTTCTTTATGTGTGTCTTTGCCGCATCAATGGCTTCTTTCTGTGTCTTGTAGTACTTGGTAACCCTTACATTGTCCCTTTCCTTTTCGAACCAGCCTTTCTCCACGTCCTTGAAGATATAACGAACTTGCTTTGTTTTGGTTTTCTTATCTTTTGTGTCTGAACCAACGTCTATAGTCGTTCCATCAGCGAGAACTTTTTCTTCTGCCATAATGTACCTCTTTGCATATAATTATACCATGTCGAAAATAGCAAGGCAAAGAAAAAATTTTTTTGTTTTTAGACTTTAACGCAAGAACTATTTAGCAATCAAATGGATATCAAAAATACATAATTTTTTTCTTTTAACTATACTTCACATATCAGTTATTTCTATTAGCTTGTTTCCTGAAAATCAGAGAGGGA
>CAZHQL010000224.1:0-1877 GCA_964534915.1 uncultured Spirochaetaceae bacterium | reverse complement strand
TGCACGATGGAGAGATAAAAGGCATTGAAAAAGCCCTCAGCGTGATTATCCGGGGGCTTGTCCTTCAATTAGTAGAGTAGTTACTCCGTTTCCACATTTTCGTTTTGCTCTTCCTCAGGGTCTTTCTTGCTGATAAGGGCCTCGACAATCCTCTTGTCCTCGATTTTCGTCACATGTATTTTCAGCCCGTAGATCTCCACATCGAGTTCTGTTCCATCCTGAGGAATCTCATTAAGGCATGAGAATACCATACCGCCGACAGTGTCATAGTCAAGCTCATCATCAGGAAGATTGAGGTCAAATGCATCCTCAAGTTCAGAGACTGCGAGGCTTCCCGAGACCTTCCAGAGATTATCCTCAAGCTGCACGATCTCCTCTTCCTCCTGCTCATCGAACTCATCATAGATGTTGCCTACGATTTCCTCCAGAAGGTCTTCAAGGGATATTATTCCGCTCGTCTGCCCGTACTCATCCACGCAGATTGCGATATGCAGCTTCTTTCCCTGCATGTCGGAAAAGAGCTTGTCTGCCCTGATTGTATCAGGAATGAAGTACGCAGGACGCATCAGCGATGATATTTTCTTCTTCTTATCATCAGTGAGGCTTAAAAGGAAGTCACGTGCATTGAGAATTCCCTTGATGTCATTAAGATCCTCATCGTACACGGGAAGGCGTGAGCGTCCGCTTTCCCTGATGATCCTGAGGACCTCTGAATTGTCCATGTTTATCTGGAGAGCCCAGATATCATTTGCCCTTGTCATGATCTCCGAGACGAGAGTGTCATTAAGCTCGAATACGTTCTGAATCCACTCTCTCTCATCTTCCTCAATCTGACCGGACTCTCCTCCTGCCTCAACCATCAGCAGAATATCTTCCTCCGTTGCTGTCTCTTCCTCAGCCTTGTCGCTGAACTTGAAGAGCTTGAGGACAGTGTTGGTGCAGAAGCTTAAAAGCCAGATTACAGGCCTCATTATCTTTGCAAGCACATTCAAGAAGCTGCATGCTATGCGAGCAACTGCCTCTGCCTTCTGCTGTGCAATGCGCTTTGGAACCAGTTCCCCGAATATGAGGGTAAAGAACGAGATTATTATTGTAATCAATACAACCGATATTGTATTAAGAACGCTGTAGGGCAGCTTCACTCCCCAGGAGATAAGCACTGCTGAGAGCTTTCCTGCAAGCGTGTCTGCAGCCAGTGCAGATCCTAAGAATCCTGCAAGCGTGATTCCTATCTGAATTGTGGATAAGAAGTTCGACGGGTTCTCAACCATCTTGAGAAGGAGCGCTGCTTTCTTATCTCCCTCTTCGGCCTGTTTCTTTACCCTGGTATGGTTAAGCGATATTACTGCAATCTCCGCAGAAGCGAAAAACGCGTTTATCATAATTAGTATTATCTGAACTATTATCTGTTTTGGAACTGATACTACTGTTTCCATTATTACTCCTCTTTCTCTTGATCTCTTTTTCTCGCTTTGACAGGAGAAATCAGAGGAGCAGTCTTCTGATGATCCTGCGTATGTGATACGGTACGTCAGAATCGCTTAATTTAGCTTTACTACCAGGGCCTTCGTCCACTTTCTGTTTTATTCCTTGCACTGATCTCTGTGCGGTATAAATATATATAGAAAATATAAATCATGGAGAAACTGTCGTCAAGGAGGCAAGAAAAAGGCCCCTTGAAAGAGGCCGAGAGCAGCAGAGGGGAATCGAACCCCCATCACGAGCTTGGGAAGCTCGGATAATAACCACTATATGACTGCTGCGCGTTTCTAGATAATGAATATAAAAGAAAATCAGCATTTTGAAAAGTTAAATTTTTCTTTCATCCCTCCAGAGGATGTAGTAAAATTATAAGACGATAAAAAACGTAAGGAGAG
>CAZHQL010000223.1:0-1899 GCA_964534915.1 uncultured Spirochaetaceae bacterium | reverse complement strand
AGTGTAATCCGGGAAGTACACCTCGTAAGTTGCCTCAAGGCCGAGACTGAATACAGGCCCAAGATAGAACCTTGCACCAAGGAGAGCTGCAGCAAAGCCGAATGGTTCATTATTTCCGAAATTATAACCGCCGCCGCCGCCAAGGCCGAATGTGAAATCAGCAATTCCTGCTCTTGCATCAGCTGTGACAAAGAGCGTTGCGTTAACATCCTCGTAGTAACTTGACGGGCTGAACAGTCTTTTGAAAACTTCTCCAGCGCTGCCATTGAACATATAGTGCCATCCTCTCTCTGGATAGATTGTAGCTCCAATATCTAACCTTACTCCAAGTCCGATATTCTCAGTAAATGCGTAAGCATTATCAACATCAAAGCTGACGCCAAGGCCTACAGCATTTCTAAGCGGGAATTTTGTTCCTGTTGCATCCCAGTCGATTCTCATCTCTACATATGGCACTCTGAGAAGCAGTGAGAACTCAGGCTGTATCCTGTCCCTCCTCGGGGAAATCTCAACAATTTCTACTGGAGCAATTGGCTCTGCCTCTTCTTCAAGAAGCTCAGCTTCTTCCTCTGCTTCTTCAGCAGGCTCTTCAATCACTTCAGATACAAGCATTGCCTCTGCTGTAGCACTTGCAGTTTCTGACCAGTTTATGCCGTCATAGCTTCTCTCAAGATACAGTGTGTAGTCCTGGTAAGGATCAAGTCCCTCAGCAACATAGGAGCTGACATCCCCTGCGACTACAATCCAGAGATCATCTGAGGTATCATTTAGCTGATAGCGGTGGTAATTAACATCCGGATCATCTAAAAGCCACTCCCATGTAACACTCATTTCCTCTGCTGCAAAGAGCATGGAAAGAGAAAGTAACATGACGGATAGAATCAAAAGAACCTTTTTCATAGTAACTCGGCGCAAGCGCCCTTCCTCCTCAAATATTTTTTCTCTACCCTCAAAGTGAAAGAAACATTGCCTTATTCCTCTCAATTTGCGCACACAAAGAGGATGATAAAATCCTGCCTCTTCATAGCTACTAAATGATTTTATCGAAAAGAAGTAACATAAGCAAGGAAAAATTTACCCTCCTTGTGCTATGCTAGGAGAGTGGAAAAACTACGCTCACTATGCATCTTTGCAGGATCTTCTTCAGGTATAAGGCCTGAATATTTCATCGATGCTGTCAGGCTTGGAGAAATCTGCGCTGAAAATGATATTACGCTTGTATATGGCGGCGGCAGCAAGGGCCTTATGGGAGCAATAGCAAAAGAAGTAAAGAGAAAGGGCGGAAGGACTATCGGAGTTCTTCCAAAGGCTATGAATCTTCCCAGCATAAGAACTGAGGATGTTGAGACAGAGCTCATTATTGTTGATGACATGCACGCACGCAAGGATAGGATGTACGCACTCTCAGATGCCTTCATCGCGCTTCCTGGCGGCATTGGCACCCTTGAAGAATTCAGCGAGATCTTTACATGGCGGCAGCTTGGAATCCACAAGAAGAATGTAGCGCTTTTAAATACTTCAGGCTATTACGACAGCCTTCTTAAGTTCCTTGAAAAATCTAAAGAGGAAGGCTTTTTAAGCCATCTTGTCCTTGATGAGCTTATCGTGATAAATGACGTTGAGGATGCGCTTTCTCTCCTTTGCCGGGATGCAAGAGTCCTTCCTGATAAGATCTGATCTGACAGCCCGCCTTTTTCTGGCGGGCTAGAGTTTATAGCAGGCTGTCTAAATCTATTTCAGCTGCAACTGTGGGCATCTCAGCTCCCCAGCTCTCAAGGACCTGAGGATGAATCTCTCCATAGATGCCAGCGTTTTTACCATTGTAAAGTATCCTGGCCGCGCGGCCCGGGATGAAGCGCGGATCATCATCAACGCTTTCAAGCTTGTAATCCTTATTGA
>CAZHQL010000222.1:0-1902 GCA_964534915.1 uncultured Spirochaetaceae bacterium | reverse complement strand
ACACCAAACTTTGTGCCGATTTTTTTTGTCTTGATATCATCACAGTTGGCAATATCTCTACCGTAAGCCAGAACAGCCTCATACCCTTCCGTCTTAAGACTTCTACAAATATCAGCCGAGATTTTTCCGGTTGATCCAACACCTGCGACTGTATTAATCAATAAATATTTCATTTTGATTTTCCTGAATTTTTTGTTGCGTGTGATAAAAGAGAGTCAGGCCAGTTTCATTTTGCCTTGATGAGCAGAAGCATCAGACACTTGCCTAAACCCACAGAACCAATGATTAACGAACGCAAGACAAAAAGAAAGCCCCCCCCCGAAAAGAGAGTCAAGATTAGATTTTTGAATCTTCCATTTTTAGTGGACACGAAAAACCAAGGGTATAATTGAAAGGAGGCAAAGATGCCAAAGAAGTATTCAAGACAATTTCGTAAGATGGTTGCCAAACTTATCTGTGTCCAGAAGGAAGGAACCATCAAGACAGCAGAGGAATTCGGGATTCCACTCAAGACAGTAGAGAACTGGGTTACTGCATACAACAAGGATCCTCACTGCTTCGATGACAACTACATCTCTACGGAGCAACAGCTGGAAGCAGCACTGAAGAAAATCAGGAAGCAACAGGAGACTATTGAAATATTAAAAAAAGCTGTTGCCTTCTTCATGAACGAAAAGACAAAAGATTCAGATTCATAATGCAGAATTCCGACAAGTATGACATATCCTTGCTCTGCTCCTGCCTTGGAGTATCCAGGTCAGGGTTCTACAAATTCTTCCTCGGCCCGCAGAGCAGCAGGAAGACCAAAAAGGAATTTGTCTGTTCAAGGATTCTGGCAATAAACGCAAAGGATCCACTCCTCGGTTCCCCCAGGATTACACTCCTGCTTCATGAAGAAGGCATAAATATAGCCCAGTCCACAGTTGCAGGCTATATGAGACAGATCGGGATCTCTTCTTCCATTCCACACAAGAAATTCCCTCATAAGCGCTCAAAGCTCTCTGTGTGCGGCAATCCTCCGATAATCAACAGGACAAAGGATACTGCCGTTTCCGCCATCAATACAGTCTGGACAACCGACATAACCTATATCCGCACTACAATGGGCTGGGCATATCTATCCACCATTATAGACAGCTTTTCAAGAAAGGTGATAGCCATGAGACTGGATTGTTCAATGACTGCTTCCCTTTGTTGCGACACCCTTATGGATGCTTTTGTCTCCAGAGGTCGACCAAAGAACGTCATCATTCATTCTGACAAGGGTTCCCAGTACCGTTCAAAAGCATTCACAGGAATTGCCAAAAAGCACTCCATTGTCCAGTCTTTCACTTCGATAGGACATTCCTGCGATGAGAATGCGGCCCAGGAGAGCTTCCATGCCACACTCAAACGAGAATGCGTTAGGGAGATCTTTACAGATCCTGATCATGCTGAAAGGGTTATATTCCGATGGATTGAGGGGTATTACAACAAGTCCAGGCCTCATACTGCTTTGGGGGGATTGACCCCTTGTGCTTTTGAAAAGAGAATTATGGAAGGTTACTCTTCAGAAAACCCTTGATCCCATTTGTCCTCTCTTTGCGGAAGGATCCTTTTTCTTGTTTTTCTTTGTAGTTATTGAAGGATTATTAATTTTATGTAATTTAAAGAATTAATCTTTATTTTGTGCTTTTATGTAACCTTTGATTTTTCTGATTGTTTTATCATTTTCCCCATACCCCTATTTGACTATGATTGTCGGTGATTATAAGTAATCACGATATGTGCCTCGGACATAGAAATCGAGGTTGATGAGAGAGAAGAGGATGATGATTTCATTATTCACGGCATCATAGCCTATGCCAGTTTTCAGGATGCGTTCTCTTCGTCCAGATATAGGATTTCCTACAGTGATTGGCG
>CAZHQL010000221.1:0-1904 GCA_964534915.1 uncultured Spirochaetaceae bacterium | reverse complement strand
TCATCTGTTATGAACAGATATCAGTCAACATCTGATAACTGCAAGAGAGTTTATCCTGAATTCCCACCTACATTTTAACCTACATCTCGCTACAGGGGAAAGGAACCTCTAGCGCCTTGTAAATCAGCCTCTCTTTTGAAGAGAGCGGAGAGAGTATTCTCTTTCCATCAGGCATGATGTGAACGCTCTGAGCATCTATGGTAGAGAACATCTTTTTCATGCTGTAGTTTTTATAGAGGTCACCTTTATCCATCCTTTTATGCACCCACATTCTCAAAACCAGGGCAACAAAGCCTATGAAATGACATGGTGTAAGCCTTGAGTCATCATGTACTCTTACCCTGTTAAGGCCAATACGGTTCTTGTAGCAGTCACGGCCCTTCTCAACAACGTCCTTTCTTCTGTAGTAATCGATGACCTTGTATTCATCGGAGAAAGAATCACTGACAACAACAAGCCATCCTTTGTGTGCAAGCTCAGCATTGAGCACATCCTCCCGCAGGGTAAAGGAAAGCTCTCCTTCCTTTCCTCCATACTTCTTGCGTACCCTGAAGTATTTGAGGACATCAGAATCCTTAGCGGCTTTCTGAGGACTTTCTTCTATCTTCCTGCTCAAAACTGAAAGCTTATCCTTCTGAGCAGACTTCAGATCATGTATGATGTCCTCATTGCAATAAACGAAAACATTTACAGAAGGGCCTTCATAGAACGGTACATTCTCGAAGCACATCATCTGGAGTCTGTCCTTGCCTATAGTCCTTCTGTACTTGTAATCATGGATTCCTTTTTCTTCTGCCATTCTGGTCATTGAGGATGCAAAATCCATTGTAAAGGGAAGGGCCATGATGAAATGAATGCCATTCTCAATAAGGAACTCTATGTTCTCCTTGCTGGAAAATCCCTTGTCAGTAATAATTGTCACCTTCCTTCCGGCAGGAAGGAGGGAGATGAAGTTCTTCAGCGTGGAGATATCGCAGATCTCTCCTTCATATATCTCATTCCTTATTGGAAGATACGAGTCAATTCCACAAAGCAGAGCCATGTTTATCTGTGCAAGCTTATCTCCATCCCTGTTATAGCCCCTTCCGGGAACAGAGAGCAGTTCGCTCCATGTGGAGATGCTTGTAATGTCTAATGCCAGGACCTCATCATCATCCACCTTGTCCATCCAATAGGAAAAGAAGAGGTCAATCTTCTCTTTATCTATAGCAGAAAGGAGATCGCTTATTCTTTGCCCTGAGAGCTTTCCTGCAAGGCCATTGAAAAAATCCTGCCTCACAAGATAATCTTCTGCTACATAGAGCGGATCCCCTTTAACTGCAAGGAATGAGGCAATGGCAATATAGAGTGCAGCAACATCGCTTCCGAATACTGCTTCAAGTGTTTCCCTCAAGCCTGACTCCTTTGATGCATAGTCCATAAGATGCCCGGTTCCTACATCAAGCACTTTCTCATTCCTTATGTCCTCTTCACTGTAAAAGACATCCTCCTCTTTGCCGAAAACATACCTTATGCCTTCCTCATTACACTTCTTAATGAACTTCTTAACAGCCTCGTGGTCCTTGAATTCCGGATTAAGTTCGCATACGCCCCTTTTGTTTATCTTTCCTGCCCGGACCTTGGAATTGGATATTTTTCCATCAATTCTGAATGATGTGGATATGTACAGATATGTGTAGCCGTTATTATTTTGCTTTGTTATGCATACCATTTAGGGGTTTCTCCTTATTGTAGGTTAAAATAAGTATAACCTATTGCAAGACAAAAAGCAACCCTAAATCGCTCAATTAATTCATTAATTTACAATAATTTACTGAAGACTGAGACTCTCAAATTTAGTGTAGGTTAAAAATTTGATGGGAATTCAGGTCTTAACAGTAGTAAGTCATTATAGACCGCAATAG
>CAZHQL010000220.1:0-1993 GCA_964534915.1 uncultured Spirochaetaceae bacterium | reverse complement strand
CTGTCGCGCCATCAAGAAGGATCTTTCGCTTTGTAATGCTCTCTCCATCAGAGAAGGCCTCTATGTCCTTCATAAGGCGGCTTTTCCCGCTTCCTGTGTTTCCGACAATTGCGTATGTGTTTCCTCTCAAAAGTACAATCGGGTCAAAATCCTCTCTTTTTCCTTCCTTATCCCTTCCTGGCATTATTGCAATGCTTCTCATACCTCGGCCTCCTTAGCATCAAGCTTGTTTACAAGGCCAAGCTGGAAAGCTGAGCCCACGCGGCGCTCTCCAACGCAGTATGAGCACACAGCAGATGGCATGGAGTGCCTCAGCGCATCCTGCTCATAGCTTCGAGCTGGCTCAAGGGACTCTATCCATGAGGCAAGGAGATCTATTGCGCAGCTGGATGAGCCTTCGGAGAAAAAGTACCTTGCATCGCTTTTATGCAGCGTGAGATTGTAGCGGATTATCTCCTTTTCTGCCTGGCTTACAAGGTCGCATTTTGTAATCACAACAGCATCAGCTTTCATAAGCATGGGGCCCATGCTGCGAGGGCTCTTAAGGCTTGATGTTGCATCTGATATGCAGATTGCAAGTGAATTCTCTGTTGCAGGAGAGCAGCGGCTGCAGAGCCCTGCTGTTTCTATGACAAGGTAATCTGATTCTTTCTCATCTGCCCATGCCCAGAGCTCAGGCAGATTCGAAACAAGATAATGGTCCGGGCAAATATCCTCACTGAGGCCCGTAAGGGAGGGAATGCCAAGGCGCGAAAAGTGTTTTGCATCGTCGCTGGAGATGCATTCCATCTTTGCGTACGACACCTTGCTCTCTCTTGATAGTGCTTTGATAAGCCCATGAGCGACTGTAGTTTTCCCTGCAGCGGCAGATCCTGATAGCATGATCATCTTTCTCATGCTGTTAGCGTAAACTAATGCATTTCTTTTATTTGTCCCAAATGAAACATTGTTGATTATTTTGTTAGCAAAGGCTAATATTTTTCCATGTCAGATGCAGAGAAGATTCTTACTGAATTTCTAATGGGCAGATGTGCATCAGCAAGGGCCATGACACTGGAAAAGGGCGCTGAAGTAAGGGAAAGCGGTGAAAATGTAATTCTGATCCTCTGCGGCACCCTCGATGTCTATCTTCTTTCAAAAGACGGGACAGAGACGCTTGTCTCAACGCTGTCAAGCGGATGCATAACAGGAATAAGCAATATCTTTTCTCCATCTTCTGCTGAGTCTTTAATAGTATGCCGCGAGAAGTCTCATCTTCTCTTATTTAATAATGACTACATTCAGAGTGCACTCTTAAAGGACACAGCACTCTTTTCATCCTATGCAGCGCTTTTAAATGAGAAGATACACTTTTTAACTGAGAGGATAGGCCAGCTCAGTGCCTCATCCTCAACTCTGCGCCTGGCTGAATACCTCTTAAGCGCAGATTCAGAGAAGCTAAGAAGGATGAAGAAAGCTGATATCGCAAAGGCTGCAAAGCTTAGCAGGTCAAGCTTTTACCGCGCTCTTGCTGAGCTTGAAGATGCCTCTTTAATCTCTGCTGCAGATGGCACCATAGTAATACTTGACCGCCCGGGGCTCCTGATGTACTCCTAGCCCTTCAGAGCTTTCTTTATCTCTGCGTAGCCGTTCCACGCAAAGAGTGCATCTTCTTCCTCGTTTCCATATACTTCATCCACATTGCAGATATAAAGATAGTGGTCGCCAGCTTCATGGTACTCCTTCAATGGAATATCCCCAGATTCCGCCCCAAAGTGGAATACTCTCTTACAGAGCGGGGAAAATCCTTAATCCCGATTTTAGACAGCATGTGCACCTGGGGCGAGAGGAACCGCTTATAGATTATATTTTTACCATCATTAATGATGCCATCATTTTTGATTGTAAAATTTATGTTTTGAAGATATCATTCAGATATGGATAGTTTTATTGCCAGGGAAAAGGAAACAGCAGTACTGAGGAAAGCCCTTGAAGAAAGAAAAAAGGGAATTTG
>CAZHQL010000219.1:0-2016 GCA_964534915.1 uncultured Spirochaetaceae bacterium | reverse complement strand
TGGATATAACTGTCTGGTTTTTTGTGGGATAAAAGAACTACCGTCTCCACATGTGTTGTCACTAACATTGGAATACACAGCCTTCACCTTGTTGCTAATATCGGAACACATTTTTTCTGCTTTTTCTCCGATACTGGATTTCTTTCCAAAACGCTTCTTTGCGTTTCCAATTTCATTTTTAAATCCTGTTTTATATATGAAAGTGATTTTATAGGGATCTTTTTCTCCGTTTTCATCGTAACCGCCAACGATTACCTTTTCGATTATACTCTCAAATATACCTCTGTCAAATTCTTCCAATACCTCATTTTGAGACAGTGCTTTCTTAAAGTCTGCAATCCTCCTTTGCAGCGAACTTTCTTCATCTGCTTGCTGTTGGAGATACTCTAGCTTTGCCTTTGCATTACTTAAATCCGTTTTGAGACTTACGTCTGTTTCTTCATAGATATCCTGCTCAACAATGCCGCTTAAGTAATTATCCAACAGCTTCTTTCTCTTATAGGAAAGATTGTCAATCTTCTTTTGAAGCTTGTTCAACTGATCTTTTGCGGTATTTTCTCCGAGGGTCTTTTCCGTGCGTTTCAGAAATTCTTCCAGTACATCTTTATTGTCTCTGCAAAGCATCCGATACGATTCCACAAAGGCTTCCTCTATTACCTGCTCAGGGATTCCTTTACTATCCGGACAGAAACGCTTGCCCTCTTTCGTAGCCTTCACACATTGCCAGATAGTTTTCTTATACTTTGAATTACTGTGCCAGCGTCTGCGTGAAAGATTACCCCCACAGAATCCACATTCCAGCAAACAGCTAAAAGCATACTGTCGGCTGAATTTTTCTCTTTTTCCCGGTGTAACACCATGCTTACGGTTTCCGTTTCGGCGGCTCCTGATTTCCTGCGCTCTGGCAAAAATTTCTTCTGAAATAATCGGTTCGTGATGATTGTGTATGTAATACCGATCTTCTTCCCCCAAATTCTCCAACCGCCTTTTTGAGATTGGATCAACCGTAAATGTTTTACCAAGTAAAATGTCGCCCTTGTATTTTTCATTGTTTATAATTCCCATGACACTGGATGACACCCAGGGATTTCCTTTTATTGTCATTATCCCCTGTTCATTCAGTTCTCTGGCAATCATTGTGCTTCCGGCCCCCGCTACATACCGTTCAAATATATAGCGGACAACCTTTGCACCTTCTTTGTTAATGGAAATGGATTTTGTAGCCACATCATAATCATAGCCCAGGCACCCCTGAAAACCAACGAGTTCTCCCCGTTTCATTTTCATCTTCAAGCCTTTTTTCACATTGGCTGAGGTATTTTCGACTTCCTGCTGCGCAACAGAACTTAAAATCGTGATAAGAAATTCGCCGTCTTTTAACGTATTTATCTTTTCTACTTCAAAATAGACTGCAATATTCCTTTCTTTCAGCATACGGACATATTTTAAAGTATCCAATGTATTTCTGGCAAAGCGAGGAATACTCTTAGCAATAATCATATCAATCTTGCCGTCCATGCAATCCTGAATAATCCGCTGAAACTCATCCCGTTTGTCTATCTTTGTTCCTGTAATGGCTTTATCTGCATATACGCCTGCAAATATCCAATCCTTATTATTCTGGATAAGGTCTGTATAATACCTCACCATAGAATTATAGCTTTTTATCTGATCTTCATCATCCGTACTCACACGGCAATAAGCGGCAACTCGTAATCGTTCCACACGCTTTCTGGCAGAGCCTTCAGAAGAATCATTTGCCTTAATTAATTCTATTTCCATTTTCCGCTCCTCCATTTTTGTATTCCTATCATAGTGTTGATTTTATTATAGATCATCACAAATGATTCGTCAAGCGGTAATATTGGAAACAACACCATAATCTTTCATTAATTTTTTCTGTATCAACGAATACTCATTTTCGTCAATCAATTTCTTTGTCAAAAGCTGTTTTAACATAGCCAACTGCATTGTATATCGCAGTAATTTTCTATTATCCATTTCATTCTCTCCCTT
>CAZHQL010000218.1:0-2081 GCA_964534915.1 uncultured Spirochaetaceae bacterium | reverse complement strand
AGTATTTAATGTCCTCATCCCTTGTAGTGGGCGTAATGCGGTCAACCATCGTGCATGGAAAAGAGACATTCTTCTTAATCCATTCTGCAGAGCCAGGATGCCTTTTCTCAGCATACTGGATTATGCAGGCCTCCAGGACCCTGCCGTTTTCAGGGATATTGTCGCAGCTCATGACTGTTACAGGAAGATTCTTCTTACTCCTTAATGCGAGAGCATCTGCAATAAGTCCTATTGCTGTCTTAGGAGTATCTGAATTCAAATCCCTTATGATTTCATCATCATCAAAATCGAGAGTCCCTTTGTCATCAATATAGTGGTAGCCCTTTTCTGTTATCGTAAGGGATATCAAGGATGTCTCTTCACTGGTAAGAGCCGCCATTACAGTGCCAGGATCCTCTGTCAGGTTTGCATACCCTGTGATACTTCCGATTATTCTTAATTCCTCAGTGCCGTCAGAGGAGAGAGAAAGAAGCGAGTATAGATAGTCCTGCTCCTTTAAATCCTTCACATAGGCAGCGGCGGGAAGAGTGTCTATCTCAAATGTGCCGCTCTTTATCTCTCCTGCTGTGATTAAATCATCCATGTATTTTAAGAAGTGAGAGCGGTGAAAGTGTCCAAGCCCGATGTGGACACTTTCACTCTTAAGAGATGACCTGTCATAAAGGAGAACAGAAATCCCCTCTTTTCCTATTTCACTTAAACTCTTATTCGAGATTCTCATATTCACCATCCTTATAGAAGCGGAATGCTTTTCATGCATTCAATGATTTCATTTTTCTCAGGAAGCGCAGGAATTGCTCCGCTCTTCGTCGTTGCCATGCTTCCTGCAGCGTTTGAGAACTTCATCAGGTACTCTAGCCGCTCTTTGCTGAGGCCTGCAATCTCTTCCTTTTTCCTCAGGCCATAGTCCAGAAAGAGCGTATAGAGGAAAGCACCCCAGAAGGCATCCCCTGCGCCTGTAGTATCTATGGTTTTCACATCGTATGTCCTGAAGGCCTCAGTATAGTCTCCTTTTCTGATGAAGGCTCCTTCAGGGCCAAGAGTCACAACTACGAGCGCGGCCCCCGTCTCTGAGAGCATCGCACTTGCTGTCTCTATATCCTCCGCTCCGGTAAGCAATACCATCTCCTCATATGAGACTTTCAGCAAGTCTGCATATGAAAGCATTCTTCTCATAACGGAAACTGCCTCTTTTTCGCTTTTCCAGAGGAGTGCGCGGTAATTAGGGTCATAGCTTATGATGCTTCCCTTTTCCTTTGCCTCTCTCACAAGGCTCTCTGTAGTAGAGGCTGCAGGCTCAGAAGTCATGGAAACAGAGCCAAAGTGAAAGAGAAGGGAAGATGGGAGCTCTACATCGCCTTTTTCTACCATGAGGTCTGCTCCCTTTTCCCTGTAAAAGGAAAAGGATCGGTCTCCTCTCGCATTAAGGGATACAAAGGAGAGCGTCGTATTATACCTTTCATCCTCTAAGAAGAATGATGTGTCTATGCCGGCACTCTCAACAGTCTTTTTCAGAAAAGAGCCGAAGCTGTCCTTTCCCACCTTTCCTATGAATGCAGTCCTAGCTCCGAGCTTTGCACTCATTGCAAGCACGTTCAGGGGAGCTCCTCCCGGATTCTCTGCATAGAGAGGGTATCCTAAGGAGTTTGTACCAGATGGTGTAAAATCTATAAGAGTCTCACCAAATGCGACGAAATCTAACACTCTAGTTCCTCCCCTTTCCCTTTCTTCTCAACATTATTTTCATCTACGAATCTCTTGTTATTTATCTAAACGTTTAACTCATTATAGTATTGAGGCCTTTTCTGACTTTGTCAAATTATTTTGGTTTTTTCGTTTCAAGTGCTTCCTTGAAATCACATGCTGTGGCTTCTGCTATTAATGTACTTATCATCTTTCTCTCCTCTTGTTTCTTAAATTGTCAGAAAGAATACATTGTCTACCTATATGCTTTCAGCCGATAGTAAACTCATGTTTATCAAATCAACATCGTTATAATATGCCACGGATTCAAAACATGCATTTCAGGCTCAAAATCAGGATTCTTGCTTTCTGGACATGATGCAATGCTTGTCAGCTTT
>CAZHQL010000217.1:0-2125 GCA_964534915.1 uncultured Spirochaetaceae bacterium | reverse complement strand
TATAGGAAAATGCCTTGTTTCTAACAACAAGTAATGCTATGCTCACATCTAGAATAAACAAAGGAAGGTAAAGCAGAAATGAATCTTATTTTCTTAGGCCCTCCGGGGGCTGGAAAGGGCACAATCGCAGCCCTTGTAAAGGACTACTATAACATCCCCCATATCTCAACAGGGGATTTATTCAGGGCTAATATCAAGAATGGAACAGATCTTGGGAAAGAGGTAGAGGCAATTCTTGCAAGCGGCGGCCTTGTTCCCGATGAGATAACAATAAAGATGGTCCAGAAGAGGCTTGAAGAGGAGGATGCAAAAAATGGATTCATCCTCGATGGCTTTCCGCGCACAGTAAATCAGGCAGATGCCTTAAAGGACATGAGCAGAATTGACTGCGTTGTCAACTTTACACTTTCTCGTGAGGAAATCCTCAAGCGCCTTTCTGGGCGAAGGGTATCTATGAGCACGGGAAGGACATACCACATCATCTACAATCCCCCCAAGAAAGAGGGAATAGATGATGAGACAGGCGAGCCTCTTATCCAGAGGGATGATGACAAGCCTGAGGCAATAACAAAGCGCCTCGATGTGTATGAGAAGTCCACAGCCCCTTTGATTGATTACTACAAAAAGGAAGGACTCATTCTAGACCTCGATGTCTCAAAGAGTCCTGAAGAGATCTTTGAGAATCTGAAGACGCTTTTAAAGTAATTTAAGGCCACATTTCGTGGCCTTTCTGATTTGGAGCACTATGCAGCTATACTCATCATTTTCCCTTCCCTTTACATCGGACATGTTTCCCAAAAAGGGAAAGAAGATTTCACTCTCTCTTGCAAGCGATACAGCACTTGATGGCGTTCTTTTACGCTACGATGACTACAGGGGCCTCTCTTCAGATAGCCATATGGAATTTGAAGGCTATAAGGATAATGCATATTTCTATTCAGCTGAGATGGAAATCTGTAATTCAGAAGAGATGCTCTCATACTATTTCATTGTAAGAAAAGATGATTCTGTTATCTATTATTCCAAGAACGGATGCACGCATTTTCCGCCAAGCTTTCTTTCCCGCTTCATAATCATTCCCTCCCTTAACTTACCCAGGTGGATTCCTTCTGCCACCTGCTATCAGATATTTCCTGACAGGTTCAGAAATGGGGACAGAAGCAACGATGTTGAAGAGAAAGAATACTTCTTTGATGGAGCATATGTTCAGAAAAAAGAGTTTTCTGACATTCCTGAGGAATTTGAAATCTCGCGCTGCCTGGATTTCTATAACGGGGATTTAAAAGGCATTGAAGATAAAATCGGTTATTTAAAGAGCCTTGGCATTACGATGCTCTATATAAACCCGGTTTTTTCTTCACGGACAGTGCATCGCTATGATGCTGTAGATTTTTTCAACGTGGATGATAAGCTCGGAGGAAATGATGCACTCATTTCTCTTATAAAGAAAGCGCATGAAAATGGAATAAAAGTCGTACTGGATATCTCAATAAACCATGTGGGAACTGCATCAGAGTGGGTAGAGAGTGCGCTTAGGGGAGAGAAAGAAAAGGAGTTCTTTAATTTTAATGAAGATGGAAGCATTGAATGCTGGCAGGGCGTAAGGACGCTTGCCTCTCTTAATTATCACTCAGAGAGCCTGAGGGATATTATCTACAGAGGAAAGGAAAGTGCGATGCAGAAATTCTTAAAGCCTCCATATAACGCAGATGGCTGGAGGCTTGATGTAGCATCAGAGGTTGCACGCTCCAAAGAGGAGTGCCTCTGCATGGAAGTCTGGAAGGAGATAAGAGAGAGCCTGAAGAGTCTAAGGGATGATGTATTTCTTGTCGGGGAAGACTGGGATGACAGCTATAAGTACCTGATGGGAGATACATGGGACTCATGCATGAACTATTTTGGCTCATCCAGGATCATGCGGACGCTGCTTGGAGAAGAGGACAGATTCCTTTCTCCTGACTCATGGGGTTTCCCGCCAAAAGAGAGAAAGAGCATAACGCTGAGAGAGGCAGCAGAAGCAATTAATGACTATCTCTCAAGGCTTCCTGACCAGATGAAGTATCAGATGATGAATTTAATAAACTCTCACGATACTCCGCGCCTTTATAACCACGAGAAAATCATG
>CAZHQL010000216.1:0-2150 GCA_964534915.1 uncultured Spirochaetaceae bacterium | reverse complement strand
CCAAATTCCACACAAGTTATAGCTAGCCTGCCTAACTAAAATCAAATAATTCTTTGCTATTTTTAAAATTATTTTACAGAAAAGGGTTGACATTTTTTGCCTTCATAGGTATAATTATATCTAGGAGGATAAAAAATGGCAGAAGCAAAGAAGGTATATCGCAAAAACAAGAAGAATGGAGTCACTTACATCTATCTCGATGAGCCCTACTGGGATGCTGAGAAGAAGATGGGATGTCATAAGATGAAGTGCATCGGAAAAGTCGGAGCAGACGGTCAAGACGTATACAACGAGTACTATAAGGCTAGTCTTGAGGAAGACAGGCCTGTGATGGTTTCTAAGACCGTAAGACTTGGAGAGCGCCTCATACTGGACAAGGTTTCATCTTCTATAGGACTCAGAAAGGTCCTCAGAAGGGCCTTCGGGAAAGAGATGGGAGACTACATACTCTCTCTTGCATACTTTGTCGTATGCACAGGAGATCCCCTCTACCTTGCTGAGCACTGGTGTGAACAGCACGGCCTTGAAGGAGATTTCTCCTCGCAGACATCATCTAGGATTCTTAGCATGATTGATGCGGACAAGGCGAATATTTTCTTCAAAGAATGGATGAAGGAGCATGCAGACAAGAGGACACTCCTTTTCGACATTACATCAATAAGCAGCTACAGCAATAACCTCTCCTATGTTGAGAAAGGACACAACAGGGATAAAGAGAAACTTGAGCAGATAAATCTCGCACTCCTCTCTTCCTATGGCTCCATGCTTCCCTTATGGTTCAATATTACCAATGGAAGCCTTAATGACTCACTACAGCTGAGAAGCATGGTAGAGACAATAAAGAAGCTTGGAGTTAACTGGATTTCCCTTACTGCTGACAAGGGTTTCTACAGTGACTCCAATCTGAAGATGCTCCACGATGAGGGTATGCACTTTACCATCCCTGTTCCCTCCTTAGTCTCATGGCAGGAGGAGCTCATAAATTCTTGCCAGAAGGAACTGACCGACCCCAATAACATTCTTCTAAGTGATGACAAGATTATCTATGCCGTAACCAAGTGCGACAAGTCATCACCATATGGGCGAGTATGGAAGCATGTCTACTATGATGCGACAAGGAAGGAGAGAGTTGTTGCTGAATTCATGAAAAGGGTTAAGCGATGCTACGATACCCTGAGCGAAGGAAAGACGCTCAGCGGCTCAGATTCATCCTTTGCAGAGAAATACATCATAGTGAAAGAAACTCCGAAAAGAGGAAGGAAGGTAAGCATAACCAGGAAGGCTGTTGATGCATTCATCTCAGGCCAGTCTTGCTGTTGGGTCATAATCTCTAACTGCGAGAAAAATGCAGCGAAAGCTCTTTCTGCATACAGGCAGCGTAATGAGGTTGAGCTGCTTTTCGACGACTTCAAGAATTCCCTTACAGGAGATAGAACAAGATGTCACAATGATTCGACATTCTTCGGCCGCATCTTCCTTCTGATAATCTCTGTAATTGTCTCTGTACGTCTGAGAGCGATGGTGAATGCTATTCCAGGAAAGAATAGGAAATGGTGGAACTGGAAAGAGTTCCTTCGCCATTCATCAACTTACGGCAAGTGCTCATTCAGCCATAAATATAAGGATGTGTACACTGCTCCGACGAAAGGACAGAGAATGATATTCAATGCCCTTAACATAAGCTACATGTGGAAGGGAAAGCTTGTGAATAAGAATGATTCTGATAAGGTGGAAGCAGAAGCTTTTGATGAAGACTCCTGAGTTCGGAAAAGGCCTTAATTTGCTCTGAAAATTAGGGCCTAGTTATAACTTGTGTGGTATTTGGGTTCGGATGTAATCCCTTCAGGGACATTCTCAAGCTCTCCCCATACTTCCAGACAACGCTGGACCGTCCTTTGCGCCGTCTCCCATTTGCAGCCACACTGCTCCTTGATGGAATTGAGGGAGAAGCCCAGCTTTTTCAGCTGGATTATTCGCGAGTAATCCACTTTTCTCATACTCGTCCTCCTTATGTAACTTAGTTGCTCCCATACGGGAGCCCACATAATTATATTGAGAGGAACAAGTAATTATCCATTTGAAAGCGTTCTGACTATCCAGATGAAATCGTTTGGCCTCTTTGCTAAGTGTTGATTGGGGTTATCCGATTG
>CAZHQL010000215.1:0-2164 GCA_964534915.1 uncultured Spirochaetaceae bacterium | reverse complement strand
TCTTGCTGCATCTGCTTTCTTTCTGCCCTCTGCGCTTTCTTTAATGTATTCATCAATCTGAGCATCAGCGACTTCTATGTCGCTGATGTATGTGATTTTCCTGTTCTCCTTCTTCCCTTGTACGGGCATGCATTTGTATCCTGCTTTGATATAGATCTCGATATCGTCAGATGCATCTCCTTCTGCTTTGCTGTGCGCATCAAGGATGTCAGCATAGCGGAAGACCTGGGGTGTCTGGACAGTTACGAGATTGCTTCTCTCAACGTTCTCACTTATCATGCCATCCTTTCCAAGCCTCTTTACGCTGTCAGTTACCCTTATTGCAGGAGCGGCAGACCCAAAGACTGTGGCAGATGCAAGGATTTCTATTATCATATCAGGAGTTACAAATGGCCTTGCGCCATCGTGGATTGCTACGTATTCGATTTTATCTGAGAAGGGAGAAAGGGCATCAAGTGCCTTCTTCACGCTCTCTTTGCGCGTTGCGCCTCCGCTTATGATCAAAAAGGGAATTGAATTGATATCAGCAAGGTCCTCCAGCGCAATTACTGTCTCATCCTCAGCACCCTCGGGGCATGTTATGCATACAGCAGAGAGCCCCGGGATCTCGAAGAAGGGCTCTGTTGCCCTGTAGAGGACTGTGTGTCCATCAATCTTGAGGTATTCTTTCTTGACTGTTTCTTCTCTGTCCCTGTTAAAGCGTTCTGATTTCCCCGCTGCTGTTATGACAGCGGCAAATGAAGGAAAGTTTTCCATTTTATATCCTTATGGAGTGCTCTTCAGTCTTTCTAAGTGGCTGAAGATAGTACGCCGCGCACTCTCTGAATCGATTCCTAGCACATAAGAGCACTCATCGACAAGCTGGGTAAGGGCAGTTTCAAGCAATCTGCGCTCCTGAATAGGCAGATCACGCACTTTCTGCCTGTTATAAAGGATGTTCACAACAGCTGCCACATTTGCTATCGTGCCTGTCTTCAGCATGCTGAGCTGCGTCTGCTGCCTGCTTTTCCAGTCAGGGCTGTGAATTTCCTTTCTCTCTGAGAGGCTCTGTATAGCTTTTTTAATATCCTCTTCTCCGGAGAGCCTTCTGAGCCCGAGAGAAGATGCGTTGGCAACTGGAAGGAGTATGTTCATATCTAAGGAGGGGAAGGTGATCACATAATAATTTACCTTCTCTCCGTTAAGTGTTTTTTCAGTTATTTCGTTTATGACTCCCACCCCATGAGTAGGATAGACGACCTTCTCATCCAGTGAGAATCCTATGCTGTTATCAACTCCCATGGTGAAATAATTGTACCATGTTTTTGCCTCTTTTACTTACTTTTTTTCCTCCTGGCCATTCTTCCAATTTTCCTTTTGCTCTTCTATACTCGTAGCTATGAGTCAGGAAAGATGCATGGGAATCTTGCTTCATCCCACCAGTTTTTATTCCCCTTATGGAGTTGGAGATGTTGGAGATCAGGCCAGGGCCTTCATTGATAAGGCAGCAGAGAATAAGATAAAGCTCTGGCAGATACTGCCCTTAGGGCCGACAGGATACGGCGAGAGCCCGTATTCAGCGCGAAGCACATTTGCCGCAAATGAGATCCTCATAGACTTAAAAAGGCTCTATCTTGATGGATATCTTGAGCTTGAAGATATCATAGTTGAAGAAGACTGGAGCGAAAGAGTCGATTATGAAAGGGCAAGGAGAGTAAAGTTTCCGCTCCTTAGAAAGGCAGCGAAAGCCTTCTTAAGGAGTGCAAAAAGGAATAAGGATTACCAGAGATTTCTCAGCGATGAGGAATTCTGGCTTCCTGATTATGCACTCTTTCAGGTTCTCTGCAGCAAGTATAGTGACTCCCGGTGGTTCTCAGAATGGCCTGAGGATATAAAGAACAGAGTTCCCTCAGCGCTTGAAAGGCTAAAAGAAGAACACAGTGAGGATATAGAAATCTGGAAGGCCCTTCAGTACTTCTTCTTCTCTCAGTGGAAGAGTCTTAAGAAGTACGCAAACGAAAAGGGCATTAAGATAATAGGGGACATTCCGTTCTTCGTAGCACCTGACAGTGTCGATGCATGGACAAGCAGGAATCTTTTAAAGATAGACGAAAATGGCCTTCAGGAGGCCTCAGCAGGAGTTCCGCCAGATGCATTCAGCCTGACAGGACAGCTCTGGGGAAAT
>CAZHQL010000214.1:0-2235 GCA_964534915.1 uncultured Spirochaetaceae bacterium | reverse complement strand
TTTCAATACTTAAAGACAATGGCTACATAAAGGCTAATGACAAGAACAGGTCTGGAGAATGGGAAATACTGAAGGAGTACCCAAATTAAAAGACAAGGAAGGAGAACAGTCTTGCTTGTAGAAAGAGTTGCTCCTCTGTTTTCCTTACGCTCAACGCTCCAGTTTGTTATTATCGGATCTGCAGGGCAGGCTTTGGAGCATCTTTCTATGCGGTCTCCTTATTCCATCATTCAATGTTCTCTCCATAGTAATCAACGAGGCTGTCCCAATAGTCTTCGCCCCAGTTCCTGATAATCCTTTTTCTGATATACCTGCATCTGCTTTTGGTTCCTGGATGGGGTTTTTATAACTTTTTACGTTTAAAAAATTTTTCGTTTAATCGGGCAAGCGGGAATTGAACCCGCGACCTTCTGGTCCCGAACCAGACGCGCTAGCCCCTGCGCTACTGCCCGAAATAAATTCACTGCTACAAAATATCATAGAAAGAAAAACTCTTCAACTCTCTGCACCAGGTATGCAGGGAAGGGGCAGGGGAGAATTAAACTATCTCCCCGTTCCAGAGCCTATCCAGGAATTTTTTCCATGGCATTATCCTGATTCCGTCCTCTGTTGTACGCTCAAAGAGCTCCCTGCACACGATGATATAGTCCTTCACGGCATTCTCATCCATGAAAGCCCTGAGGCCTTTCAGCTCCTTATTAGAGACGTTCTTTGAGGTTTTCACTTCGATAGCAGCTTTTTGAGCGATGACAAAATCCACCTCATAGCCTTCACGGGTCCGCCAGAAATAAAGCTCATCTTCAGTGGTGTTGTAGTCAATATAGGCCTTTAACTCCATGAAGATGTAGTTTTCGAACATTTTGCCATATTCTGCCATCGTCTCAGACGGCACAGGCATCCTTGCTGCAGCTCTTGCAACGCCTACATCAAAGAAATAGAACTTTTGCGTATTTACAGGAATCCTCTTCGAGCCTTTCCTGTATGGCCTTAGATAATAGCCGATAAATGTATCAACAAGGATCTGATACCAGTCCTTGATAGTATCTGCAGACATGCCGATATCTCTGGCCACGTTGGAAAAGTTCATTAATTCTGTATTTTCAGAGGCAGCAAAGGTGAGGAAGTTGCTGAATGCTCCAAGATCACGCCTTTCCCCTTCAGATGCAATCTCGTTATCCAGGTAGCCCCTTACATAATTCCTGAGCTGGATCTCGTATGTTTGGGCCATGAATGCCTTTGGGAGCATTCCTGTTGCAAAGATGGAATCAAGATCAGGGTCCTTATCCTTGATTTCCTTCCACACAAGCGGATGCATCGATACAAGGCCCGCTCTTCCTCCAAGAAGGTTGCTTCCGCTTTTTCTGAGTTTCCTTGCACTTGATCCTGTAAGCAGAAACTGGATTTCACTATGAGTCATTACATGCTGGATATCAAGAAGAACAGGAGGAAACAGCTGTACCTCATCCACAATGACAAACCCTTCAGTTTTGTCCTTGAGCATGGATCTCAGGAGTACTGGACTCCGGCGGAATGCATCGAGAGTATCTCCATCAAGGAAAGTAATCGAGAGTACTGCTTTCTTCTTAAGCTCGTTCTCAATATATGATGTCTTTCCCGTCATTCTCGGGCCGAAAAGAAAAAGGGAACATTCCTCAAGCAGATTCTCAATCTCAAGTGCTCGCCTGATGTATTCCATATTACTACCTCTACTCGGAATTATATCAAAAAATTCCGAGTATGACTAGGAATTTTCAGCCTTTTGATTCCATTGCAGCCTTCTTTTCTCAAGCAACAAAAGTGAGGAAGTTGCTTATGCTCCAAGATTGCGTATTTACCTTTCGGATGCTATCAGGTATCTCCTTAGTATATAGTTCCTGAGCTGTGTCTGATATGTTTTCCTCAAGCAGCTTCTTAATCTCAGGAGAACTTCTCATGTATTCCATATTGCTGCCTTCATTCGGAATTTTATCTGAAAATTCCGAGTCAGGCCAGGAATTTTTGGCATTTTTATCAGCAATAAGGAATACAATGCCTATACAGCTGAGGCAGAAAAGAGGTTGACTAAAAGGAAAAAAGAAAAAGATAATTTACTTGAAAGGCACTACCGATAGACGGTTGTCGGCCTCAGGTTTAAACTTTAATAAGTCGCCACTGAGTCCAGATTAGTGGCGATTGTTTTTTCCAATGGCAATCCCGACAGCTATTGCCGTAACTACCAAACCTACAATGCTAATT
>CAZHQL010000213.1:0-2241 GCA_964534915.1 uncultured Spirochaetaceae bacterium | reverse complement strand
ACGACTGGGGGAAGAATCTCCTGGTCGTTTTTCAGCTTAAAAGGGCTCTGTTAATTATGGACAAACGATCAAAAATGTCTATTCACACCTTGCTCTTTTAATCTACAATCAGAGCTCAGGTGGTAGTTACCTTAATGAGTAAAAAGCTATTGGCATTTCTTTTTTCCATTCTTCTTGCAGCATGCCCTGTTTTTGCCAGTCAGAAGCAATACAACTACGATGATTATGAATACAGGATGGTGAAATACATACTGCAAAGCGAGAACCTAACAGGTCCTCATGATACCACACCGGTATCAGCAGAGGCTCTGCTAAAGAGCCTCTGGAGGGTCAATCGCGACTCTTTGCCGCTTAAGGTGAAGGAACTCTATGACAGCCTTATAAAGGAATTTGAAGACCCGTCAGCGCTTTATAAATCCTCAAGCATGTTCTTTGACTTTAGTCTTCCCATCAGTCCGGAAGTCTATTTGAAGCTCGGTGATGATGCTGCGAGGATTGACTGGTACCGCTCTTACTCTGACAGAAGTGCCATTGCTGCACTCGAGTTTGAGTTTGCATGGTCTGAGTATGTCTATGGCATCGTTGAAGTTCCTTTCAAGCTGAAGCAGTTTGATGCTCAGTTTAATGAGACGATTACCACCAATATCTATTACTCAGAAGCAGGGCTGGACCCGCTTCAGAGGAAGATGCCCTACAATGCTGGCATTTCCATGGGCACTTCATTCATGAATTTCTTCCTTGGCCGGGGAAGGCTCAATATGGGAGGAGGCTTTACAGGCAATATGCTTGTTGCTGACAATTTTCTCTACCAGGACTTTGCAAAGCTGTCCTTTTATGACAGGTTCTTCTCCTATGACCTTACCTACACTCATTTTGACCAGGAAACAGATTATGGTGAGGATGATGCAAGCAGCATTGAGAGGGCAATGACTTTTGACGGATATCATCAGGTGAGGATAACGCATTCCTATACATTCAATTTTGCTGACAGAGTCACTCTCTCCCTTAGGGAAGGGGTTGTTATGCAGACGAAGACTGCACTGGATGTAAGAATGTTCAATCCCTTCATAATCCTTCATAACTGGGACGGGTATACAAGCGAAGCAGACTACTGGGCAAACAATATCATATCATTTGACTTTACCTTTGCGCTGAATAGAGCACTGAGGATGAACTTCCAGCTTGTTGTTGACCAGTTCAAGCTTCCAACAGAGTCAAACACGGAGCCCAATGCACTTGGGACCCTTATAAACCTCAGCCATGTTCAAAGAGGCCAGAAAGGCTTCTTTGAAAGCTATCTTGAAGCAGTTTACACAAGCAGATATCTCTACCTTAACTATATTGATACCTGGGTGCACCAGGATTTCATCCTCGGCTATTACATTAATAATGGAGGCGATATATCATACTCTGGCTATAAGTATGGCCCAGGCACGATAGCGCTTGCCCTTGGCGAAAACTACATTACATACGATGGCCGGATAGACGCCTCTCTTACTCTTATGTACCGTGTCCATGGAGAGAGCGGAATCAAGTATTATGATGAGCAGAACCAGAATCCTAAAGCAACAATGGAAAGCGTGACAGACTGGATTACAGACCTTAGTCTTGGCGGAACGCTTGAGCATACACTCCTTGCAAGTCTGGCTTGCGCCTACAAGATTACAACGAGCTTCTCCGTAAGTGCAGACCTTACATACCAGTATAAGATCAACTACAACAATACAAGCGGAAACTGGCAGAACCTCCAAATCTCTGTCGGCATTACCTACAATCCTGCAGTGCATGTAAAGGAGCTTCTGTTTTGATCAGAGCTCCCTTACAACATACTGCTTCTGCTGAAGGTAGCAAATTGCATCCACAGCAGCAGAGGCTGCACTTGTTGTGGTAGTGTAGGGGATTTTGTTCCTCACTGCCTCTGTACGAATATCATCATCGCTTCTTGTTGCGTGAAAGCCCATTGGCGTGTTGATAATAAGGTCCACCCTGTGGTTTCTGATAAGGTCCACAATGTTCGGATGCCCCTCATGCACTTTAAGAACCACATCAGAGAGTATTCCTTCATCAAAGAGGTCACGTGCAGTTCCCCGTGTTGCGAGGATTGAGAATCCCAGCTCCTGGAGTGCCTTTGCAATGGGGACAATAGTCTTTCTGTCCTTCTTATTCACGCTTATTATTACCCGTCCTTTTACGGGCAGGATATTTCCTGCACTTTTCTGGCTATTGGTGTGGGCCTCACCG
>CAZHQL010000212.1:0-2288 GCA_964534915.1 uncultured Spirochaetaceae bacterium | reverse complement strand
GCTTCTATGTCATCTATGATGAAGAAAGCCTCCTTGAATGGAACAGAAGAGCAACTGATGATGAAACCAAGGCCAAATATTTGGTTTCTAATGTAGTGCTTGGCCTTGATATAGAGCTTTCTGATCCTGAGGAGGAAGACGGGAGCAACTGGGCACCGATAGGCTCTTATACCAATGCTTATACCAATAGTCCATACGAAGGCACATTTGACGGCCAGGGACATAGGGTGCGCAATCTGACAATCAATTCGACAAGCGGGAATGCTGGCATGTTCGGTGCGATACGCACGGCCGGGAGCGTAAAGAATCTTGGTCTTGAAAATGTAACTATTAAAGCAGAAGGAAATAATGTTGGAGCCATTGCAGGACGCAACCATGGGACAATCTTCAATTGCTATGTTGCTGGAGGATCAGTGGCCGGAGTCTCTAATGTCGGAGGACTTGCTGGATATTTCTACTATGGCGGAACAGTAGAATACTCGTATTCATCTGTAACAGTTACAGCCTCATCTGATAGCGCAGGAGGTATTGTCGGATATTCAGAAGGCAGATCAGATGCTGCTAACCGCAACAGAATTGTAGCCTGTTACTTTACAGGAAGCGTTAGCGGAGAATCAAATGTTGGCGCCATTGCAGGGAGTATCAATCAATATAATGATATCTATGCCTGCTATTCTGAAGCAGCTAATGTTTCTGGCACCTCTAATGTTAGTGCTGTTATTGGATCATACAATAATTCAGCGGATTCTGAGGCACTCTTTTATAAAACCTCCCAAGAGGATCTTTTTGATGATCACGCCATTAAATCAGGTACCAGTTCTTCCACATGGTCAGACATTGCGAAAATGATGAATATCTTGCTAGAGAGCAAGGGATACACTGCTTACAAGTATAGCGAGTCAGCAGTAAAACTGGTTCCAGGCACTAATAACGTGTAGACGATTAAACCATGCCTGAAAGGCCTCAATAGGGCTTTGCATGGCTCTGAGGATGAGACAGGGCCTCTGAGGGAGCATTATTCTTCAGGGTCCTGTTTCTTTTATCTCAGGTGTGTGAGTTATACCACACGATAGCTTTGAACTGGTTGCCATCCCTGTCGTTTATGAGCTCTATCTCTGGATGTGCCTCTAAGGCTTTTCTCAGGCCTCTTGAGGGAAGGATGAAGCGGGAATAAGAATAGAGAATCGGGTTTCTTCTTACACATATGCCCGCTTTTATGTTCTCTATTGTCAGGCTGCCAGGAAGGGATCCAGGACTTATGATCTCTATGCGGTTTTCATATATGAAAATCCTGACAGGGGATAAGAGATGGAAAGTGCGATGCGTAAGTGCGTTAGCAACGAGCTCCTCAAAGGCTATGCGTGAAGCTGAGAAATATTTCATGTTCCTCAGAATGAAGGCCATAGCACCGTTATATACATCTTCCAGTTTTCCTGAGAAGTCACGGCTGTCATTATAGGTATCAATGCTGATATCCTTACCGGGGTAGCATACGGCTTTAACAATGAACATAGGGCGGAAAAAAGAGACGCACTTAGAAAAGCAGAGCGCTCCTGTGAGGCTAAGGCATCCGTTTTTTGCCAGATTCATATTCTCAAGCAGCTGATTTAAGCCAAGTATTTGGTACTCGAGAGGCTCTCCATACATCTTGTTGTATATCGAAGTAAAGTAGCTTAAGTCGATATCCTTTTCCGTAAGACCTTCAACAGGGCATTCATCCGCGTTTATATACTTTTCGCTTTGGAACATCCTTTGTAATTCCTCACGGGCAGTTATTCTTCTCTTATCAGCACCGCTTTTAACCCATATTACGCCATCCTTATCAAAATAGGGTTTGCTTATTCCTTCCTTGATTTTAATTACGAGAACTTTTTTCTTCTCTTGAAGCATGATTATTTCTGTTTCAGGATATAGCGCTGGATGAACCATTTCAGATGCTGCGTTTGAAATCATCTGATTGGCTTTCCTTATATCTTCCCGGGTAAGGCCGGTTATTGCATTGTCCCTTATTCCGAGAAAGATATATCCGCCATGAGTGTTGGAGAATGCTGCCATTTCAGAAGAAAGCTCAGCAGCATCCTTTATATTCTCACAGAATCGGGCGCTCGTATCTTCTCCCGATTCAATTCGGTCAAGAACTTCCTGAATCTCCATAAAAATACCTTTAGCAATGGCAGTTGTTGTTATTCGTATGATACAGCCTTACCTCTTAAAAAGAAATATGCTAAGGAAAGATGGGCAGGATGAAAGTCATCTGAAAAGAGGTTATCCTAAAGAAAGGAGAGAGA
>CAZHQL010000211.1:0-2364 GCA_964534915.1 uncultured Spirochaetaceae bacterium | reverse complement strand
GGATATAACTTTGGAACAATCACTAACTGTTATTCCACGGGAGATGTCACTGGAATTGAAAATGTTGGAGGATTCAGCGGATATAACTCTAAAACCATCTCCTCCTGCTACTTGGCGTCTGGCACTTCAAGACTTCCTATAGGAAAAGGTTCTGGAGAGGTAACCAAGATTGACGAAAAAGATGTAGCAGAAACAATGATGTCTGCCATGAACGCTGCGATTAGCACTATCGGTTATGAGTATGTTGCAAACAGTGAAACTTCCGATGAACTTTTAATCCTCAAGAAGAAATAGCTTCCAGACACTGGTTACGACAGGCAGGCTTGCCCCTTCGTTACTGAAAAGGGCACCTGTCTACTAAAGCAAGTTTGAGGAAAAGCATGTCCATTATGCATAGAAACTAAGCGCATCTCACAATCTCAGTATTTTATCAACATTCTTGATAAGCAATATTCTTGGAGGTTTTGAAATAAAAGGATTGTTGCCGAAATTAGTATTTCTTATCATTGCGACTGCATACGGTTATCTTTTGTACGTCCCATTGTTGTTATGGAGGCTCGCATCAGTGAGCTAATTTTTTCTTAGAAAAGGCGAATACAATACCATATATAAGCTTAGCTATGGAAATTGGGAATTCGTTAGTTGAAGGATTTACTTGTCTCGAACTCTACTATGACCTCTTTGATGAATACAACAGAATTAGCAAATAGTAAGAGACTTAGTCTTAATCGGGCCGCTGCTTTCAGGTGGTGGCCCTTTTTACTTGCATGGGCATTTGCTTTTGCATATCTTATTTTCCTTCTTTGAGCAATTGTAAAGATTATGATGAATTTTCTCCTGTAAAGAGCAAAATAGTGTTAAGATATTTAGAGGGTGCTAAAAATTTAGGGAGAGAAGGAAAAGCATGAAAACCAGATTTGCACTTTTTGGAGACATTGTCTATTCACTTCCGGAGAGAACGCTGAAAGAACATAAGGCGTCATACCTTATTGTAAATAACGGCAAGGTTGAGAAGATAACAGATAAAAAGCCAGAAGGCCTTGAGATTACAGATTACAGCGGCTCATTAATAATTCCAGGGCTAATAGATTTGCATCTTCATGCCCCGCAGTATCAGTATATGGGGCTCTATATGGACAAGGAGCTCCTGTCCTGGCTTAATGAGCACACTTTCCCTGAAGAAGCAAAATATAAGGATATAAAGTATGCTGAAGAAGCATATTCAATATTTACTGATGCTCTTCTGAAGAGCGAGACCACGCGCTTTTCCATCTTTGCAACGATACATGAGAATTCAACACTGATGCTTGCAAGGCTCCTGGAAGAAAAAGGCTTATCCGGCTATGTAGGCAAAGTCAATATGGACAGGAACGCAGTTCCTTCCCTAACAGAGAATACTGAAGAATCTATCAAAAGCACGCTTTCTTTCCTTGATAGAATGAAAGAGCTTAAGCTCATCAGGCCTATAATAACTCCGCGCTTTATCCCATCGTGCTCGGATAAACTCCTTGCCGAGCTTGGAAGAATCTCTGCTGAGCGCAGCATTCCAGTGCAGTCACACCTTGATGAAAACCTCAGCGAGATAGAGTGGGTGAGAAATCTTGTTCCAGAGAGCAAAAACTATACAGATGCCTATATGCGCTTTAATCTCCTTGGAAAGGAAAAGAGCATAATGGCCCATGTTGTATGGCCTTCTGATGAGGAGATGACCCTTCTTAAAAATGATAACATCTTCATCGCTCACAGCCCCTCAAGCAATACTAATCTTGCAAGCGGCATAGCGCCAGTCAGAAAGATGCTTGATAGCAAAATAAAGGTAGGCCTTGCAACGGATGTTGCAGGGGGCTCTACGCTTTCTATGATGAGGATAATTACAGAGGCTATCGAGGTAAGCAAGCTTTATTACCGCCTGGTAGATGATGCTTCTGCTCCTCTTACATTCAAGGATGCATTCTTCGCAGCAACGCGCATGGCAGGATCTTTCTTCGGTTCTGTCGGTGCATTCGATAATGGCTTTGATGCAGACATACTCGTGCTTGACATGAGCGGGCTTTGCACAACGCTCTATGACTCTTTAAGCCTTTCAGAGCGTCTTGAGGCCTATGCTTACAGAGCCGCAGGCCGGGACTTAGTAGCTAAATACGTTAACGGTGTAAAGGTTCTGTAACTCATCTGCTAAGGTTGCCTCATTAGCGCAGAACCAGATACAAAGATTGTTTTTAGCTAGTTAAAATAAAACACAAAAAATAATGCTTGACCGACTTTTAAAACAGTGCTACTATACTCATGGTGTTGCATGTTGTTGCTTTTTTCAGCACTCGGTGAGAAGAAGGAAAAAGCATCAGCATCCCTAGAGTGGTAAGT
>CAZHQL010000210.1:0-2409 GCA_964534915.1 uncultured Spirochaetaceae bacterium | reverse complement strand
TTCTCGACAAATGAAAGATATTACCTTAACATAACTCTAATAAATTCGTTAATTCAGGAGGATACAAGGTGAAAAAGAATATCGCATTGATTCTTATTTTATCTGTGCTTGTTGTGCTTTCCGGCTGTTCACGAAGCAGCAATACTTCGACATCCACTACTACAGCAAGAAGCACCACTTCAACATCCACTACAACAGCGGCCCCTCAGGTTGAGACAGCAGGGACAGCTACGGCAGCAGGAAATGTAAGATCTGCCGACGTTCAGGAAGATGTTGCTTATAAGGATACTGTAACTATCGGAATTGCCAACGACATTACAATTCTTGATCCACAGGGCTCTAACACTGATGCCAATATGATGGTTTTCTATCTTACGCACGAGAGACTTGTGAATGTAGATCCTGATACGAACGAAGTCATTCCGGGCCTCGCAGAAAGCTGGACGGTATCAGAAGATGGCTGTGTTTATGAGTTCACTCTTCCTGAGAATGCCACATTCACAGACGGCACTCCTGTTACTGCTGAAGACGTGAAATTTACATATGACAGGGCAAAGGAATCTTCATTCGCAGTACAGAAGGTCGCTGATATTGTATCAACAGAAGTCATTGATCCGACGCATGTGCGCATAACGCTTTCGAAAGCCAATCAGGACTGGATAACGCTCATGGCTCATGGCGGCATGTCGATTCTTTCCAAAGCTGCATGCGAAGCCGATCCTGTAAGCGGGCCATATCTTGGAAGCGGCATGTTCTCGCTTGAGGAATGGGTACCAGGCTCTCATTGGTCAGTTGTACGCTATGACGGATACCGCAGCGGCCCGGCTCCTACCAGGCGAATTGTCATGAAGCTCTATAGGGAAGCATCAACACGTCTGATTGCTCTCCAGACTGGAGAAATCGACGTATGTATCGATCCTTCAACTACTGACCTTGCAAGAATTTCCCAGGATCCTAATCTTGATCTGCTCCAGACTCCGAACGTCGTTATGCTCTATATGCCGATGCAGATGGAGAAGAAGGGACTGGACAATGTACATGTTCGCCGCGCCCTTGCCCATGCAATGGATAAGGAATCCATCGTTATCGCAGCATATGATAATCTGGCTATAGTCCATAACAATTACATCAACCGCGGACAGTTCGGGCTTAATCCTAATATCCACGTGTATGAGTATGATCTTGACAAGGCCAGAGAGGAGCTTGAGCTTTCCGGATACAAGCCAGGAGAGCTTACTTTCCACATTATGGTTGACAATGAGGCAAAGAAGACTGCTGCACTCATTTTCCAGAACAGCTGCATGCAGATCGGCATAAACATTGTTCTTGAGGAAATGGAGACAGTTGCACTCAGGGGAAAACTCAATGATGGTGCTCTTGATTACGAACTTGTACTTTACCAGTTCACAGATGATCTTGGCACTGATTACACGCTCCGCAACCAGCATGGTTCAATGATGCAGGAGGATGGAACACTGAGGAAGAACGGATCCAACCGCTGCAACATGAAAGACCAGAAGTTCAATGAGATGCTTGATGAGGCACTCGTTGAGACCGATACAGAAAAGAGACTCCAGGACTACTAGGCAATCGAGGATTAACTGTCTGCGATCTGGCCTATCGTGCCTATCTGCACTTCCTATATAAACATCGGTGCTAAAAAAGGTCTTGTTGGAGCTATCTGGAAACCAGATGCAAAGCACGACTTTAGAATGATTGCTCTTCCAGAGTAAAAACCAAGGGGGGAGAGAGTGCCAGAGCTCTCTCCATTCTAAATTTAGGGAGAAATATGCATCGATACATAATCAAACGGCTTCTTATGCTCATCCCGGTTCTGCTCGGGGTAGCATTTATAATTTATGCAATAATGAATGTTGCAGAGGGCGATCCTGTTTATCAGGTAGCTGGCCCTGATGCAACTGAGGAACAGCTTGAAGCCCTCAGGATAGAAATGGGGCTTAATGGTTCTCTTGTAGAAAGGTATTTCCGTTATATCGGGAATCTGCTGAAGGGGGACCTTGGTGTTTCGTATGTGACCAAGCTTGACGTTATGCAGCTGTATCTTCAGCGGCTTCCCAATACTCTTCGCCTTGCTTCCATTGCAATGCTTATCGCTGTAATCATCTCTGTTCCGCTCGGAATAATTGCTGCTGTGAATCAGAATTCATGGAAGGATACACTTGCAATGGTTCTTGCCCTTCTTGGACTTTCCATGCCTAATTTCTGGCTTGGCCTGCTGCTTATGCTGTTGTTCGCACTTAAGCTTGGATGGTTCCCCTCTGGAGGCGCTGAGGGATTCAGAAGCGTAGTGCTTCCGGCAGTTACTGTCGGGGTAGGGCTTGCTGCATTGCTTACAAGGACAACGCGCTCTTCAATGCTTGATGTTCTGAGGCAGGATTACCTCAGGAC
>CAZHQL010000209.1:0-2412 GCA_964534915.1 uncultured Spirochaetaceae bacterium | reverse complement strand
CGGTTGATGCAGTAGTCAAGTGAGCGCTTTTTGCTTCTTATTTGGGTTAGGAAGGGCTCGTTGTACGACTTGATTTCATCGCAGAACTCATCGTTGCGCTTTTCAAGGAAACGGCAGTACGAACGAGGGCTTGTCTGCAGCGCTTTTCCCACTCCATGCTGCATTTCGCATTGAGCTGATACGCCGTTCCACAGCAAATGATACACAGCAACGCAATGAGTGGGCCGAGAGAGAGACGCACAAGCTCCCCTCTCAACAAGATAGGCTCGATTATGTAAGTACATGCAAAGCCTTATTGAATAAATACGCTTATACTGATAAGCAAATATTCGCATGTTCGCTTCGGTATGCGTTAATTGATTAAAAACAAGGCTCTGTTAACCCACCGTGGATATAAATTTATGCAAGGGGGTGAATACCAACGGATAATTCAAAACCAAGCAACAAGCGGCAATAAATGAAATGCTTTTGTCATCCTAATTCCAATTTCGCAGAGTCTATATCCACGCTGGGTTAACAGAGCCAAAAACAATGGAAGAATAGTCAATGTCTCCGCTTAAGTTAATGACATTGGAAGAATAACTGGGAAAGGAATGACTGAGTCAATATGCCTAAAATCAACAATAAGAACTTGATCAAACGAGCGAGCAATTATTTACATAAAGAGTGTCCGGATGACTATGAGAATGCTACAGGTAAAAAGTTGCCAAATGGTTCAAAACTGGATTTTCCTTTCCCTCTTGACAAGGACGTCATAAACGAGCTTAATTCGCTGCGCGCAGAAGACAAAGAAATTCCGTACTTGAAGGCCGATGATCTAAATAAGCTTTGGATAAAGCTAATCGAGAAGTCAATTCAGTGTTTACGCTTCTTTGATGCCAGGGGAACCGTTTCAATATGATAATGATAAACGTAATCTCGAAAAAAAAATAAAAGCCGCATAAAAGTGTATGGAATAGATTCGTTGAAAGAATACCAGAATAATTATGTTGAGTTTGAAAGCATGCCTTATGGTCAGAACGAACGCTATCGAGACCACGTATTTCATTCTTTGAAAAGGTAATAATTAAGTTCCAAGACAAAGGTGCACCCCTTGTTGTTAGGTACACAATTCCTCAAAACAAGCAAAAAAGAGTTTCACGTTCATGTCAAAGACAAGACAGAGCGCCAGAAGCTCAAGAAGTTGTTTGAACAGGAGATTAATGGCTTGCCGTATTTCGACAAAGTGAAATTCCCGTGATTATTGCAGTGCGCTTTAACATCTGTCCTTCGCATAGGACATACTCTGTTTGCCTTGTATCGTCGTTCCCTAAGGTTAAGGAAAAAGCATACACATAAAACAGTACGGAAGCTTCTCGATTAAGGCTCTGTCTTTATTGCCTTATGCAGAGATTGTAGAATTAAGATGCTGGATTCTCATTTTTTTGGGGAGGGAAGGAATCAAAACTATGGCTCTTGAGTTAACTCTTGAACAAGCAAAAACCTGTATAAAAAAGAACGGATATGAAATTAAAGAAGAGAGTCCTACAGGAAATGGCTTGGGAACCAAATTGGAGCTTTCGAATGGCTGCATTATAAACTGCTGGAATACAGGTAAGGTAAATTGCCAGGGTAAAAATGTAGATGTAATAGAAAAAATACTGTCGGAGGGGATTTCGCCAACGCAAACAACGGCTAATAAAGAAGTCTTTGTTGTGTATGGGCACGATAAGAACGCCAAGACACAACTTGAAGCTATGCTCAGAAGATGGGGCTTAGAGCCTTTAATCCTAGACCAACTTCCTTCTTCAGGTCAGACTCTTATAGAAAAGTTAGAAGAATATACAAGCCAAGTGAATTTTGGAATTGTTTTGGCTACGCCAGATGACATTGGCTATCCGAAGAACGAGGAGTCAAAACAACGATACAGAGCTCGCCAGAATGTCATTTTGGAATTGGGAATGCTATTATCAAAAATTGGACGTAAAAAAGTTGCAATCTTGCTTTCGGAAGCAGAGGACATGGAAAGACCCTCTGACATTGATGGACTGATATATATTCCATTTAAAGACAATGTTGACGAGACTGGAGTGCCTTTAGCAAAAGAAATGGTAAAAAATGGCTACGAAGTAAGTGTAGAAAAGCTGTCATAAGCGATAAGTGACCTGTTTTTATCTCGATATAAAGAAAGTCGTTTTATGCACAAGCAGCGATAGCAGCACATCTTCCTGTTAGCCTAGCTTTGATTTTCAGGGCCTTCTCTTCGAGAGTGCGAGCCGTCACAAGCGAGCCCATCTGTAGCTCTGAAGTTAAGATCTGCGTTGCTCAGGATGATGTCGCAAGCGGTTCCGCCTATAATCGCATAGCAATCTTCGAGGCCTTTCATGTACTCGGAAAACCGGTCAAGACCGTAAACTTTGCCTAGAGCCATAA
>CAZHQL010000208.1:0-2414 GCA_964534915.1 uncultured Spirochaetaceae bacterium | reverse complement strand
GCTCAATTGAGAAGGCAAGGCAACTTGCCTCTCTTGCGCATAAGATCTTCAGCTCTGATTGCACGCTCCCTTGTGTTTGAGAGGAGTTTTATTTTGTGAGGATACGAATTATTTTCTCATTATTTTTGATAAACGTTTACATTTATTTTCTATATACATTTATTCTTTGTATTTTAAATAAATAGAACTGAGTCAAAGTTTATCATAAATCGCTCGTTTTTAGTGATAATAAAAACGTTTGACAGCTTAAAAAATCAGTGCCTATAATTTAGCAGTGAAAGGTAATAAAGCCTGACAACAGGAGGTACTTAATGAAAAAGTTATCAGTTTTAATGCTGATTGCCCTGATCAGTGTTTCAGCAGTTTTTTCATCCGGCACAGCAGAGAATGCCAGTGATGTTGCTGCAGAAGTCAATCCGGAGATTGGAGAGAGATTTGAAAATACTGTAAAGATTTCAATTTTAAACTCCAAGCCCGAGATTACGGATGCCCTTGAGAAGGGTCTTGCACTCTTTGGAAGTGCATACAATGTTGATATAGAGATCTATGAGACAGACAGCCCTGCAGTAGTTATTGCACAGCGCTATGCAGCTGGAGATCCGCCAACGCTTGCAATCCTTGGAGCCTCCCAGGTACTGGAGCTTGCAGGAGAGAGAATTGAAGACTTATCCGGTGAGCCATGGGAATACTCTGGCGGAAGTGATAAAGCCCTGTATGTTGATGGAAAGCTCTATGGAATGCCGCTTACAATCGAGGGCATGAGCATCCTCTATAACAAGACAGCCATCGAAAACACGCTCGGACGCGAAATCGACCCTGATGACTATCAGTCATTTGATGATTTCAAGGCCTTCATCGAAGAGCTGGTAGCATCCGGCATGGAAACTCCGTTCGTCATCAACTCAGAAGACTGGTCTGTCGGGCATCAGATGCTCCAGTACATCTACTCATACCAGGATGGAACCGCAGCGGGTGCAATCGCGTTCTTAAATGATGTGAACGCAGGGGAAACTACATTCATCGAAAATGATGTGTTTAACAAGGCATTCGATTTGTTTGACCTTTTCTTCAAATACAATATCAACCGCGATGACCCGCTTGCTGCAGACTATGATTTAAATGCAAGCTATATGGCATCCGGAGAAGCAGCTTTCTGGATTAACGGAACCTGGGCATGGCCGGATTTCGAGCCCTATGCAGAGGATGATATGGAGTACGGAATATTCCACTTCCCGATTAATGACAACCCGGGACAGGGCAAGGTTGTTGCAGGAGCTACAAAGTACTTTACACTCGATGCTGAGAAAGCAACAGAGGAGCAGCAGAAGGCAGCAAAGATGCTTCTTAACTGGCTCGTGTTCGATCCTGCAGGACAGCAGGTGCTCATCACTGACTGCCAGATAGTAACGGCATTCACAAATATTGAAATCCCTGCTACGAATCCGTTTAATCTTGGAATGCAGGAGTATATCAGCCAGGGAAGGACTGTTGATACTGCATCCTACCTTCCTTCTGACCACAGGGCAGTTCTTGCAGAGAACATGCAGGCATACCTTGCTGGACGCATCACGAGAGAGGACATGGCCTCTATCATGACTGATTACTGGCGCTCTCGCACTCCAAATGTGTAATAGATAATGGGCAAAGGTGACGCTTGGCATCTTTGCCCTGAAAGGGGAGGTAGAGACATGTGGGGAAGAATGAGCCGCAGCCGCAAGGCTCTGTGCTATTTAGCATTTGCAGGGCCTTCAATGTTTTTTTTCTTAGCAGTCCTTATAGTTCCGCTCATCTACGGCGTATATCTTACTTTCACTGACTGGAATGGAATTGCCGTGAACATGAACTATGTCGGCTTTGAAAACTATGTTCAGGTCTTTAGAGACACAGTTTTCTGGCGCTCGCTTGCTCTCACAGCATTCTATTCAGCTATCGCAGTAGTGACAACGAATGTTGTTGCATTTACTCTTGCATACATCCTTACAACGGGCGTGAAAGGGCAGAACTTCCTTCGCGCAGGATTCTTTACGCCAAATTTAATCGGAGGCCTTATCCTTGGCTATATCTGGCAGTTCCTTTTCAGCCGCGTGCTCACAAATCTTTATAAGCTGATTTCAGTGGAACTGCTGCGCCGCTCCTGGCTGTCTTCTCCGGGCACAGCCCTGGCGGCCCTTATAATAGTCACGACATGGCAGTATTCTGGCTATCTGATGCTCATATATATCTCGGGCTTTGTGGGAATTCCGGAGGAGCTTATAGAGAGTGCGAAGATAGACGGGGCAAGCGAGAGCGCGATAACAAGAAGGATCCGCCTTCCTCTTATGATGCCATCAATCGTAATCTGCCTCTTTCTGGCAATTACAAGAACATTCAGGGTACACGATTTGAATCTCTCTCTTACAGAGGGCGGACCCTAT
>CAZHQL010000207.1:0-2417 GCA_964534915.1 uncultured Spirochaetaceae bacterium | reverse complement strand
TTAAGATCCGCAAGTTCCCGAAGGACGAGATTGATCAGCGCGTCAGGGAAGCTGCCAAGATTCTCGATATCGAGATGCTTCTTGACAGAAAGCCAAAAGCTCTCTCAGGCGGCCAGAGACAGCGTGTTGCTGTAGGAAGGGCTATCGTACGTCAGCCAAAGGTATTCCTTTTTGACGAGCCGCTTTCAAACCTCGATGCGAAGCTCCGCGTTCAGATGAGAGCTGAGATTTCTGCCCTTCACCACCGCCTTAAGGCAACGATGATCTACGTTACACACGACCAGGTTGAGGCTCTTACAATGGCTGATAAGATCGTCGTCATGAAGCTCGGCGTCATCCAGCAGATCGGCGGACCGCTTGACCTCTATAACGAGCCGGACAACAAGTTCGTAGCAGGATTCATCGGATCTCCTCCAATGAACTTCCTCACGATGAGTGTAAAGAAGGAAAATGACGGAACATACATCGACGAGGGTTCTTTCCGCTTAAAGGTTACGGATGCACAGGCTGCTTTCCTAAAGCCATATGAAGGCAAGGAAGTAACATTCGGCATCAGGCCCGAAGATGTTGAGTTCTCCCGCACTGCTGTAGATGGAAAGACAATCGACGGATCTGTAAACGTTGTCGAGCCTCTCGGATCAGAGACACAGGTTCACGTAGCTACTACAAAGGCTAACGTCGTCGGAAAGATTGATCCATCAATCACACCAGCTGTTGGCGAGAAGGTATCTCTCGTAGTTGCTATGGAGAAGGCAAGATTCTTCGACCTTGAGACGGAGATGAGAATCCGCTAATAAAACAAGACATCCATTGAGACGGGTAGGAGAAATCCTATCCGTTTTTCATATGAGAGCAAAAAAACAAGCACCCATTGGGAGACAAACCCTCTGAGTGCCGTGGCAGAATGATGATAAAAAGGACATCTGCCATGAATTAAACTCTTTTCACGAGAAAAGCGCCTTATGCACAGCCCTCACTGCTCTCTCCTTATCCTCTTCCTTTACTCCGAATGAGTAGGATACATCGCTCGAGCCGTAGTTTAAGAAACTTACGGCAATGCCATCATTCTTCAGGGCCTCAGAGGCTCTGATGTAGGAGGAGTCACTCATCACAGATGATCCGACAACGCCGAGGATTGCGTGGCCATGATCCACAGAGACCTCATCGAGATCGAACTCAGTCTTAAGGCGCTCACACATAGCCGAGAGAACGCTCTCTGATGCGCTCTTTGAGTCATAGAACCATACGATTGAGTCAATTCCATAGAGTGAGAACTGGGGCCTGATTCCGAATATATGGAGCATCGTTAAAAGAGCATGACGCATTCCATGCTTTTTAAAGAGCATGAGCTTGCGGACCTTTATCCTCGAGAGGTTCCCCTTTGCTGAGACTCCTGCAAGCTTTGCTATGCTGCTTTCCTTCGTAATAAGCGTTCCCTTATCATCAGGCCTGTTCGTGTTCTTGATGTTTATTGGAATTCCCTTATCCATTACAGGCGCAATAGCTTCCTCATGAAATACGGATGCTCCATAGTCTGAGAGCTCCCGCACTTCGTTATAGCTTATGGTCTCAATTACCTTAGCATCCTCTACGATGCGGGGATCCGATGTCAGAAAGCCTGAGACATCAGTCCAGTTCTCATAGCATGATGCATCCAGTGCACGCGCAACAACACTTCCCGTGATATCCGATCCGCCGCGCGTGAACGTCTTTATAAGTCCGTCCTCAGCCGAGCCGTAGAAACCGGGGAATACAAAGCCCTTCCTGTTTGAGGTCTGGACAGCCGTGCGGATCTTATCGTAGCTGAACGGATTAACCGTCCCGTCCGAGTTTATTACGATGCAATCGGCAGTGTCTACGAACTCAAAACCAAAATACTGACTGATTAGGAATGCAGACAGATACTCTCCCCTGCTCGCTGCATAGTCCCTGCCAAGACCTGCATCTATCTTAACCCTTATTTCATCAAGCTCCTTAACAAGCGCCTTCTTATCTATTGCCAGTTCATCAGCAATAGAGATAAAGCGCTCCTGGATAATTGAGAATACGCTCTTACAGCTCTCGCCTTTCTCTGCAAGGCTGTTACAGCTATAAAGGAGATCCGTGATCTTCTCATCACTCTTGCTTCTCTTCCCAGGGGCTGAGACAACTATAAGTGTCCGCTCTTTGTCCTTGTCTATTATCGCTTTTACTTTCTTTATCTGCGCTGCATCAGCTACGCTGGAGCCACCAAATTTGCATACTTTCATGTCCAATTTCCTTATTTACTGGGATTGTATTTAATTTTGTCTCATAATTTCAAGGTGAGTATCTATTGACAAATAAATTTCCAAACATATATTAAATTCACTATGGCAAATTCAGAAGAAAACAGAAAGACAGGCAATATCATGGGTTATGAGCCAATTGGAAAGCTC
>CAZHQL010000206.1:0-2432 GCA_964534915.1 uncultured Spirochaetaceae bacterium | reverse complement strand
AGCGCTGCGCTATGAGAGGAGTAATGCTTAGTATTTTCATTTATCATTTCCTCCTGTCTATTAAGACGGGAAAGGTTAAGAAGTGTTCAGGAAAACCTGAAAACATATCCACCTTTTGATAACACGCCCGGCAAGAGCATCCACCCCTTTTTCAGAGATGGATGCAATAGACCTTTAAAGGGATCAGAAGAATTCGTAATGGAATACATCTTCAGAGACTGTCTGCCCGATCTGCTCATCATCCGAGAATGCAAACTTCTTCTCTTCCTTTTTCACCCTTTTCCTGAATTCCACGTGCTCAGTTACGATTTCAAATGTCTTTTTCTCTTCACCTTCCTTCGTAACCCACTTCGAGCAGCGCAAGCGTCCAAGCACTCTTACCTGCATGCCGCACTTAATCACTGACATTACCTTATCAGCAAGGGAGCCGAAGGCTATGCAGCTGATTATGAGCACGTCGTCCTTGCTCTCGCCATCCAGGCTCTTGTAGAGCTTGTGGCTGGCAATGTCGAATTTCACCATACTCCCCCAGTTCTCACCGTCAGGAGCAGTTACAATTAACTTTGGATCTGCTAGCAGATTCCCTTCCAATAGGATGTTGTTTAAATGATTCATATCATTTCCTCCTATTTAGTAATGAAAAAAAGTTAAAAGTATGTAAAAATTTTTTCTATGAAAACGACGGTTTTATCACTAGGGGGCTCAATTGTAGCTCCGGAGAAGGTTGACGTAGAGTTCTTAAAGAGATTCAAGGATGCCATTAAGAATTATCTGGAAGAAGAAAAGGATGCACGCCTGATTCTCACGGTCGGAGGAGGCGCTCCTGCAAGGATCTATCAGGAAGCAGCAAGGGAAATTGAGGCATCAATAGATGAAAGGAGCCTCGACTGGATCGGCATAATGGCGACAAGGCTCAATGCATCCATCGTCAAGGCGATATTCCACGAGTATGCCGCTGAGGATATCGTGACAGACCCTACATCAGATATCTCATTCTCAAGCAGAATCCTGATTGCAAGCGGCTGGAAACCGGGATTCTCAACGGATACGGACGCAGTCTACCTTGCAAGGAAATTCAATTCAAAGACGATAGTAAACCTGAGTAATATCAAGAAGGTATATACTGCAGATCCCAGGAAGGAGAAGAATGCAAAACCGCTTGATTACATATCATGGGATGACTTCATAAAGATGGTTGGAACCACATGGACACCGGGCAAGAATACTCCCTTCGATCCCATTGCATCGAAGATGGCAAAGGATGATGATATGTGCGTAATCTGCGCAGATGGAAGGAATATAGAGAATTTAATCAATATCCTCAACGGCCGTCCTTTTGAAGGGACTCGTATTTCTTCTTCAAAGTAAGGAAATACGGGTTTGCCCGGGCAAAATCCTCAGGGAAGGGAACATCTGATGTAAAATCCGGAATCCACGCAGTCTCATCATCCCTTTCCTGCATGAATCCGTCATCTATTCCAAGTTCCTCCAAAGCCTCTACAAGACTCTCATATTCATCATCAGTCACCTCTGGAAAACTGACACCCTCAATGGGAGAGACGAACTGCACCATCAGGGATAAAAAGAAGCTGTCTTTATAGTGCTCTGCGTAATAAGAGAGGAATTTCCTGGTAGCCTCTATAGTCCCTGGAAAGACTAAATGCCTCAGAATTGTTCCCCTCATGGCATCTAAATCGGTTCTTGGATGCCTCTTTTTAATGAAGTCCATCACAGGAATTATATTGTCTGCATAGTCCTTCTTCCCGCAAAAAACGCTGCTTACATTCCTTGAAAGGCTCTTGCAGTCAAGAAGATATATATCTATTAAATCATCGATCTCGCTTAATGCTTCCACTCTCTCATAGCCAGATGAGTTCCAGACAACTGGAAGACTCAAGCCCCTTTTCCTTGCCTGAAGAAGCGCCTTTTTAATCGTTGGAATGAAATGAGTTCCTGTAACAAGATTAATGGATGAAGCGTTCATATCTTCAAGGCTGAGCATTAAGGCAACAAGCTCATCATCCTTTACTGGAAAGCCCATCATCATGCCATCAGAACCGCTTATCTGCCTGTTCTGGCAGTACGCACAATGTAGCGGGCATCCTGAGAAGAATATCATGCCCGAGCCATAACTTCCGACCAGCGGTGGCTCTTCCCCCTTATGAAGGCCCGACCATGCAATGCGTACGCCCTCATCAGAGAGGCAGGCTCCCTTTTCTCCCTTAGTCCTGTCTACGCCGCACATATTCGGACAGAGCATGCAAGATGAATAAGTCAACATAGTATTTCCTTAGTGGAGAATCCTAGCATGAAAGAAAGGAAGAGGCAAAAGCATGTCTTAAATTTCATATAAGAAGTCCCAATCATTTATTAACTACAAAATTTTTTTGTGCTAGCATAGCGGCGGAGAAAACTATATGAGGCAGACAAAG
>CAZHQL010000205.1:0-2457 GCA_964534915.1 uncultured Spirochaetaceae bacterium | reverse complement strand
ATGTTCGTCGTTCAAGCCACGGTGATTAAGTCATTGTGGCTTAAATAGTTATGAGTAAAAATGGGGCAAAATCCCGTGAAAGTCGGGAATTGCATTTTCTTGGTCAATACTTATTTAGAAAATGTCAAAAATCCTCGTATTGACGACTAAGCCAGAACGCCTTAGAATCTAATTAGAGACACCGCCGATAGACGGTTGACTTCAGGGGTCCGCGATTAAGCACGGACGCTTTACATTAGGTAAATATCCGCCCCTAACGCTTGCCTTGGCCGGGGCGGTTATTTTTAAGCATAAGAATCGCTGTAACAAGGGAAAGAACCTTTGAGGCTAAGTCCACTAATTGCCTTGTCTCATTATAAACGTATGTGCTTGTCACAAAGTACGTCAGAGAAAGGGCCATCTTCTTTTTGGGGGATGTGGTTTTTATTTCATATTAAGCTGCGGACTGTCTTTCAGAATCACATCATGAGCCCCGCCTTCAACGATGCTTGTGCTGCTTATGAGAGTAAGCTTTGCATTCTCCTTGAACTCATCGAGCGTTAAGGAGCCGCAGTTGCACATAGTGCTCTTGATCTTTGAAAGTGTTACAGCAAGAGTATCCTTAAGTGGTCCGGCATATGGAACATAGCTGTCAACGCCTTCAACGAAACTAAGCTTTTTGTCTCCTCCAAGGTCATAGCGCTGCCAGTTCCTTGCCCTCTGTGAGCCTTCACCCCAGTACTCTTTGAGGTAGTTTCCATTAATATTTACAAGGTTCGAAGGGGACTCATCAAAGCGTGCAAAGTAGCGTCCAAGCATTATAAAGTCTGCACCCATCGCAAGTGCAAGCGTCATGTGGTAGTCAAATACGATTCCGCCGTCTGAGCAGACAGGAATATAGATTCCGGTTTCCTTAAAGTACTCATCACGGGCCCTGGCAACCTCAATCAAGGCACTAGCCTGCCCCCTTCCAATGCCCTTGGTCTCACGCGTGATGCAGATGCTGCCGCCGCCGATTCCAACCTTTACAAAGTCCGCCCCTGCATCGGCAAGGAAGCGAAAGCCTTCGCGGTCAACTACGTTTCCCGCTCCCACCTTTACGCTATCGCCATATTTTTCTCTGATCCAGGAAAGAGTTATCTTCTGCCACTCTGTAAAGCCCTCGGATGAGTCTATGCAGAGAACATCCACTCCTGCATCAACGAGAGCAGGAACACGCGCTTCGTAATCACGCGTGTTGATTCCAGCACCTATCATATACCTCTTGTTCTTGTCTAACAGCTCAAGAGGATTTTCCTTATGGCTTGAGTAGTCCTTTCTGAACACAAATGAAGAGAGGCGCCCGTCTTCCGTGATTATAGGAAGCTGATTGAGCTTATGTTCCCAAAGTATGTCATTAGCCTCACTTAGCGTGATTCCCTCCTTTGCGTATATAAGCTTTTCACGCGGTGTCATGAATTCAGAGATCTTCAAGTCCGCTCTCATTCTGCTTACGCGGTAGTCCCTGCTTGTAACAACGCCCATGAGGATTCCGTTTTCCGTTCCATCGCTTGTTATGGCAATTGTGCTGTGTCCTGTCTTCCCAGTAAGCTCCAGTACATCCTGGAGCGTATCATCAGGCTTTAAGTTAGAGTCTGAGGGAACAAAGCCTGCCTTGCTGGCCTTTACCTTTCTTACCATCTCTTGCTCATCCTCTATTTCCTGAGATCCATAGATGAAGCAGATGCCGCCCTCCTTTGCAAGGGCCTCTCCCATCCTCACTCCGCTTACAGCCTGCATTATGGCGCTGACCATGGGAATATTCATCGTCAGAGGGCATTCTTCCTTGCCCTTTCTGAACTTCACAAGAGGGGTTTTTAAAGAGACATTATCCGGGATGCATTCCTTTGAGGAATATCCCGGGATCAAGAGGTATTCGCTGAACGTCCTGCTTAAATCTTCATAGTAATAGGCCATTAGACAACTCCTTAACTACTTATAAGAAATATGGGAAAAGCTATCAACATCATTTGAAGCAAAAGAGCGCTGATGAAGAAGATTTAACGCTTACTTCATAGCCGGAAGACTCTCCATCTCCCAAAACGAGGGTGCTTCTATCTCCTTTTAAAAGGAATGGATCAAGCTTTGCCCTGAATACTGAGGAACTGAAATTAACAATTGCCACAATGCTCTCAGAGGCCAAAAAGCGCTGGATCATGAGCACATCATCGCCAAGAGCCTGAATGCGGAAAGCAGATTCTCCAAAGCCTTTCTTTTCTCTTAGAGCCCCTAATGCTCTATGCCAGGAAAGGTACTTTTTATTCCATTTACTCTCATCCCACTGCATTGGATAGCGCGCACCTTCTACACTCGTAACTCTGCCTGAAAGCTTTATCTCATCGCCGTAATAGATAAAGGGAAAGCCCGGGAGCATATAGAGCATCAAGACAAGAGCGAGGTATTTATCATCATGCATGATTTTATCGTGGTTATAAAGGC
>CAZHQL010000204.1:0-2519 GCA_964534915.1 uncultured Spirochaetaceae bacterium | reverse complement strand
TATTTCAGAAACAGAGGTTAAACAATAAGATTTTTCTTTGTCTGAACGCCCTTAAAATTATATATGCAAAATAATAAGCTTATTTTCTGTTCATAAGGGAGAAAAACAAACACCATCGAGAACTCGTTATCTCTTCTTCCTGAGAAAACAGCCTCAATTCAGCTATCCTTTCCGGCAAGCAGGCACGTTCTTTTTTGTTATTTTTATAAAAATCCGCACATTTAACAAGAAACCGAAAAATATGCTGCTCTCTGCAAGAGGATAAGGTAAAAGCTCAATCAGGTGAAAATAAAGGAAAACCTTCACTCAGAACTTCTCCAGTTCCTTCAGCCTCGGATAGAGCTCTCTGTATATTCTGTATCCTCTGTCATATGCTGCATGGTTTTCCTCATTGGAATAAGAGATTATCTTCTGCGACAGAAACTCATCTATCGCTGCATCGTCTATCAGATCATGGGCTTCCCCTGCTATGAAAGCCGCTCCTAAGGAAGAGCCTGGATTGTGCTTTATATATGCAACATCAGTTTTAAGGACATCAGCCATTATCTGACGCCACAGAGGGGATGTTGATCCTCCGTTTGTTATATATACCTTCTTCACTTGAAGTCCGAGTTCTCTGAAGATATCCAGATGATGGCGGAATGCATAAGCCGTAGCTTCCATCATAGCCCTGTATATATGGGCTTTCGTATGATTAAGGAGCAGGCCGTAGATGACTCCCCTTGCTTCAGGATCAAATATGGGAGTCTTCTCGCCCAGCACATACGGAAGTATTACAATGCCATCACTTCCCGCAGCTATTCTTTCTGCCTCATCATCAAGCTCCTTATAATTCCCCCCAAACTCCCGCACGAACCATTTCAGGAGAGAGCCGCTTGCTGCCGTGCATCCGTTTATCAGCCATGGAGCTTTCTCTGATGGGGAACGGTCTATGAAAAGCCTGTCATCAAGGGCCAGGTTTTTTGTTGAAAGAAGGATATCTCCCGCTCCTCCAAGCTTAAGGACAAGAGCTTCATCCTCTTTTGCTCCGGAAGAATAGCTTGAAGCTACATGATCTGCAGTTCCTGCATATACTGCAGTTCCTGCCGGGATCCCTGTTGCTTCTGCTATCTCTTCTGACACAAGGCCTGCTCTGTCTCTGGGGTCTTTAAGAGGAGAAAGCCATTCTCTCCTGATGTGGGAAAGCGAAAGAGGGCCCTCAAGCAATTCATCATCAAAGGAGAACAGCCCGCTTTCCAGTGCCCAGTTTCTCTCACAGACCAGGGACCCTGTAAGAATGAAGGATGCATAATCATACGAGCCGCAGATGCGCCATATCCTGTCAAAAAGCGCTCTTTCATGCTTATACAGATACAGCATTCTGGGTGCGATGTTCTGGCTGTTTACATGGCATCCTGTCAGACGGAAATAAGTGTCATCCTTCTCAAGGTTTTCCTGCAAGTACCGGATCTCTTCAGATGTGCGCATATCATTCTGAAGGATTGCATATCTTAAAGGAACTCCTTCTTCATCAAGAAGAATCAGTGCCGGAGTCATCCCCGTAACGGAGATTGCCTCAAGAGAGGACACCTCTATTTCATCTGACAGCATCCTGAGCATCTTTATAAGGTGCTCTTTCCATACAAGGGCATCCTCTTCCGCCCATCCGGGATGAAGGGATATCAGATTATGAGGACAGCTTTCCTCCTTGATTATACGGGTATGCGTTCTATCCAGAACCTCTAAAAGAGTCATCTTGATAGCCGTCGTACCTATATCGATGCCAAGTACAGTCCTACTCATCATTCTTCATTCTTTCAATAAGGATCCTGCATGCCTTCTCATTATCTGAAACAGCCTGTTTATAATCGAGAGTAAGAAGCTTTTTATCCCTCATCAGCCATCTCCCGTTTACCATTGAATCCGATACGGTATGCCCGCTTATGGAATATACTAACTGCGTGTAAAGATCCTGGCCTGCAAAAGGAGTCCATCCGATATCAGATGTGTCCAATGCGATGATATCCGCCTTTTTACCCTTCTCAAGCGATCCGATCTTATCAGAAAGCCCTAATGCCTCAGCGCCATCAAGAGTAGCCATCTTAACGATGTCAAAAGGCCTTATCGCCTTCACATCCCCTTCTCTGTGGATAATGAGCTTTCCTGCTGTCGCCATTTCCCTGAACATGTCATAGCTGTTGGAAGAACAGACATTATCCGTTCCAAGGCCCACCGTTATTCCGTGTTCCCTGTAGGCTTTTACAGGGGCGGCAGGAAATCCGCTTCTCATGGAGGAGGAGGGGCACATGACAGGATAGAAAGGATAGCCTCTCACCTCCTCCATATCCTCCTCGCTTACGGTGATGGCATGGGCGGCAAGAATCGGAACTTCCAGAATCCCAAGGGCCTTCATCATCTTCACAGCAGAAGAATTGTAACGAGCCCTGCACCAGTCATTCTCTTCATTGCTGGTCGCAAAATGTATATGAAAGCCTGTATCATATTTCCTTGCCATTGCAATCTCCTGCCTTATAAGGTCA
>CAZHQL010000203.1:0-2543 GCA_964534915.1 uncultured Spirochaetaceae bacterium | reverse complement strand
ATGCCAGATATCTTGAATGGAAATCAGATACGCTGACAATCAGCTGCCTGAGAGGAAAATGCTTTAAAGCACCTGGCACCAGAAGAGCATCAGCAGTTTTTGCAGCCTCAAGAAAACTTCTTCTCTGATTCATCTGAGAACTATTCCTGAGAGGCTCTGAGATGATAACCCCATATCCCCAAATCGGGCTGAGGGATGCATACGCAGCACATAAAAATGACATGTACCTTTCCAGATAAATGCTTTCGGGCAAATAAGCTGGTAAGGTGGATTTTGTCTTTAGCTGCGGAAGCTTCTGAAGTCTGCGAGATAAAACAATGAGCTAAGATACGTGGTACCTCAGCTCATGCATGGATTATTCTTAAAAGTCTAATTTCTCAACTTCTTCCACTTTTGCCTCTATGGCCTTTGGAAGGCTTACCCTTCCATCGAAGATAGCCATGTCCTTAAAGCCGGTGCCAGTAAGAAGAACAACTACTGTTGCATCCTCTCCGAGCTTTTTCTTTATATTCTCGCTGTCTTTCTTGTATGCCGCGTATGCGCATGCTGCCGCTGGCTCTACCAGGAGTCCTGCATCGTGCGCAAGCTCAAGTTCTGCAGCAACAATCTCGTCATCCTCAACTTTAACAGCCCAGCCATCGCTTTCCTTTATGTAGCGCACAGCCATGCGGCCATTGGCAGGAAGGGATACTGAGATGCTGTCAGCACGCGTTGTTGCCTTCACCGGAAGGTATCGCGATGTCTCCAGTGCGTTGGAGATAGCATCGGATTCAGTGCTCTGTGATGCTATGATATGAGGAAGCTTTTCTATCAGGCCGGCTCTCTTTAAGTCTATGAAGCCCTTGGCAACTCCCGCGATAATACATCCGTCTCCCACAGGCACGTAGATTGCATCAGGTGCCTTTCTTCCCATCTGCTCAAAGAGCTCAATGGAGAAGCTCTTCTTTCCCTCAATCGTCATAGGGTTATAGGCAGTGTTCCTGTTTATTCCTCCCTTGATCTTCGTATAGGCAATTGAGAGTGAGAACGCATCATCATAGCTGCCTTTTACCGGAACTACGTGAGCTCCATACAGCACGGACTGCATCAGTTTGTTAACCGGAGCACTCTCAGGAACAAAGAGGACTATATCGAGTCCTAATGCAGCTCCCACAGCGCTCATGGCAGCTCCTGCATTGCCAGTTGAGGCAAGGGCTATCTTCTTCTCATTGTGAGAGAGTGCCTGCTCAGCTACAAGGTAGCTTGCCCTGTCCTTGAAGGAGCCTGAAAGCAGCTGGCTGTCCATCTTGTAGTATGTGTTCTTGAGGCCGCTCTTCTTATTGAGGCGGCTAGCTTTTACAAGCGGTGTTACCCCGATGGGAAACTCATCCTGGTGCTTTGCCTCGTATGGATAGAAATCCTCAGGCTTTACGTGATTTTTTTCCCTGGCACTTTCAAGCACCTCAGAGCTTAATTCAACTATTAAGTTTCCTTTGGAAAACGAAGTGCCATCGTTTTCTTTCTCACACTCAGGACAGAGATACATTATCTCATCAGTCTCATATCGCTTGTTACAGTCCGAGCAGACGTAGGTAAATCTCATATTCATCCTCTTAAAATCAATGCCGGGGGTGACCCGGCATCATAGTCTTATTTCTCGATATCCGCATTGAACTCTTCAATGAGGCTATCAATTGTAGGCGTGAGGGCCTTAAGGTCATTCCAGTATGTCCTGTCATACCACTGCCTGTCGAGCTCTTCTGCAGTCTTTCCCTGCTGCTCAACCCATGTGTAGTACTTGAGGTTGTGGATTCTCTGGCGGTCATAGTACCCGAGCTCGAGAGCATTGTCGATTCTCTGGTGCAGCAGCGATGCTGAGTGTACCCTTGCTGCCTCAAGCTCTGAGAATGCGCCCTGCTGTTCTGTGAGCTCTGCCAGGCGGGACTTGTACATATCTGCACTGTCGGTAAGGATTGTGAACACAACATCATCTTCCTCAAGCTCATAGTACTTGGCCATCTTGATAGCACCAAGCATATTGCCGATGCCGGAGATTCCGAAGAGCGAGAGACGGGAAATCTCGCAATCGCTGAGGCCCTGCTTTCTGAGGTAGTCATGTCCGTCCTTTTCATTGAAGAGGCGGTAGATATCCATGCAGTCCTGGTCATCTACTGAGAGAACCATGTCAGTATTCCTTACATTGTGAATCCATGGAATGTGCTTGTCTCCGATTCCTTCAATCCTGTGTCCGCCAAAGCCGTTTCTAAGGAGTGTCGGGCACTGAACAGCCTCTCCTGCTCCTATCTTGAGGTTTGGATAGACATCCTTCAGGCGGTCTCCTGCAGCGAGAGTTCCGCCGCTTCCCGTGCTTGATACATAGCCCTTTACATTGTCACTTCCTATACCGAGGTCCTTGAGGACTTCAAGAATTGCAGATCCTGTGACTTCATAGTGCCAGAGGTAGTTCTCAAACTGCTCGAACTGATTGAAAATCACGATGCTGTTGCCGCGCTCTGCATTGAGCTCATGGCACTTGTCGAAAATTTCCTTTACATTGGACTCGC
>CAZHQL010000202.1:0-2636 GCA_964534915.1 uncultured Spirochaetaceae bacterium | reverse complement strand
AGATTTGCCTTGCCTCTCAGCCTCTTTTCTTTCCTCTCCCGGATAAGAATTGCTCAGCTCAACCAGCAGTTTGTTTAAACAGATGCTGAAAGTCCTTAATATTGATGCAAGGGAGGCTCAGATGAGTGACCAGATAAAGATTGGAAAATTCATAGCAGCAAAGAGAAAGGAAAAAGAGCTTACTCAGAAAGATGTGGCTTCTTTTCTTGGCATAACTGACCGCGCAGTATCAAAGTGGGAGAGGGGCATCTGTCTTCCCGATGCCTCGATAATGCAGCCTCTCTGCAGTATCCTGGGAATCAGCATAACAGAGCTTCTTCTGGGAGAGGAGACAATAGAAGAAGAGAGCAGGAGAAAAGCAGAAGAGCTGATTCTTGAAGAAAGGAAAAAGACAGAGGAAAAAGACAGGTATCTTCTTCTTTTGGAGAGCGTCATAGGCGTGATAGCCACGCTCTCCTGCCTGGTTATAATGCTTGCCTCAATATTCCTTGCACCCGGAGCTCCTGTAATGTACATCATGATAGCCTTATCCCTTGCAATTCTTATTACAGGGGTTTACTTTGCCCTCAAGATTGAACGCAATGCAGGCTATTACGAGTGCTCACATTGCCACTACAGATACACTCCTGATTTCAGCTCTGTCCTTATGGCCATGCATAAGGGCCGCACGCGCTATATGAAGTGCCCTGAGTGCGGAAAGAAAAGCTGGCAGAAGAAAGTGCTCTCGAAATAGAGAGGATGGCATCAGTAAGGAATATTATTTAGGCCACGTGCCATGGCCTCAGCTCTTGCCATGTTCTTTAAATAGGGGATGGCAAATGGAAGGAAGGCCTTATATGCAGGACAGAGGTATGTAAGGCCAAGCTCTCCACTTAAGAAGTTCTCCCTGTCCCTTCTGCAGCCGCCCCTGCAGAGAAAAAATACGGAGCAGTTCTTGCATCGGGGATCAAGGAATAATGATTTTTCCTTAAACTCAATTTCCTTTCTCCTCTCATCAAGAGCTGAAATACTGTCAGTGTTGATATTCCCCAGCTTATAGTCATCAAGGACATAGAAATCGCAAGGGAAGACGCTTCCATCAGCTTCTATTACGTAGTTGTCCGGGCAGAATCCGAGCATCCCGCAGCTTTCTGCAGGAAGGCCCATCATCATATGAACAAGGTTGTCAAAATACCTTATCGATACATAGTCCCCTCTCTCCCAGTCACGGTAGTAGAGCATGAATGTCTCCTTTAAAAAGGAGAGAAAGAGGTCAGGAGTAAGAGAATACTTCTCACATCCCCTTTCTTTCTTCATTGGATCTATGCACGGAATGTACTGCTGATAGCGCGCTCCGTTGCGCTTTAAAAACTGATAGATCTCCTTTCCTTTTAAGGCAGCATCCCTTGTAAGTGTTATAAGGATATTTACATCCACTTTTGCTGCCTTTAACAGCTGAAAGGAAGAGAAGACTCTTTTGAATGTTCCCTTGCCAGATGCATCAATGCGATAAATATCATGAGTTGCCTTTGATCCATCCAAGGAGAGTCCTACAAGATAGGAGTATTCTTTAAAAAGGGAGCACCATGACCTGTCTATGTTCAGTCCGTTAGTCTGTATTGCAAAGGAGCACTCAGGGCTTTTCTCTCTTGCATAAGATGAGAAGAAGGAGAAGAACTCAAGGCCTGAGAGAGAAGGCTCTCCGCCCTGGAATGAAAATGTTACGTAATCGAAACTCTCAAAGGCCTTATCGATTAAAGCCTTTGCAGTATCTTTACTCATAAAGCCATAATCCCTATACTCCCTGTTTTCTGCCTCATCATGATAGAAACAGTAATGGCATCGCATATTGCACTTGCCCGATGAAGGCTTGATGAGTATAGTAGCAGCTCTCTCCATTTCCTCTCCTTATCTTTCAATAGCAGAGATGGCCTGAATATGCAACAAGACATTGATAATACTTCACGGGGGAGGGGTACTCTTTGCTAAGGTTAGTCATGCCTTATGGGAGGATTTGTATGCTTAAGAAGCTTCTTGTTTTGGAGGATTATGGTTACAAATATGAACAGACAGCAGCAGATGAGCCTCCAGCTCTTGTTGTGAATGAGGCTTGATGCTTTAAAGTATGTCTGCAAGGACTCAATAGGCTTTGCAGGACTCAAACGCGACAGAGCCTCTGAAGAAGCTTGTCTCTTCATCAGAGGTCCTGTTTATCGCAAGCGTCATTCAAGATTCAAAGTCAATTTCCTACAGCTTGAACGGCTTTCCGTTCTCCTGAATCCTTCTGGTGCTCCAGGGTTTTCAAACTTCTCATCACTCTGGCAGTGAAAGCATGGCCAGGCCTGGTAATAAAACTATAGCCAAGTCCGGTAACGAAACTATAGCCAAGTCCGGTAACGAAACTATAGCCAAGTCTGGCAATTAAGCTTTTTCTTACTCGATAATCTTCATATAATGTAATAAATTAGAAGCATGACAAACAAATCTGGGAAATATATTCCCAGAGTAGTCGATGAACTGCTGAAATTGCACCTGGAAAGCAGTGGAGCTGTTCTTATCGAAGGACCTAAATGGTGTGGAAAGACAACAACAGCTAAGCAAGTTGCAAGCAGGATTGATGAGAGCGTTATGGGAAAGCCATCATTTATGATGGTGCT
>CAZHQL010000201.1:291-2682 GCA_964534915.1 uncultured Spirochaetaceae bacterium | reverse complement strand
ATGTATGATTTTTCTTGACAAGATTGAAATCTGTGGTAGAAAATAAGCAAGAAGTTAAACGTTTAGCTAGAAGTAATGATTTTTTTACAGACAAGGAGAATAACTTTAAAAAAAGGAGAAAATAGAGTTATGAAATCAGGAAAAAAAATGATTGTTTTTGTGGTTTGTTTCTTCTGTACCTGCCTGCTTTTTGCAGGAGGAACAGGCGAGTCAAATGCGGTCTCAGTGGACACGTCAAAATATGAGTTGCATGATCCCCGGCCTACATTGAAGGTCCTGATGGCGCCCTCAACGAATAACTACAACACACGACCGGAGGCAGCGCAGCAGGAGGAAGTAACAGGCTACCATGTTGAATACTACAATCTCTCTTCACAGAACACCGAGCAAGCCCTTGTTCTGACGGTTTCCTCTGGTAATGACTACGATCTCATACAGCTTAATTCGCAGTCTCTTTTCAGCATGCTCATGACAAATGGAGCTCTCTTGCCTCTTAACGATTATATAGACAACATGGCTCCGGAATTTTATGAAGTCATGCCAGAAGAGTTCTGGCTCGGAGTTACAGGGGAGGATGGGAATATCTACGGCCTTCCTTACATGCATCCGCGGCGGACAAATATATTGTCTAATTTTATAGTCAGGATGGATCTGGTCAGAGCAGCAGGGATAGAAGAACTTCCCACCACTCTCAGTGGTTTCTACGATATGCTTGTGACGCTTAAAGAGTACTATGGCGATGAATACATAATCCTTACGGGACCTTATTTCAGAAGATACACCTTTAACTTTGATTTGTGTCTTTCATCTGCTTTTGGCATCTATAATGACTGGATGGTTGATGAGAATGGAAAGGTCATATACATGACAGAGCATCCTCGTTTCAAGGATATGATGGCGTTCTACGAGAAGCTTATGGATGAGGGTCTTCTGGATTCTGATTTTGCCATCAATACGTACAGGGACGTAGATGAGAGGATCTCATCAGGAAAGGCTATTATCGCTTTCAACTCGGAAGGCGGTGTAAATGGAATATATTCAGCATTGCTGAGTGCTGGACTTACAGATGATGATATAGCATTTATAGGGCCGCTTGAAGGGGATGATGGTGTTTGCACCGTTCCGACATCTGTCTTTATAAGCCGTTACTTTGTCGTCCCGGTCAACAACAGGGGATATACGGCAGAGATTATTGACTGGGCTAAGAAGAAGCTTGCCAACCAGCATGAGCTTACTATAGGAATAGAGGGCGTTCATTATGTTATTGAGGAAGATGGATATCCTGCTCCTATCCTGCCCATATTCAATGACGAAAAGGATATTGGATACATGTATCTCGTCGTTACTGATTACGATATGTATGCCGAGGACTGGCTGCTTCGCGCGAAGAAGACATACTACTACTGGAGAGCCTATGAGGAAGTTACGATAAGAGCCAATAACGAGAGGCCCTGGATTTTCGTTCCTTCCTATTTTGCCCTTTGCAATACTCCTGCGTACATGGAAAACAATGGTGTTCTCATTAGTCAGCTGAATGACTATCTGCTTCAGCTGGTATCGGGAGTAAGAAAGCTTGATTCCTCTTTTGACGTATTCATGGCTGATCAGCGCAATGAAGGACTTGAGGAAGTAAGAGCTGAACTTCAGCAGTGGTATGACACCCATTACGGGAACAACTGAAAAGCTTAATCTGATTTCTCTGGGGTGATGAGCCCCAGAGAAGTTAGCCGGATCAAAGAGGTGCCTTTGTGAATTTTGCAAATGAATATGCCGAAAAAAATGATGTATTGAGAGTAGAATGCATCAGCCAGAGAGGCCTTCTCAGGCGCTCTGATGCTTTCATCTTTGTTTTCAATGACTCGGTAGTATTACTGGATTCAGGGGCTCCCGAACTGCCTTATGCCCTCTCGCGGCTGCTTGAATTGAGAAGAAAGTGGCTTTCTGAGCGCAAGGAATGTCTTGAGAGTGCAGATGTAAAGCTGAAGATTACCTGGATTGCAAGCCACATGCACGATGATCATGTGGGCGCGTTCATGAATGGCATTGCCCAGTGTCCGTATATTTACATAGAAAAAGCCTTTCTTCCACCAAGGACAGCCTTTTTCGATCCAGTACTCTCTCCGGAGGGGGAAGGGGATTTCAAATACCGGGACAGGCTTTCTTTCCTCTTTGAGAAATACCAGCCTTGGTGCCGGATTATTGAAATGCAGTTTTCAGAAACACAGACGCGCTCATTCAGAAAAGGAGAGGCCTTCTTTACTTTGATTCCTCCGACACTTGACTGGGGAAGTCCTGATTTTGAAGAAAAATGTATGGAGCTTTATGACACAGAGAGAACCCAGACACTGCTTCTGGCAATCGGGAACGCGTGCTCCATGTGGCTTCTTGTTG
>CAZHQL010000201.1:0-281 GCA_964534915.1 uncultured Spirochaetaceae bacterium | reverse complement strand
CGATTTCTCTTTAGCGGGGACTCAATCAAGAAGCATGATGAAAGAAGCGATGAGAATCTGGATCTGATGCTTGCAGCATGGAAAGATTTAATTAAAAAGGTAGATGTTTTAAAGTACCCGCATCATGGAATGGAGCGGGATGCGGCAGCGCCCTCTGTTCTTTCGATTAAGCCGGAATACATCATCTTCAACGCACTTGATGCAACATGCCAGAAGAAAATGATGGAACTTGATCCGGAGAGAGCAAAAACCATTGAGTTTGTGCATACAGGATTTAAAGA
>CAZHQL010000200.1:0-2689 GCA_964534915.1 uncultured Spirochaetaceae bacterium | reverse complement strand
TCCAGATGCATGTACGCCATCGATTTCTATATTCTTTATCGACGGCGTTGAGTCTTTAATCTCCTTCTTATCAAGTGAGAAGCATGATTTGTCATCACAGCCGCAGCGGTAGTACATGTTTATAGCTATCGGGCAGATGTTATCAGTAATTGTCAGGTTCCTGAACTTTAAGTTCTCAATAGCTCCTCCTCGCCCGCGCCGCGTCTTGATCCTTATTCCCCTGTCAGTTCCAGCAAATGTTGAGTTCTCTGCAGTAATATTCCTTATTCCTCCCGCGGTCTCGCTTCCAATTACAATCCCCCCGTGTGCGGCAAGCACGCGGCAGGAGGAGATAAATACACTCTCAGTTGCGCGCGCTGTCCTTATTCCGTCCGCGCCGCTTCCGCTTTTAAGTGCAATGCCGTCATCCCCTACATCCACAAGGCAGTTTGTAATAGTGACATTTGAGCATGAGTCAATGTCTATGCCATCAGTGTTCGGGCTGTCATACGGGTTTTTAATCTTGACGTTATTAATCGTTAAGTAATCTGTGTATACAGGGTGGAGTGTCCAGAACGGGCTGTTTTGAAGAGTAATTCCTTCAATTACTACATTCTCGCTCTTAAGTGTCTGCAAGAGCGGCGGCCTTAGAAACTGCGAGGCCCTTCCCCCGCCGCCCCCGGGCTGCGATTCAAAGCCGGGGTTCAGGGATGCAAAGCGCTTTTCAAGCTCACTTTCGGGTCCATGCTGTGTTTGTCTTTTTTTATTTGCTGTTTCCCACCAGTACTTTCCATTCCCATCGAGTGCGCCTTCTCCTGTTATCCTTACATTCCTTGCATCCTTAATAAGGAGGCACGGGTGCATTGCGTAGCAGTTTACGCCCTCCCAGCGCGTATATACAGGCGTATACAGCTCAGGATCTGGAATAAATGAAAGAACTGCGCCTTTTTCCAGGCAGAGCGTTGTGCCGCTTTTAACTGAGATTGGCCCCGTGAGGTAAAGGCCTTCAGGAACGCTGAGTGCCTTAGCACTCTCAAGTGCCTTTTTAAATGCTTCTGTATTATCTGTTTTGCCGTCCCCTGAGGCACCATATTTCAAAATCGATTCAAACTCCATAGTCCATTCCTTTACAAGAGCGCTGATGAGAATTTACAATTTCACTATGGAAATTGGATTCAGAGCTCACGATATGGGCAAGTTCGACTCTCCTGAGGAGCTTGCCAGAACAATTGAGACCTACAAGAGGAAAAGCTGTATCCAGCTTGCTCTTAACAAGGTCATCCCCTCATCTCCGAAGTATAGCGACTATACTCCTGAGTATATTTCCAGCGTACGGGACACACTTGGCGCACACGGCGTCAATGTTGCCATCGTAGGCTGTTATATAAATCCTGTGCATCCAGATCCTGAGAAAAGGAATGAGGAGCTCAATCGCTTTGAGATAAGCCTCTCCCTCCATAAAGAATTCGGATGCCCATATGTAGCAACAGAGACAGGAAGCAATAACCCTGACTCCTCCTACAACACAGCTACCTTCGAGGACAGGACATTCAGCATTCTCCTGTCCTCTGTTGAGCGCCTCTTGAAAAAAGCAGAGAGCACGGGCGCAACCGTTGTCCTGGAGGCTGTAAGCCACAAGAACACTATCTGCTCTGCAGAGCGCATGAGACGGGTCCTTGATACTTTTAAAAGCGCATCTCTTAAAGTAATCTATGACCCGGTAAACCTCACAAGCTGGCTTGGAATTGCTGAGCCTGATGGCTCAGTAAAGGCAAAGCCGAGCAAAGAGGCAACAGAGCGTGCAATCAGGCACGATCTGGACCTCCTTAATCCCGATATCGTAGCCATCCATGCCAAGAACTACATCTTGGATGAAAATGGCTTCAAAGTCGGGGACAAGCCTCTTATGGAAGGGGTTCTGGACTGGAAAGTCATCTTCAGCCTTTTAAGGGAATATAAGATCGACACTCCAGTACTTCTTGAGAACTTCAGACCAGAAACCCTTTCTCAGACCCTCTCCTACCTTGATACGATTTAAATCAGCCGCTGGAAGAAGAAGATGTCCCGGTAGAAGCCTTTTTAAGACTCTTCTTCTTCCAGACAGGCCAGAATAAACGGTCCAACTCCCTTGAAGTCATCCACAGCAATCTTTTCCTTCACATAGTATGCAAAGGATCCATCGCGGTATGGATTTCCTCCAAGGCCTGCAACAGAGCAGATTCCGCCAAGATGATAGATTTCCCTATCATCCTTTGTAAGGTACTTTGCCCTGATCTCCTCCATAGCGCGCCTGGCTGCTGGCAAGTAGGATTTGTCATCACTATAGCCAAGGCGTATGCTCTTGAAGAGCGAGTATGCAAACATGCTGCTTGCACTTGTCTCTAAATAGTTCTTATCGCGCCCTTTCTCATCGGGCACCTGGTACCACATTCCGCTCTCATCCTGGAAGGCAAGCACTGCCTTCATGAGCTTATTGAATATAGAAATCAGAGTATCTCTCTTCTTATGATTTTCTGGAAGATAGTCAAGGACGTCGAGAATGGCCATCAGGTACCATCCGATGCTTCTTGACCAGAAATGAGGACTCTGTCCTGTTATCTCGTTGCTCCACCTCTGTCCGCGAGACTCATCGAACGCGTGGTATAAAAGCCCTGTCTTCCTGTCTAAAAGCTTCTCATATGTAAGCTCAAGCTGAGCAGCAACATCATCC
>CAZHQL010000199.1:0-2751 GCA_964534915.1 uncultured Spirochaetaceae bacterium | reverse complement strand
CTTCCTTGCCACCCGAGAGGTAATAGATGGCCTTCTGGTCCTCCTTCATGTGCTCCTTGTAGCTCTTGAGGCTTACATAGCCATCGCGCTCAGATGAATGATAGCGCACAAGCTCTAAAAGGGTATCACGATTGGAATAGTCACTGTAGAGGCCTTCCTTGAGCGGCCTGTTGTACTCCTTGATGAATTTATCATAGAGCTCAGGATTGTTCTCGCTTATCTTCTTGAATTCAGAGAGAAGCTTCTTTACAGAGCTGTTTCTAATAGATGCCATTGTCCTGTTTTCCTGCAAGATCTCCCTCGAGACATTCAGAGGAAGGTCCTCGCTGTCTATTATTCCCCTTACAAAGCGCAGGTATGCAGGAAGAAGCGTCTTGTCATCATCTGTTATGTAGACCCTCTTAACATAGAGCTTCACGCCCGGGCGGTAATCAGCATGGTTCATATCAAAAGGAGCCTTGGACGGGATATAGAAGAGCGTTACGTACTCTGATGTGCCCTCAGCCTTCGTATGGATATGGAACAAGGGGTCTTCTGTGTCGTAGTAGTTGTTCTTGTAGAACTCCTTGTACTCATCTTCCTTTATCTCGCTCTTTGGCCTTCTCCAGAGAGCTGAGCATGTGTTTATCTGCTCGACTACGTGCTCTGTGGTCTTTTCAGGATTACCTTCAGCATCCTTTTTCTCATAGTCATAGCTTACCTTGTCATACTCAAGATAGATCGGGTATGCAATGTGGTCTGAGTACTTCTTTACAAGGCTGTCTATCTCATAGTGGTTAGCATATGTGTATCCATCCTCTGTAAGGTAAAGCTTTACAGTAGTTCCCTGGCTCTCGCGCTCAGCTTCCTCTACATCGTAGCTGCTCTTTCCAGTACTTGTCCACTTATAGGCTTTTTCCTCTCCTGCCTTTTTCGAGATGACTTCTATCTTCTCTGCAACCATGAATGCAGAGTAAAAGCCTACTCCGAACTGCCCGATTAAATTGCTGTCCTTCTTCTGGTCCTCAGTGAGGGAGGAAAGGAACTTCCTCGTGCCGCTGGATGCAATCGTGCCAAGGTTATTGTTAAGCTCCTCCTCGTTCATTCCGATGCCATTGTCACTGATAGTGAGCGTTCTCTTTCCATCTTCTGTGAAATTTATATCAATCCTCGGGTCAAACTCATAGCCCTTTAAAGGCCCGTCTGTAAGGCTGAGGTATTTAAGCTTGTCTATTGCATCCGATGCGTTCGATATAAGCTCACGCAAGAATATCTCCCTGTTTGAATAAAGGGAGTGGATAATAAGCTTTAGAAGATCCGTTACTTCTGTCTTGAATTTCTTTGTTGCCATTGTATCACCTCAAGAATTAAAAGTATTGATAAAAAGGTAAATCGGCAACTCATTTGTGGAAAAAGCTGCTTTCATGCTATCCTTTCTCCATGGACTTCTCCAGACCTGATAACGCACGGCTTATCAACACTCTCAAGACGCTCTCTGCAATAAGGGAGAATGAGGATATGACAAGGGCAGAGCTTTCGCGCGAGCTTGTCATAAACAAGGTCTCAGTCTCTGAGATTGTTGATGAGCTTATAAAGAAAGGCCTTGTCTGGGAAAGAGGAAAGAAAGCACTCTCATCGGGGCGCCCTTCAACACTTCTGGCTATCAAGGCAGAGGCTGCCAAGGTAATCGGCCTTGTAATAAGGGATAAGGGATGCCTTATTGCCCTTAGTGACCTTAAGGGAAAGATCCTGCGCTTAGAGCGCTTTGCCCGCGGAAAGACAGAAGAAGAGCTGAGGGAAGGCCTCTCATCATCGCTTGCGAGAATCCTTAAAAACGAAAGCGTGAAGCTATACGGCATGGCCGCAGTAACGGATGATAGAAATCTTAACTTAAAGGACATCCTTGCCTTCCCTTATATTGCTATTACCCCGATTGAGGCTCAGGTGGCAGCAGAGTCCATGTTATCTGATAACGCTCTTGAGAACACTCTTTTCATAATGCTTGGAGAGAAAACAAGCGCATACTACAGAGGAAAGGTCCTTAACGATTTTCCCCACATCCCGCTTGGAGAAGAAGATGTGTGCTGGTGTGGAAAAAAAGGATGCCTGGATGCCCTCTTCAGCCTCTCTTCCATCTCTCTTGAAGTTGAGAAGATCACAGGGCGCGAGATGAAGGCAAGGGAAATCCTCTCATCTGAAGAGGCAAAGGAAGTTATGGATAAAAGGCTTAAGCACCTTGCTTCTGCCATAGCACTCTCAAGCACAGTCCTTGGCGCAGATAGCACCATGCTGCTTGGGCCCTTGGCAGAGATGAGTGTTGATGCATATGAGAAACTCAATGCCATGGCACGGGAAAATCTTGTGCCCTGGAAGAAAGATTACCTGGTCCTTAAGAGCCATGCCGGGGAAGCAGGGATAATCCAGGGCGCATGCTATAAGGCCCTTGATCATTTCTTCTATAAAAAGGATCTTCTTGAGAGACTCAGGAATATTGAAAGCCTCTGAGTGCGCACTCACAAAAGAGTTAACTGAGTAAAAATATAGTAGGATAATTTCTTCATCTCGTTTTTTAACAGAAAACCCCTCTCCAGTGCTCTCAATCGGCACTTTAACCCTCTTTTCCCTCTTACAAAGTCCGAAACTCTTATGCTTACTCAGAAATATTATGACTTTGAGATGATTACGTCTGGCGATGGCGCAAGGAAAAATATTCAGATTTTTTTCTGAACACAATTTCAACTTGCCCGATTAATTAAGTAAATACCTTTATAA
>CAZHQL010000198.1:0-2761 GCA_964534915.1 uncultured Spirochaetaceae bacterium | reverse complement strand
AGACATGTTTGCAAAGGCCATTAAAGGTGGTTATGCAATCCCTGCATACAATTTCAATAACATGGAGCAGATGCAGGCTGTAGTACAGGCATGCGTTGCCACAAAGAGTCCGGTTATCTTGCAGGTATCAAAAGGTGCCAGGGACTATGCCAACATCAATATCCTAAGGAACATGGCACGCGGCGTAGTTGAATATGCTCACGAACTCGGCTGCGATATCCCAATTGCGCTTCATCTTGATCACGGTGACAGTTTCGAGACCTGTAAGGATTGTATCGACAATGGATTCTCATCTGTAATGATTGACGGATCGCATCTTCCATATGATGAGAACGTTGCACTCACAAAGAAGGTTGTAGAATATGCTCATAAACATGATGTAACAGTCGAGGGAGAGCTTGGCGTGCTTGCAGGAATCGAGGATGAGGTAGCAAGCGATGTCAGCCACTATACAAAGCCGGAGGAAGTTGAGGATTTCGTAGCCAAGACCGGCGTAGATTCCCTTGCTATCAGCGTAGGAACAAGCCATGGAGCTTATAAGTTCACTCCCGATCAGTGCACAAGAAATGCTGACGGAACACTTGTGCCGCCAGAGCTGAGATTCGACATCCTCGCAGAGATCGAGAAGAAGCTTCCAGGATTCCCTATTGTTCTTCACGGATCCTCTTCAGTTCCCCAGGAATATGTAAAGATGATCAATGAGCATGGCGGAAAGCTTGAGGACAGCGTTGGAATTCCAGAAGAGCAGCTCAGGAAAGCTGCCAAGAGTGCTGTCTGCAAGATCAATATCGACAGCGACGGACGCCTTGCAATGACAGGAACAATCAGGAAGATCTTTGATGATAAGCCCGGTGAGTTCGATCCAAGAAAGTACTTAGGACCTGCCAGGGATGCTCTTAAAGAGATGTACATCCATAAGAACATCGATGTTCTCGGTTCTGCAGGACACGCATTAGACTGATAATATCGGGGCGGGCAAAGATCTCGCCCCTTTTTCATAGCTATACATGTCCGTTGTTCATGCCTTGCTGGTTAATTCATTGCGATATAAAGTGTTACAAGCACTTAATGAGCCAGAAGTCATGAAAGATCTGCTTGAATGCTGCCTCTCTGATAGGGCCTTGCATGAGAACTTGCCTGATTGGAGGACGTAAGTATTTTGACATAAAGTTTTTAGTGTGCTATCATCCTTCTCTGTGTGTAGTGACACATAGACTTTTAGTTTAAAAGGTTTTTGCCTTATAGGAGTATTCTTGGCTACAAAAGATTTGAGAGTTAATCGCCAGATCAGGGCGCGGGAAGTTCTGGTAATCGACGAGAGTGGAAACCAGAGAGGAGTAATGGATGTACGCTCTGCATTATCCCTTGCAGAGGATTCAGGACTTGATTTAGTAGAAGTCAGTCCAAATGCAAACCCTCCGGTATGCAAGATTCTTGATTTCGGCAAGTACCGCTATGAAATGGAAAAAAAGAGTCGCGAAGCCAAGAAGAACCAGGTTGTTGTGAAGATCAAGGAAATCAGAATGCAGCCTAAGATTGAGAAGCATGACCTCGAAACTAAGAGCAAGGCCATTACAGAGTTCCTTCAGGAAGGAAATAAGGTAAAGGTCTCCATCCGCTTCAGAGGCCGGGAGCTTGCCCATCCAGAGCTCGGAAAGGCAGTTCTGGACAGGATTCTCGATAATCTCACCGAGAACGGCGTTGCATGCAATCTTGAGAAAGCGGCAACCCTTGAAGGCAAGATGATGAGCATGACGCTCTCTCCGTCGAAGAAAAAAACGTAAGAAGCTCCGTATGGAGTTTATAATATAAGATGTTTGCAGGGGTTCTTGTTCCCTGCAGCACTAAAGGAAGGTAATTAAAATGCCTAAGATGAAAACAAGAAAGTCCGCAGCTAAGAGGTTCAAAGTAACCAGCTCTGGAAAGGTCGTTATCAAGAAGATGGGACTGCGCCATATTCTCACAAAGAAGTCCTCCAAGCGCAAGATGAATTTAAGGCACGCTGGAGTACTTTGCGATTCAGAGGCTAAGAGAGCAAAGTCAATGCTCCCTTACGGCTAAGAGAAGGAGAATAGGAAATGCCAAGAGCAGTTGATGGAACAAGGCGTAAGGACAGAAGAAAGAAGATTCTCGACCAGGCTAAAGGCTATTATGGTCGCAGAAGCACGAATCACCGCATTGCCAAGGACGCTGTAGCAAAGGCAGGTCAGTATGCATATCGCGGAAGAAAGGAAAGAAAGAGAGATTTCAGAAAGCTCTGGATCGCAAGAATCAGCGCTGCAGTCAAGGCTGAGGGATTGAACTACTCTCAGTTCATGCACGGCCTGAAGAAAGCAAACATTGAGCTTAACAGAAAGGCGCTTTCAAACATGGCTATTGAGGACAAGCAGGCATTCTCTGCCCTCTGTGGTCAGGTAAAGAGCCTCTTAAGCTGAACTGGAGGCGATAGCCGATAAAGGAGGGTTCGGATGAATCAAGTAGAAGAGACGAGATTGGCTGCACTTCGGGTAATGAAGGCAATGACACTTGTAAAGCAGTTAAGGGAGTCATACAGGGAACTTCAGTCGAGGTTTAACATGGTTGAGACGCATAACCTCGAATTGCAGGAACTTCTTGACAAGGTAGGTGCAGATCAGAGTGCCGTAGAGGAGGCAATTGAGTCTGCTCTTGAAGGACTTGATGCCCTTGGAGACTTCGAAAGCTTCGGAACCCTTGATCTTGATGAACTTGAAGATGCTGAGGCCTTCACTCTTGACGGCTC
>CAZHQL010000197.1:0-2794 GCA_964534915.1 uncultured Spirochaetaceae bacterium | reverse complement strand
TCCCAGAATACCCAGCCTTCCTCGCTGAGCATGAACTCAACAAAGAGCTTTGCAGCATTAGTATTCCTTGCATAGCTTGTTAAGATGGAATAGATTGGATAGTAGAAGCCTGCAAATGGCTGCATGTCCTTATTCATGGCCAATGCGAGGTTCTTATCTGCTGCTGTTGCGAATCTCTGCATTGAGAAGAGTCCTACCCATGTCCTTGACTGACCCTTGGCACCAACGGCCTCGGAAATGGTCGTGTCACTTGTTCCAAGCACCAGTCCGTTCTGATAAAGCATCTTTATGAACTCATAGCCTGCATTCTCTGTTGTGAGCTCAATTTCCTTTCCATAGTAATCCCTATAGGCATCAGCCAGCTTATCTGCGTTCTCTTCCGTTGTAAGCATTGTAAAGAAATTGAAGTTAACACCCTCTGAATACGGATCCTTTACCATGAAAAGCCCATAGTTCTCCGGATCAGTTAACTGCCAGATGTTCGTCAGATACAAATCATCTCCTGTAAGCTCATCATTATAGATGAATGCCTTGCATGAATATTCAAACACGCTCATTGACATATCTGAGTTTCCAGTGAGAGCTCCAAGTCTTTCAGATGTCCAGTTGTAGACATATCCAAGGCCTACCCACTCGCCCCAGATTCTTGCTCCATCCTGAGCAAATACAAGGTCAGCTCCTCCTGCTGCATTGCTTGCACACTCTCCGGAGACCTTGCTTATAAGCTCTGTTTCCCCAAGATGCGTCCACTGTACGTCGATTCCATATTTCTCAGCAAATGCCTGTGCTGCCTTCTCAATATAGGAATGCGTTCCGTATACCACCAGGCTTCCCTCTGCCTGAGCTGCCTGTACCAGCTCCTCATAGGAAAGCTCCTCAGTATCTACTATTGGAGCAGATGTGGATGACTCGCTAGATCCGCCTGCGAAAACAAACGAAGTGACCAAAAGCATAATTAGAACTACTGAAATTAGCTTTCTCATAATCTTCTCTCCTTTTTTCAAACTAAATTCATTTAATTACTCTGCAATGAGTTAATAATCTGAGTTTCTCCATGCACACTCTTTTTTCATTCTCCCTGCCAGATGAGAGGACCTTTTCAAGAGGGACAAATTCATCGCCCTTCATCGCCATTCTCATGCCCTCTTCAAAAGCCGCCATGAGATCTGTTCCGATATTAAGCTTTGCTATTCCCATCTTTACCATCTTCTTAATATCCTCATCCGGAGTATTGGAGCCTCCATGCACTACTATGGGGCATGGCACGATCTCAATGAGCTTTTCAAGCCTCTCGTAATCTATGCACGGTGCTGAGGAATAAAACCCATGAGCAGTGCCTACAGAGACCGCAAGAGCATCAATTCCCGTATCGCGGACGAAAGAAGCAGCCTCATAGGGATCTGTCATCCCTGAATTCCTCTCTTCAAGCGAAGATGAGGCATCGAAAATCTTTCCAAGCTCTGCTTCTACCGATACGTTGTTCTCGTGTGCAAGGCTCACAACCCTTCTTGTCTGCTCAACATTCTTCTCGTATTCAGAAGAAGCTAAATCGATCATCACACCGGAAAAGCCGTTTTTTATGCAGAGCTCTGCCATCTCATAGGACTGTCCATGATCAAGGCTTAAACAGATGTCAATCCTTGCTTTTTCTGCAGCAGTGCGTGCAAGGGAAGCAATATAGGCAGCGCCTGCAAACGCAAGATGCTCATGATAGACCTGGGCAATGAGGGGAACACGCATCTCTTCTGCTGCAGAAACAGCTGCCTGAAGTGTCTCCATGTTAAGGATATTGAATGCAGGAACCGTAAAATGATCTCTTTGAGCATCCTTGAGCATTTTGCCAAAGCTGGTATAAGGCATAAGAAGTCTCCTTACCTGTAGTACTTCAGGGCACCCCTGGCGCCAAAGAGGTCTATCTTGCCCTTTACAACACTCTTCATGGCCTCTATGCATGCCGGATAGATCTGATTGGGCTCTCTTAAGGACTTATCCTCAAGAACCTCACGCGCCTTCTTGTAGAATGCTGACTTGATGTCGCTTGAGATGTTGACCTTGCTTATTCCCCTCTTTACTGCTTCCCTGATCTCATCATCAGGGTTATCAGAGCCGCCATGAAGGACAAGCGGAATATCTACAGCTGAAGCAATCTCATCCAGGATATCCAGCCTGAGCTCCGGCTTCTTGTCCTTCGGATAGAGCCCGTGAGCAGTCCCTATAGCAACTGCCAGTGCATCAATTCCTGTTCTGAGCACGAAATCGGAGGCATCCTCAGGCCTTGTATAGATTATGCCTTCAGTCGATGCAATTCCATCTGCCTCAGTACCTCCTATCGTACCAAGTTCTGCTTCAACGGAAACGCCGGCATAATGAGAGGCCTCAACAACCTTTTTAGTCAGCTCTACATTATCCTCGTATGCAGAAAGGGAGGCATCAATCATCACGGAAGTGTAGCCGCACTTTATGGCATGCATGACCTGCTTGAAGGATGCACCATGATCAAGATGAATGCATACCGGTATTTCTGATTTATCAGCTTCATCGATAACAGCCTTGACAAAGCTCTCACGGACAAAGGAAAGCTCATCGGGGTGGATGGCAATTATTACAGGAGCTTTTGCCTCCCTGGAGGCATCCATGACACCGGTTAAGATCATATTGCTGCTTGTATTGAATGCTGGAACTGCAAAGTGATTCTCACGCGCAGGAGCCAGGATTTCTTTTAATGTCACTAGCATAGTTTTTTTCTCCTTACCTATAGGCAATCGTATGAGAGAAAATTGCAGTTGTCAAATTA
>CAZHQL010000196.1:0-2800 GCA_964534915.1 uncultured Spirochaetaceae bacterium | reverse complement strand
GCGGATCTCCTGCCTTGACCTCATCGCCCTCCCTTGCTGAGAGAAGGGCATCCTTCGTGTATACCTTATGAGGATGATCCTTTCCAAAGACATCGCGGATTACTACTGTGGTAGAGCCGCCACCGCCCTTGGTATCGATCTTCACAACCGTACCATTGACGCGCGAAAGGATTATAGGGTTGACCTTGTTCGAAGAGGATACCTTTCCGTGCCTGGCCTCAAAGAGTGAGTCAACCTGTGGAAGACCTCCTGCGATATCCTTCGTGGTTGCGCTGTCGATAGCTTCCTTGGCAAGGGTATCACCTGCTTCGATTACCTCTCCCACTTCCTTTACGACCATGTAGGATCCGCCGGGAATCGGGAACTTATACTGAGAGCCCTCATCGGTCTCAATTATGATTGCAGGATGGAACTGGCCAAGCTGTGCAGATGGCACTACGATCAGCTCAGACTCTCCGGCCTCATTTACAATCCTTCTGTAGGACTTGTCCAAGACGAAGTCAGCAAGCTCAATGACAGTACCGCTTACATCGCTGATAATCGGACTTGAGAACGGGTCGAACGTGATGATGGCCTCTCCTGCAGATACTACCTGGCCCTCGCGCACATGGAGTTCTGCACCCGATGGAACCTTGTACTCGTTCGCACTTGAGAGGATGAATGTCCTCTCTCCGATCTGGCAGAGCCTTCCGTTGTTCCTGCTTATAACCTCACTTCCCTTCTTTGAGATGTACATCGGGTAGCCCTTGACAACGGCTGCACCGTCCTCTACAAGGAGGCTCTTGTAAAGCCCTGTGATCTCCTCAAGGACCTTGGATATCGTGATGTGGCCCTTTCTCGGGAAGAGGTATGTTCCGTCGGACTTCCTTATAACCTGACCCTTTATGCCCCTTATGATCGTCTGGTAGTCAAATGCGAGCTTGTTATCCTTAGTGGATGTGCTTGCAGTTCCTCCAACGTGGAAGGTACGCATCGTAAGCTGCGTTCCAGGCTGTCCGATGGACTGTGCTGCGATGATGCCTACAGCCTCTCCGATCTCTACTGTCCTGTTGGTAGCAAGGTTCCTGCCATAGCACTTGCGGCAGACCCCGTGCTCGCTTTCGCAGGTAAGCACGGTCCTTAAAAGAATGCGCTCAACACCGGCATCCTCAATTATCTTTGCTGTCTCGTCGCTTATCTCCTCATTGGCCTTTGCAAGCACTACAGGCTTTCCATTCTCATCCTTTAAGAGGGGATGAAGTACATCCTCAACAGGACAGGATCCTGCTATGCGGCTTGCAAGGGATTCAATGATCTGGTCTCCATCATGCACTGCGCTCGTCCAGATTCCGTTGATGGTCTGGCAGTCTTCTTCGGAGACAACGACATCCTGTGCGACATCGACGAGCTTACGCGTAAGGTAGCCGGCCTTTGCAGTCTTGAGAGCAGTATCTGTAAGACCCTTACGAGCACCGTTTGAGGAGATGAAGAACTCGATGATTGAAAGTCCTTCCTTGAAGTTGCTCTTGATAGGAAGCTCGATGATCTTTCCATTCGGCTTTGCCATCAGGCCTCGCATTCCTCCGAGCTGCCTGATCTGTGTCTTGCTTCCACGGGCTCCGGATTCGGCCATGAGATAGAGAGGATTGAAGCCCCTCTGGCTCTTCTTGAGCTCGTCCATAAGGACATTCGTAAGCTCCTCATTGGTCTCAGTCCATACCTCGATTACACGGTTGTATCTCTCTTCCTGTGTAATCTGACCTTCGTTGTACTGCTCTACAACCTGGCCCTGGCGTACATTAGCCTCTTCGATGAGCTCCCTCTTATTTGCAGGAACAACCATGTCTGAAAGTCCGATTGTAGCTCCAAAGAGTGTTGCATATTTGAATCCGAGGTCCTTTACAGAATCCAGAAGGTCTACAGCAACGCTTGGCTTATGCTTTCTGATGGTCTCGCTTATGACCTTCTTGAGCTGCTTGTCGCCAAGGCAGTAGTTCTGGAATGGAATTCCCTCTGGAAGGGATGCATTGAATATGATCCTTCCGGCTGTTGTGGCAGTCCACGTCCTGCCGTCAGAAATCGTGCTCGTTCCATCCTCGCTTACAATCTCTAAGCCCTTCTTGAAGCGGAAATAGATCTTCTCATTATATGTAACGCTCTCTGCGTCTATTGCAACCTCAATCTCGTTGATGGAATCAAAGTACTTGCTCTTCTTCTCTTCTGCCTCAAGAGGCATCATCTCCTTTGTAAGGTAGAAGATACCGAGAACCATGTCCTGGCTCGGAAATGCAATCGGCTTTCCGTTTGCAGGGTCAAGAAGGTTCGTAGTACTGAGCATGAGAGTCCAGCACTCAAGCTGTGCAGCCTGTGTCAAGGGCACGTGTATGGCCATCTGGTCCCCGTCGAAGTCCGCATTGAACGCATGACATACAAGGGGATGAAGCTTGAGGGCCTTGCCCTCTACAAGCACCGGCTCGAAGGCCTGGATGCCGAGGCGGTGAAGAGTCGGGGCCCTGTTAAGCATTACAGGGTGCTCCTTAACTACATCGTCAAGGATTGACCATACTTCGGGTGCCTCGCTCTCAACTAAGAGCTTTGCTCTCTTGATGTTCTGTGCAACGCCATCCTGCACGAGCTTTTTCATGATAAAAGGCTTATAGAGCTCTAAAGCCATCTTTGAAGGAACTCCGCACTGATACATCCTCAGCTCTGGTCCGACTACGATTACAGAGCGTCCTGAGTAGTCAACACGTTTTCCAAGCAAGTTCTGCCTGAAGCGGCCCTGCTTGCCCTTGAGGGCATCAGAGAGGCTCTTGAGATC
>CAZHQL010000195.1:0-2821 GCA_964534915.1 uncultured Spirochaetaceae bacterium | reverse complement strand
TTATGATTCCTGATGCTTTCATGCTGAGCATCAAGGAGGGCTTTGAGTTCTATTTGAACGCGGATAAAGAGAATGCATTTCTCTTTAACACAGCGCTCTGCGCTGAGGGAAACAGAGAGAGCTTTATCCTTGACTCTGACTTGAATTACATGATGAAAGGAAGCTTTCCCTCCGGGCGCCTCAGGCACTATGTATCACTTGAGTTTGATTTTCGTGCAGTCCTTCCTTACTCACTCTTTTTCGATTTCTCAGCACTTGAGAGGCTTTCTGCAGATGGAAAGGCTGGAGTTCCTCTCTTTTTCAAGGATGGCTTTTACTCAAACAAAATCGATGCATCATCCGGCTATGAAAGCGAGAGCAAAAACATTGCAGTATTCGGCCTTGAATTTGGCTATAAGCTGCCGCTTTCTCCCACGATAGCAGAATTCCTGATATTTGAAGATACAGAGTTCTCTCTCTTCTTCAACGCTCTTTTAGAGGACACAGACTTCAGCTGGGCAGCAGGAGTTTCACTTCAGACCAATGTGAGCCTGATAGGACTAGTGGACCTGCCGCTGCGCGTGCTTCTTGGCTATGACGGACTTACTGAATCATTTCTCATCTCGCTCCTCTTCAGTACCCGATTCTGATTCATCTGTCAAAAGATCATGTTTTGGTCTATCATGAAGAGAGTATGGAAGAAAGAAGAAAGATCCTGCTTCATGCCTGCTGCGGCCCCTGCTCAACAAGCAGCATCGAGCGCCTTATAAGCGAAGAGTGGCATCCTGTTCTCTATTTTTCAAATAGCAATATCGACACGCCTGGTGAATTCGATAAGCGCTATGAAGAGCTCTTGAAAGTCGCACGCTGCTACAGCCTTTCTGTGATGAAGGACTCATATGAGCACTCATCCTGGCTGGATGCTGTCAGGGGGTATGAGGGAGAAAGAGAGGGAGGAGAGCGCTGCAGCATCTGCTTTACCTACAGCCTTGAGCGTGCTTGCATCAAGGCAAAGGAGCTTTCAATTCCACATTTTACGACAACGCTTACTGTCTCGCGCTTTAAAAGCTCTGAGCGCATTTTCAAAATCGGAGAGGCTTTTGCCGGCTTTGAGAGAATAGACTTTAAGAAGAAGGACGGGTTTAACCGCTCTGTAGAGCTGTCGCGTAAAATGGGGCTCTACAGGCAGAACTACTGCGGCTGTGAGTTCTCAAAGAGGATGAGGTATGAGAAAACTCATTAAGATCCTGACAAGCCGCCTCTTCTGGGTTGCAATCCTCATTGTCATAGAGTTTTTCCTGATGGTCTACCTTGTATTCTGGGCCGCATATGATCAGGGCTACTATACATATTTCTATCTCTTAAGCATTGCAGTGACGATGTTTGTCCTTACAAGAAAGGAAAACGCGGCCTATAAGGTCGTCTGGATTGCACTCTCATCAGTATTTCCAATCCTTGGCGGGGTATTGTATCTGATCTTTGGAAACAAGAAGATCGGGCATCACGCAGAAAAGCGCCTTAAAGAGTATATAAATGGCCACCTTGCACTTGAAAAGGATGAGAAGGAAATGGAAGAAGCGCAGAATCTTCTTACAAGTGATGATGACAAGCGCCTGGCTTCCTACATATACAACAAGACGGGTCTTCCGGCCTATAACGATACAGAAGCCACTTACTTTCCAACAGGCGAAGAGTTCTTCCCCGATGTGTTTTCTGAGCTTAAAAAAGCAAGAAAATACATATTCATGGAGTATTTCATCATAGGACTTGGAGAAGTCTGGGACAGAACACTTGAGATTTTAAAGGAAAAAGTGAAAGAAGGCGTTGATGTCCGCATCGTATACGATGACCTTGGATCGATAAACGCTGTTCCGATTCACTATGACAGGACACTTGCAAGGCTCTATGGAATAAAGGCAAGGGCATTCAATCCTGTTAAGATGCATATGAATCCGCGCCTTAATTTCCGTGACCACAGGAAAATCCTCTCAATTGACGGGGAAGTCTGCTACACCGGAGGTCTTAATTTTGCAGATGAGTATGCAAACAGGACTATCCGGTTTGGATACTGGAAGGACAATGCGATAAAGATAAAGGGCTCTGCATGCTTTTCCTTAACGCGCCTCTTTCTAGAAACCTGGTATACGCTTACAAAGGAGCTTGAGGACCTCGAGCTCTACAGGCCCCGGAAAAAGGCTCAAAGCGATGGCATTGTCCAGATCTTCGGAACAAGCCCGTTCTTTACTGACCCCATGGGAGAGAATGCGTACATACAGATCATAAACAGCGCAAAGCGCTATGTCTGGATAACAACACCCTATTTAATTCCTGATGACAAGCTAATCGATGCACTAAGGATGGCAGCAGGAAGCGGGATAGATGTCAGGATCATAACGCCTAACTATCCTGATAAACCCCAGGTTCATGAGGTTACAAGGAGCAACTACGAGTACCTTATAGATTCTGGAGTGAAGATCTATGAGTTCACTCCGGGCTTTGTGCACTCAAAGATGTTCCTCTCCGATGATGAGAGGGCAATCGTCGGGACCACAAACCTCGATTACAGGTCCTTCTACCTTCACTTTGAGCTCTCTGTTGCTTTCTTTAATTCAAGCATCATAAGCGATGTAAAGAAGGATTTTGAGAAGATCTTTGATCTGTCAAAACAGATAGAGAAGGGCGAGAGCGCGCGGATAAACCCTGTAAGGAAGCTCTTCAGGTATTTCTATAAGCTCTTTTCGCCTGCGCTCTGAGCCCTGTGATATTAAATTCACCTTTTCACCGGTTATATGCTATAGTGTACCTATGAAGAAGAACGATGTGATGACAACAGAGGAAGGAT
>CAZHQL010000194.1:0-2857 GCA_964534915.1 uncultured Spirochaetaceae bacterium | reverse complement strand
TGTACCATCAGAAAGCGTTAGGGACCCTTGTCCAGACTCCAGGCTGAGGCTAATGTCGCTGAACTCAACAGAAGATATCGACTGCTTAGACAAATCTGCAGTAACGGTTATTGTTCCTTCTACATCGATGCTAACGCCATCAGTGGTTATAGTGAGCTGTCCTTCAGTGTCTGGTTCCGTGACAGTAAGGCCGTCGCTGATTACAATCGTTACACTGCTAAGGGTAATTGTGTATGTTCCACTTGTGCTTTTCACATGGAGCGTGAGCGTTACGTCCCCGCTCATTGTGCTGTTATTATAATCATTCCCTTCTTTCATTACTCTGTGGTCGGTAAGCGTGAGAGACAATTCAATGTCAACTCCTGCTTTAAATTGCAAGGCTTGGGAGAGAAGATTACTGTTGTCACTAATAGCACTCCCCTCAGTGCCTGTTAAAGCTTTTTCCAGCTGATCCAAAAAGTGCTCGTGTGAAAATCCAACCAGGTATTTCGCAACCAGAAGCTTTGCCTCATCTTCGCTAAGCGGAGGAGTAGTCTCTGGCTCATCATTGCAGGATACAAAAGCAAACATCATCATAAAGATAAGAATCGCAATAAGAATTTTCTTAATCATAAAACCTCCAGAAATCCAAACTGTAGTTCTATGATACCCCCCCCCGTGTGGTATTGTCCACTCTTTTCCGGAGTGCAGGGGCAAAGAAAAACGGAGGGCCATGACCCTCCGCGAGCTTTTAAGGTGTTTTCCCTTACAGGATTTCTCCCATGACGGCTCCACACCTTTCGTAGAATGCAAGACGCTCTTTGGCATCCTTTGCAGCTCTTGCAAAGAGCTCATCAGCATGCTCCGGGTTTGTCTTGTAAAGGGATGAGTACCTGACTTCTCCCTTGATGAATGCTTCATAGTCTGCTGTTGCAGGCTTTGTCTCCCATGAGAACTTCTTGCCAGGCTCTGCTTCCGGATTGAAGCGATAGAGCGGCCAGTACCCGGCTTCAACAGCCTTCTTGGCCTCAACCTGGGAATACCTCATGTTGATACCATGGTTTATACATGGTGCATAGCAGAATACGATTGATGGTCCCTTATAGGCAACAGCTTCCTGCAGGCACTTCTGAGCCTGCTGTCTGTTGTAGCCAAGAGCACAGGATGCTACGTATGCGTGTCCATAGCTCATGCACATGAAGCCCATGTTCTTCTTTCCTACCTGCTTGCCTGCGTTGGCAAACTTTGCAACTGCTGCAATCGGAGTTGCCTTGGATGCCTGTCCTCCTGTGTTGGAGTAAACCTCTGTATCGAGGACGAGGATAGTTACGTTCCTGCCGGATGCAACAACGTGGTCTACCCCGCCGTATCCGATATCATAAGCCCATCCGTCTCCGCCGATGATGATTACCTGCTTGTCCGAAAAATAATCCTGAAGCTCCTTAACCTTTGCAAGGGCCTCCTTATTGGCATCTGTCTCCTTCTCCTTTGCAAGAGCTGCCTGTACTTCCTTCTGGGCTGTTATTGATGCCTCAGTGTCATCATCCCAGAGGGAAAGAGACTTCTCAATAGCACTCTTAAGCTCTGCAGAGCACCCGGAAGCAAGAAGGGCATCAATCTTGAGCCTTAGAAGGTTCCTGTTGCTGTCAATAGCAAGGCGCATTCCAAGACCGTACTCAGCATTGTCCTCAAAGAGTGAGTTACCCCATGCCGGACCTCTTCCGTCAGCTCTCTTTGTGTAAGGAGTTGTCGGGAATGTTCCTGAGTAGATTGATGAACATCCTGTTGCGTTGGCAATGACAGCTCTTTCTCCGCAGATCTGTGAGATCATCTTTACATACGGAGTCTCACCGCATCCTGCACAGGCACCGCTGAACTCGAAGAACGGCTGCTTGAACTGAAGGCCCTTTACAGTGCTCATATTGAGTCCGTCAAGGTTATCATATGTGAGAGCTTCAAAGAACTCGGAGTTTACTGTCTCTCCAGCTTCCCTCTCTGTTGCAATCGGGCTGAAAGAGAGTGCCTTTTCCTTTGCAGGACATGCCTCGATACATACTCCGCATCCCTGGCAGTCCTCAGGATAGACCTGAATCCTGAACTGAAGGTCCCTGTCGTTCTTCGTGTTGCTCTTGATCGTGTTGAATGTTGCAGGAGCTGATGCAAGGTCAGATGGAAGAATCTGCTTTGCCCTTATCGCTGCATGAGGACATGACTGCACGCACTGGTTACACTGGATGCACTTTTGCGCCTCCCAGTGAGGAACGAATGCAGCAACGCCTCTCTTCTCGAGCTTTGCAGTACCGGTTGGAAGTGATCCGTCGAAGGACATTGCAGATACAGGAATGCTGTTTCCCTGCATGTGCATTACAGGCTCGATGATGCTCTTTGTGAACTCATCAGCATCGTCGCTGATAAGCCTCTTCGGCTCATAGCTCTTTGTGATCTTCTCTGGAACCTTTACTTCCACAAGGGATGCTGATGCACCGTCTATAGCTGCATAGTTCTTGTTGACAACGTCCTCTCCCTTCTTGAGGAAGGTCTTCTTTACATACTTCTTGATCAGTGCGATAGCCTCATCCTCAGGAAGGATTGCGCTGATCTTGAAGAATGCAGCCTGCATGACTGTGTTGATCTTTGTTCCAAGTCCTGCCTTCTCAGAAATCTCAAGAGCGTTGATGTTGTAGAAGTGGATCTTCTTGCTGATGATCTGCTCCTGCATGTCCCTTGTGAGGTGGTCAAATACCTCCTCGGACGGAATCTGGCTGTTCAAGAGGAATGTTCCGCCCGGCTTAAGCGCTGAGAGCATATCATAGCGTCCGATGTATGCAGGGTTATGGCATGCTACGAAGTCTGCATGGTCAATGAGCCATGGCATATC
>CAZHQL010000193.1:0-2874 GCA_964534915.1 uncultured Spirochaetaceae bacterium | reverse complement strand
CTCATCCCCTCTATGGACGCTTTCAGCTGACGCTTGCTCTTAAGCCATTTGATTATTTTGACTCATCTGCCTTCTACCCTGAGCTCTCTGCTTATGAAAAGATTGCGTTTTATTCACTCTTCGGGGGCTATCCCTTTGTCCTTGACTCACTTAAGCCAGAGAAGGGCCTTAAGTGGAATATAGAGAACATCCTCCTTGATGCTAAAGGCTATGTCTACACCTCTCTCAGGCATGCACTTTCAAAGGAAGTCTTCCGCCTTGAAATGGCTGAGTCCATTCTCCTTGTCCTTGGAAACGGAAAGGCAAGAAACAGTGAGATAGCATCTTCTCTCTCTTCTTCCTCTGCCAATGTATCGGCAGAGCTTAAAAAGCTTCAGGATATGGAGATAATAACAAAGACTTTCCCTATAAACAGAAAGAAGGATGAGAAGAAGAATTTCTATGAGATATCAGATAATCTCCTTCACTTTTTCTATGCCTATATCCTTCCAAACGAGAATGAAATAGATTTAAGGGGCCCTTCAGCTTTCTACAAGAGGTTCATTGAGCCTTCCCTTACTGACTTCATTGCAAGAAGGTTTGAAAAAATGATTCCTGAGTACATCAGGAGGCTAATCAGAGCCGGCCTTGCAGATGATATTCTTGATATCGGAACATACTGGTATGAAAGTCCAAGGACAAGGAAGAATGGTGAATTCGGCTGCGCTATAAAGATGGAAAGCGGCTATACGATAATTGAGTGCAAATACCTCAAAAAGGATGAAGGAAAGCATTGCCCTCTCAGAAGAGAAGAGCATCAGGGCTCTTGATGAGCTTGATGTAAGCGAAATTGGCTTTGCATCCGCCTCCGGCTTTGATTTTACATCCTCATCCTTCCTCCTGATCTCAGGAGAGGATCTATACAATCTGAGAGAAGCTCTAAGCTCATAATCCAAGCTCTTACATAGCTTCTTTAGAAGGATAGGAGAGGCGCATAATGGACAATGTCAGGAAATCATAGAAAGTTAATAAAAACAGGCCCGAGCTGCGATTTCCCTAGCAGAGAGTATAGCCATTGTCTATGGTAAGAGTCTCTCCATAAATCCCGCGGCTTGTTGCAAGGAAGAAAACTGCAGATGCAATCTCTTTTGGGTCCATAAGGGCTTTTCTCACGCTGTGCTCTTTCCAGATTTCTTCAAGAACGCTTCCCTCCAGCCCCTTTCGAAAGATAAGGCCAGGCTGAACTGCATTGACACGCAGTCCTGTCTCTGCAGCTAGAGAGCGGGTAAATGCACTTACAGCGCCCTTTGAAGCATCATAGTGGATTGTGCTTCCAAAGCCCGGGTGGATTGCATTTATTGATGATATGTTTACAACTGCTCCATCTGTTTTCTTAAGGGATGAAAGAAGTGCCTTTGTCAGAAAGACCATGCCTTTAACGTTGAGAGAAAAGACTTTGTCAAAATCAGGAACACTGAGTTTTTCAATAGAACTCTCTGTGAAAATGCCTGCATTGTTTACAAGAACATCAAGCTCCTCAAGTTCAGGAAAGGAGAATTCAGTCGCTTCAGAAAGATCATAAACATAGCTTTTGACAATCTTAGCACTTGTCTCTCCTTCGTCTTTTGTTGTTGTGATGTAGACATCGTAGCCATGTGAGAAAAAGGTGTCTACAAGAGCTCTTCCCAGGTTTGACTTTCCAGCTGTAATAAGGACTTTAGGCATTTACGTACTCCTTTAGGAACGGGTGTTTGTCAAGAAGCTCCGGTGAGGCAGAAGTGTACATTGAATCATCGTATCTGGGAGACATTACCGTTGAGAAGAAGGAAAAAGCGCCAAGCGGGCGTGTTGCCTGCCATATTCCTGCTTTCACTATGGAGGCCCTGTGCTCCTCATCCAAAATTCTCTTCTCTGTTTTCCCGCTCTTTTCATCAAAGAGGATCTGCTCTGCAGGAGATCCTTCGAGGAAGAACCAGAGTTCATCCTCTGATAGCTTATGAAGGGATGAAAAGGATTCTCTTGTTGCCAGGTAGAATATTGATCCCGAGTTAAGAGATGAAAATGTATCTATAAAGGAGAAGTAGCCTCCCTCTCCTTCAAGAGGGGACAGGAAATAGGTTTTGATTATATTATCGAGTTCCATTTGAAATCATGGTAAGGCAAGCCCATGGCGCTGTCAATGAAGGGCACCAGAGCCCCTGGCGAAAACTCCTTGACAATACCCCACGGGGGGGGGTAGACTTTTTATGGTTTCAGTTCGTTTCCTAACGATTAAAAGAATCTATTGGAGGACAAATATGAAGAAATTAGGGGTAGTTGTGCTTATTCTCATCTGCTCAGTCATTCCAGTCTTTGCCGAAGGTCAGATTGGCATCTCTCTTACACCGGAGTTTTCATGGTTTACTCTGAGCGATACGGTAACTGCTATATATGATGGTTTTGATGATATGAGTCAGACCAGCTTAGCACTTAGTATCGATGGAGCTAATTATTTCCCACAAGCCTATGGCTTTGGAATAGAGTATGGCGCTGGTCTGTATTTCCCGCTGGGCGGATGGTTCGACGATAGATATGATGATGTAAACTTTGGCTTTACATTCCGAGTCGGCGCTGGCTATCGGTATGAAATCAATGATATGTTTGGTATCATTGCCGGGCTTGGCCTGAGTGGAAGTTATTATACCATGGATTATGAGGGCGAAAATGTATTATTTGCAGATTGGGGCGAGCTCCCTTATGACTGTTCGCTTTTTAATTTGTCCATGTATGGCAGAGTAGGTGCAGACATTACCTTGATCGATGTACTCAGAGTGAATGTCGGCCTGGCAGTAGGAGCCCCGCTCTATATAGTATACACAGAGACAATTGAAGGCGGGATTGGCATGGCTGTTAATA
>CAZHQL010000192.1:0-2887 GCA_964534915.1 uncultured Spirochaetaceae bacterium | reverse complement strand
TTTAAGAGAGTTAAATACTCATCGCTTTCCTTGTAGGAAGATATGAATTCATCTGTCTTTTCCTTGCTTACGCCCCTTTCTAAGAGCTTCAGCTTCATCAGAGCAGCGCTCTCCCCTGCTTTCCTTGCACGGCTTCTGGCATAGGATTCTATGTAGCGGCCATCATCGAGCACGCCTTCTTCCTTTAATTGTGTGATTGCAGATTCTGTCTCGCTATCAGGATAGCCTTTTGCTTTAAGCTTGGCTTTAATCTCTTTTGCCGTATGCTCTCTTGCAGCCAACAGAGCGAGGGCCTTATCATATGCCTTCATGGCATGAATATAGCATATTGAGGCAGTGATGGAAAATTGAAAACCCACGGTCTCCCGTGGGCTCTGTGATTATCTCTTTGAGAACTGGAAGCGCCTTCTTGCTCCGCGCTGTCCGTACTTCTTCCTTTCGACCATTCTCGGGTCTCTGGTCATAAGTCCTGCAGCATGCAGTGCTGGCTTATACTCAGGATTCTCATTGACAAGAGCTCTTGCAACTCCATGTCTGCAAGCCTCTGCCTGTCCCTTGATGCCGCCGCCATATACGTTAATCAGAAGATCGTACTTGCCTTCAGTCTCCGTAATCTTGAATGGCTGGCTTACGATGGAGGCATTGAGCTTATCTACGAAATACTCATCTACGTTCCTGCCGTTGACAGTAATCTTGCCATTACCTGCCCTGAGGTAGACTCTTGCTACTGCCGTCTTCCTTCTTCCAACCCCATGGCCGAGGTTGACAGTGTTCTTTTCTTTCTTCTTAGCCATCATCGCGCCTCCTTAGATCTCAACTGTGATAGGTTTCTGAGCCATGTGCGGGTGCTCAGATGATGCATAGATCCTTACGTTCGTAAAGAGCTTCCTTCCAAGCTTTCCATGCGGGAGCATGCCCTTTACTGCGTGCTCCATCGGGAAGGTTGGCTTGCGCTTGATCACATCGCCGTATGTCTCTTCCTTGAGTCCGCCTGGATACATGGAGTGACGATAGTACTTCTTATCTTCCATCTTGTTGCCGGTGACTGTTGCCTTCGCAGCATTGATGATGATAACGTAGTCCCCTAAATCCTGATGAGGAACATACTCAGCCTTATTCTTGCCTCTAAGGATGTTAGCAGCTGCGACAGCTACACGTCCGAGGTTCTTGCCTTCAGCGTCGATGAGATACCATTTCTTCTCGACAGATGCTGGCTTGATAAAAATAGTCTTCATAATCAAAACCCTTATATCTGATGTTGTTGCATATCTGTATAGGACTCACCGGCTCAGAAGGATAAAGAACTAACCACGCTTATTCTGTGGGAAGGCGAATAAGGTGCTTTCCATAGCCTTTAATCCCTTAAGACTTCCTATAAGAGAGGAATTTAAGACAGCTCATTTCCCTTAGGGACAGGAAAGGCTATCTGGGATTCCCTTTATATGCAGGTCAGCAAGGCTGACCGAAAATGCATTATAGCGGAAAACAAGAGGCTGTGTAAATAGCCCATTCAAAGGCGCTCGAGGCTCGAGTAGCCTTCCACAAGCTTGACCTCTTTGCCGGATGAAAAGAGGACAGTGAGAATCCTTTTGCTGTTAACCTGTCTGATCTCCTTTACATCCCCTTGTCCGTACGCAGGGCTCTTTACCCTGTCCCCGACAGAAAAGCCTGTAAGGATCTCCTCTCTGCCATCAGATTTCTCAAGGATCGCAAGCTCGCTTGTGCTTTCATTCAAGCGGACAGTGCCAACTGCATCAAATTTGATGCTCAGCAGGCGGCGTCCCTTTTCCTCTCCTGTGATAGCAAGGATTATTCCCTTTCCATATAACGGGCTTTTGACAGTATCATGAAGGGAGAATGAAGGAATCTCCTTCTTTTTTATCTCGATGTTCTTAGCCCACTCCGGCTTGTTCTCAAGCTTTATAACACTTTTCCTTGCAGGCTCGACCTTAGCTCCCCTGCACTCGTATGCGGTCTTTCTCCTGGCATAGATAATAGCACCTGAATAGAGCTTTTCAGGGATTTCTTCCAGATAGCGTGATGGTTCCCTTACCTCAAAGGATCCCCACACTCTGCGCCGGACGGCATATGAAAGATAGAGCTCCTTTTTTGCTCTCGTGATGGCTACATAGAAAAGCCGCCTTTCTTCCTCAAGCCTTTGATCTACATCATACCGCTTTGAATTCGGTATAAGCTCATCCTCAAGCCCTGTTACAAATACGTAGTCAAACTCAAGGCCCTTGGTGTTATGCATTGTAATGAGAGTAACTCCCGTCCTCTCATCCTTGCCAGAGCCTCCCTCTGTTGTATTGTCAAGCGTGATGTTCTCAAGGAATGCCTCAAGGCTTTTACGCCCTGCATCGTATTTAGATAAGGACCCGGCTAATACACTCAGGTTCTCCTTCCTGCTCTGCCTTACATTCTTATCAGGGTCGCTTTCGTAGTAATCGTTGAGGGAGAAATTATCAAGCGCATCCTTTATGAGATATCCAAGCCCTGTTCCCCTATCCAGGTCTTCAGTTGCTTTCTCATATGCAGAAAGAAAGTTTTCTGCGCCCGTTTTAGCTTTGGCACCCGCGCTCTTTGCAAACTCGCTCAGGGCATCTATTAAATCAGAGCCATCAGAGTCCTTGAGAATCTTCTCAACTGTCTTTTTTCCAAGGCCGCGCGGCGGCTTGTTGATAATGCGCATGAAGCTTACCTTATCCTGTCTGTTTGTAAGCAGGCGGAGTATTGCAAGAGCATCCTTTACTTCCTCTCTCTGGTAGAACTTGAGAGCACCGACCAAGCGGTAAGGGATGCGGCTCTGGCTCAATGCTTGCTCGAACTGACGCGACTGCGCATTAGTGCGGTAGATTATGGCAGTATTGTCATAATCCTTGATCCT
>CAZHQL010000191.1:0-2893 GCA_964534915.1 uncultured Spirochaetaceae bacterium | reverse complement strand
AGATGATGGAATAACACTTCTTCCATGGGACATGTTCCTTGATGAGCTCTGGGATGGAAAGATCATCTGAGAATGAAGGCAGCAATGAAATGGAGAAAAACAGCTGGTATAATATGAAAATGGAGGCCCGTTATGTACAAACTTGTCATTGTTGAAGATGAGGATGAGGTAAGAAAGGGCTTAGAGGAGCTCTTTCCCTGGGAGAAGCTGGGCTTTCATGTCTCTGCCAGCTTCGACAATGCAAGGAGTGCTCTTGAGCATTGCCTTGCTGAGAGAACTGATGTTGTCCTTACAGATATAAGGATGCCGTTCTTTTCTGGTTTTGACTTGATCAGGGAGCTTTCATCACATCCAAATCCTCCGCTTTTCTGCATAATGAGCGCGTATTCAGATTTTGAGTATGCAAAGAAGGCCATACGCTATGGTGTTGCCGATTATATTGTGAAACCTGCGTCCTTTGATGAAATCAGCGCTGCATTCGAGCGGATAAGAGGTCAGCTTGGCAGTGCAGATTTCTCCGTGTCCAGATACAACAGCGACAATCCCCTTGTTGCACATGCTCTTGAGATAATCGATAAGAAGACAGCAACATGCACTCTTGAATCAGTCTCAGATGAGCTTGGAGTAAACAGCTCGCATCTTTCGAGGCTATTCAAGGAAAAGACGGGAGAGAACTTCCAGAGCTATCTTATAAGGAAGAAGATGATGATAGCCTCCCATATGCTTGAGTGCAAGCTAAGCTACAAGAACAGCGAGATTGCATCAGCAACAGGATACTCGGATGTCCAGAACTTCTGCCGCACATTCACGAAATTCTATGGACTATCGCCACAGCAGTACAGAAAACAGTACCTAAGGGGTGAGAATGCAGAGTAAGGGTTCAGATTTTGCCTCCATCTTTCTCCGTCACAGCCTGCCTCTCTTCATTGCCATCCTCATTTTTGCATTTGCCATGATTGCCATAACGAATGCATTTGTCTCAGGCGGGGTATATAATCAGGCAAACCAGACGCTTTACCAGGCATCAGTGTACTATGACTCGATAGTAGGGGAGATTTCTGCACTAAACCTCGTATTCAGCACGAATAATGATGCTGTGCGCTCACTGAGGATGGTTGCAGATGGCATGAGCGCAGATTATGACACGTATAAGGAAATACGCCTTATAACATCATTTTTAACTGCAATGGTAAGCTCGCAGCGCTATATCAACGCAATCTATATATTCATACCGGAGCAGGAGTTTCTGGTAAGCGACTCGGGCCTTGTATCTCTTTCCTTCGTGCCCGAGAGAAGCTGGTTTGAAAGCTACGCACCATCTTCCCTTGGTTCAACGCGGACAGAGGTCATAGCAGACGGGAATCAGATCCGCATCAGCCAGAGCATCATGAATACTGTGGGAAAATATGCGGGGGTAATCGCAATTGATCTTGATACAGGCCGTCTCAGGGAGAGCTTCAGCGAGTATTTCCGCGGCAGCGATATGTACCTCAGCGTATGCAATCTCGAAGGAGATGTTCTTTTCTCAACCCTTGATGGCATCAGCCAGGACAGCCTTGAGCACTTTTTTTATGTAAGTGAGAACAATGGCCTTGTATACAATCTCTATATCGATAAAAGTGAAATCAATACGCTTCTGGGCCTGATGATCCTTCTTATAGTGCTGCTCAGTTTTGTCATCATCCTGATAGGGCTCTTCATCTCATACAGGACGGACAAGGAAGAGCGTGAATTTATAGATGTTCTTGTCGATGCCCTTGAGGCAAAGGAATCAAAGGCAGCAGAAGCAGGCGGAAGTTTCTACAAGAACCTTACAGTAACAGTGCTTGATAACTTCATGCAGAATGACTATCTCAAGCTTCAGAAGGAAGTCTCAGATTACAGGGCACTTCAGATGCAGATCAATCCTCATTTCCTTTTCAACACTCTTGATAACATCTACTGGAAGACAATAAGGCTCTCCGGATCAGAAAACGATGCAAGCCATATGCTGATGCTGCTTTCATCCCTTTTCAAGGCATCCCTTGCTTCTGGGCACTCTGATGGCATTCCGCTTGATCAGGAGCTTGAGAGCGCGCGCACCTATATAAAGCTCCAAAAGTACAGGTTTCATGATAAGTTCAGCTACACTGAAAGGCTTGAAATCGAAGAGCATCTGGATCTGAAGGTTCCAGGCATGATGCTGCAGCCGCTTCTTGAGAATGCGATAAGCCATGGCATGGTTGAAGGGCGAGCCCTTGTTATAGCTCTCACAGTCAAGTGCATGGATAACATTCTCCTTATTGATGTCTACGATGACGGAAAGCCTCTTAAAAAAGAGGAGCTTGAAAGGCTCAATTCTTCAGCAGGGCAGGCTCTTATGAAGAATCATTCGATAGGGCTGATGAATGTAAGGGACCGCCTGAGGATATTCTCCAGAGGCGGCTCTGAACTCATTGTCAAGTCCGATGGAATAAGGGGAGTTACTGTAAGTATCTCTCTTCCCCTCTAGCCCTTGAGGCCCGTTGTTGCAATGCCCTCTACAAAGTACTTCTGAGCGGCAAAGAAGATTATTACAGGCGGAAGGATTGCAATCAGCGACATCGCCATTATCCTGTTCCAGTCGAATTCCGTTGCCACATCCATGGACATCCTCAGCCCGAGGGACACAGGGTACTTCACAACGGAGCTCACGTATATGAGCGTGTTGAGAAAGTCATTCCAGATCCAGACGAACTGGAATACGATTGCAGAGAAGACTGCGGCCTTGCAGAGCGGAAGGAGAATCTGGATAAGGATTCTCAGGCTTGAGCAGCCATCGAGCTTTGCAGATTCATCAAGCTCTGTGGGCAGTGTCCTGAAGAACTGTATGAACATGTAGTTGAAGAATGTCGTACAGCCAAGGAGCGCTGGT
>CAZHQL010000190.1:0-2908 GCA_964534915.1 uncultured Spirochaetaceae bacterium | reverse complement strand
GCACTTGTTATAATGCCTGAAGAGATTGCTGCATCAAGGACATCAGGGTCTGCAGTCACACTATGTGCCCCTGCTGCTATTGCCTTTACAATCTGTCCTGCATTCTTAAAGGAGGCTCCAAGTATCTTGCTTTCTCCGCAAGATGCAGCAGCGTCAGCTATTACACGCTCATAATCAATGTTCATGCTTTCCATCCTGTTGCAATAAATGGCCAGATATTCAGCGCCTGCGGCCGCTGCAAGCAGGGCCTGAATGGAAGAATATATGGCTGTAGCTGTTATGCGTATGCCATCGGATGAAAGGATTTTTATAGCTTCCAGCCCGCTTTTTGTAACAGGAACCTTTATAAAGAGATTATCAAAACGCTCAGATAAAGCTCTTGCTTCCTCAACCATTTCCCTGGCGCTCGGCCCTATCACCTGGATATGAAGGGGCCTTGTTCCAATAAGCTCTCTCAGGCTCTGAATCGTAGAGACAAAATCATCTGCGCCTTCCTTTTTCTGTATTGTAGGATTGCATGTCACAGCTGAGACCGGATAGACTCTCAGAGCTCTCTCAATTTTCTCAAGATCTGCTGAATCGAGCATTAGTTCCATCTCTCTTCTTCCTTCATCATTCATAGCGCAGAGCGCATTCCTTGAGCATTCTGTCAAAGAGAGACCTTGCATTGTCGTGCGCAAGCCTCATGAGGGGATCGAGCATGAAGGCCTCAAAGAGGAGATTGCTATCTCCATTCCAGATTGCCTCAAGTGCTATCTCCTGCTCTCTCTGGATCCTCTTTACCATTGTCTGAATGCTCAGAGGAGGATTCTCTGCAACAATCGGGACTATTGAGTCTGTTGATATATACCCGTTGCTCTCAACAATGTGCCCAAGGGGAAGGTATTGTACCTGGCCCTTGTTGATCATGTTGATATTGGTCTTGAGCGTGCCTTCCCCGATGAGCGCAAGAAGGATATCCACACCCTCTTCAGAGGACCTGGTGGCAATTAGGTCTTCCCCTTCATATACCTTTGCCTTCTTCCTCTTATCCTCCTCCAGCCTGTATGAGTACGGAGTACGCGTAAAGCCATAGCGGAAGACATTGCTGTCGCTTGTGAGGAAGAACGGCACGAATTCCGCAAGATGCCTGTCGCCGGCAGCCCCGAGCGCGCCAAAGTCCCTTAGAAATGAAAGTGCAACAAGGCTGTCTGAGTCAAACCACTTGCCACTCTTTGCTCTCTCCCTTGACTTTTCTGTAAGGTCCGGGAATGCATCCTCTCTCTTTACATATTCTTTCAGGACTGGCATTACATCCTCACCCTTATAGAGAGCACTGGTAGCAAAAGTAAAATGGTTAACTCCAGAGACATCCAGATTGATCTCCCTTCTATCTGGAATCTCTATATTCCTCTCTTTTGCGATAAAGGATGCGATGAACTCCTGAGTGTGAAAGACTTCATGGCAGCATCCGATTGCCTTTATCCCGGGAAATGCCTTATAAAGCGCTGCAGTGCAGAGCGTTAAGGGATTCGTGTAGTTGATTACCCACGCGCTTGGTGCATGTTTCTCTATTGCCCTTGCAAAGTCAAAGAATAATGGAAGTGCCCTGTATGCCCTCATGAGGCCGCCAGGCCCTGTAGTGTCTCCGACTGACTGAAGAATCCCTGCCTCTTCAGGAAGGAGCAGGTCAGCCTCCCTTATTTCTATTATCCCGGGCTCTATTGCAATTATTACGAAATCTGAGCCAGGGAGGGCTTCATCGAGCGTGAGCGCAACAGAAGATGAGAGATGAGCATCCTTTCCGTTGGCCTTGAAGATATTGTTGGCAACAATCTCGTTATTCCTTGCAGCTTCTATGTCGATATCATAGAGGGTGATGTGCGCAGAAATCCTGTCCTGAACAGTTAGATCCTTGATGAACTTTATAGCCCACTGTCTTGAGCCCCCGCCTATTATGCATAGCCTGATCTTTTTCATGCCTCCTCCTTCTCTTCCCTACAAGATGATGTTATCGCCATAATGAGCGCCTTAGCAAGAAAAATCTCGGAAGTGAAATTAAAACCGGCTGCTGCCGGAGGGATGGCAACAGCCGTCATTTCAGGCTTCTTCAGATATATATCAGAAAGCTGCCTTTGTAAGAAGTGCAACAGGAGTATAGACTGTCTCAGGCGGTGTTCTGCCTTCGAGAGCCATGATAGCTGCCTCAAGACCTGCATAGCCCATGAGGTATGGCTTCTGTGCTATTGTTGCTGTCAGCGTTCCATTCTCTACAGCTTCCAAAGCCTCCTGGATGCCATCGTTACCGACTAAAAGCAGGGTCCTTTCCTCGCCTGCGCGGTGGAGATTGTCACTTGAGAGAATCTCATATCCGAGATCTTCTGCAGCCTGCATGGCTCCAAGAACCATCGTGTCGTTGTTGCAGTAGATGCCGCGGATATCCGGGTTGGCGCGCAGCATGCTGGTTGTTACTTCAAGAGCCTGCAAGCGGTCCCATCTGCCTGTCTGGGATGCTACGAGGTTGAGATTGCCTGATTCCCTTGCATAGTCTGCAAATCCATTTGTTCTTGCAATAGCGCATGTATCTCCAGGATTTCCTTCTACTACAGCAACCTTTCCACCCCTTGAGCCGAGGACCTCGCTCATGAACTGTGCAACCATTCTTCCCGAATCATAGTTGTCAGACCCGATTCTGGATGTGATCTTGATTCCGTTTTCATCTGCGCTCTCAACTGTAATCTCAGCTGTGTCAACGTTGATGATTACAAGGCCTGCATCCGTTGCCGACTGCAGTCCTGGAATGAGATTCTGCTCTGTAATCGGCGATACGAGGACTGCATCATATCCTCTTGCGACAATTGTCTCAAGGAGATTGAGCTGCTGCATAACATCCTGCTCGGACTCAACGGCATGCACGTTAGCGGTAACG
>CAZHQL010000189.1:0-2909 GCA_964534915.1 uncultured Spirochaetaceae bacterium | reverse complement strand
TGTATTTGAAAAGGAATACCGCACTAAGGATGCACTCCGCGCTCTTGACGGCTTTTCCCATATATGGCTCATCTGGCATTTTGATGATGGAGAGACTGATGCAATGACAGTGCGTCCTCCGCGCCTTGGGGGAAAGGAGAGGCTTGGAGTCTTTGCAACGCGCTCTCCAAAGCGTCCGAATCCCATAGGACTTTCTTCAGTGAAGCTTGAAAGAATAATATACGACGAAAAGAGGGGCCCTGTTCTTGTAGTAAGAGGAGCAGATTTAATGGATGGCACTGCAATTTATGATATAAAGCCATATATTGCATCCACCGACAGTCACGCTGATGCAACAGGGGGCTTTACAGATGATGTTGAGTTTCCCCTTCTTTCTGTAAGAGTTGCAGAAGGAATCACGCTCCCGGAAGATATAAAGGATGATGTTGTAAGAATCCTTTCACTGGATCCGCGGCCGCAGTACCATCACGACAGCAAAAGGATCTACGGCTTTACTTATTATGACTGCAACATAAGGTTCCGTGTTGATGGAAGAGAGCTGACTATAGTCTGTGTCAGTACAGCCTAACCCTGTTCATCAAAGCCGGCATACTCTCTTGCCGTCTTTACCAGGCGGAAGACATCAAGTGCTTCCTGAAGCTCAAGCTCATGCTCCTGAGCAAAGAGGGAAAACGCTTCGAAGGCCTTTTTGGCATCTTCTTCTTTTGCACGGAGGAAGAAAAAGCGTGAAAAGAGGCTGATATACTCAGGAAGATAGCTGAGCCTTCTCCACATCTCAATGTGCCCCTGCTGAAGGTCATTCCTTCCGATATTCTCATTAACGAATTCTCTCAGCTCTTCTGCAAGGGGAGAAACAGCAGTCATGTTTTTCTCTGGAGAAAGAGAGCCTTTTTTACTTCCCTTGAAGAAATCCATATCAAAAAGATATGAGATGGAAGAAAGGATTTTCCTTATTCTCTTTGTCTCCTCAGGGCCTAAGGAGAAGGCATGGCTGTAGTAGCTGTCAGCCAGTGCGTCAAAGTCTTTGGAAGAATCCCACAATGTCTGGCCCATGATGTAGTTTGGAAGACCCGTCGGGAAAGCAGCTCTCTGCTCCTGGCAGCTTATATATCCATTGAGGCCCAGGGCGCTGAGGCTCCTGATGTCCTCAGAAATTATCCTTGAGATCTTTTCGTGCCCCGGGTCCCCATTGTGGGCCTTTCCAAGATGATAGTCAAAGTCAAAGCTGTCACACAATACTCTCTTCTGCCATGATTTTAAAAACGCAAGGTTTTCCCCGACTCCTGCAGGCGCTGTTATCCTGTTTTTTCTGTATTCAGGGTAAGTGCTCTCAATCTTTGCATCCATATAGGATGATTCAAATGAGCGGCTTATGGGGGCAAACATCATGATGAAGCGCTCTGGATTGAGAATCCTCTCACACTCTGCGGGCCAGAGAAGGTCGAAATAGATAAGGAAGCAGATTTTCGTTTCAATTCCGTTTTCCGAAAATGCCTTGTCAACAGCATTGAGAAGCCTTACATACTGGTCTGCAGGAAGCTTGTCCTTGCACTTCGGGCACTCGCAGAAATTATTCCATCCGTCTGCAAGCCATAAATGAAGGACATCGGTCTGCTTATGCGTCATGGCATACTCAAGGATTACATCTACCATTGCCCTTATGTTGCTCTCCTCTGAATAGCAGAGGTTTGTGTTGATGGCAATGCCGCCAAAGAGCCTTCTTTTTCCATCTATTTCAGCAGCCATCGGAAGGTCTTCAGGCCTCTCTTTCTCTTCCTCCCATCCAAGAGCGTCCATTCCCATTGCCCTTGAAGTCCACCCGTGTCCCACAGAGTGAAGAAGCATTCCCCTTTCCTTTACGGCAGTCTCAACAACACTCTTGAGAGCTATGGCCCTTTCTTTTGTAAACTCCTCTTTCTCAAGAAGAGGGTTCTCTTCATGCTGATACCACCGGGCAAAGAAGGTGTGGGGGATATCAAACTGGAGGAAATATGTGTTATAGCCAGCCTTTGGAAGCCAGTCAATCAGGGAGATGACATTCTCAATGGTGTTTGCACCCTCAATTGCAACTCCCCTGTGGCGAAAGGACGCACGGCTTTCTTCCCTTACGCTTACGCTCCTGAGCGATGAAGGGGGATTTTTTGGAATAATCGTTATTCCCGGGGCGGGAAAGAAGAAGCCGATGGCAGAAAGAAAGCGATAGCACCCGATAAGAAGGCTTATCTGATTTGAGCCCTTTATGCAGCCATCAAGACCTGAATAGAAGAATGAGTAGTAATCCTCCCTTTCATCTTCAGATGATAATGAAATATTGCATTGCCCTTCGAGCTTTTCCTGGGATATGGAATACTCAGCAGGCCATACAAGCGCAAGATGCTTTATGATCTCTTTTGCTGCAAATAAATCCTTCTGTTTTCTGACGCTTACTCTTACTTTCATATTACCTCGCTTATATTAATCAATCTGTTAAAATAAGTCCAATTGAATTGTATTCCATAGCCACGATAAGGGTAACACCTGGAAAGTTATCGAGAGCTCGCTGAAGGAACTCGATTATGAGGCATTCAATGCGATTCTTGACGGACAGGACTTTGTTCCGCAGCATCGGGAGAGAATACTGATTATCGGCTTCGACAAGCATCGCTATGGCGAGGGTATAAAGTATGAGTTCGACTATGCCAGGCCTGAACATAAGATGTGTCTGAATGACATTCTTGAAAAAGACGTTCCTGCGAAATATACGCTTACCCCTAATTTGTGGGAATACCTTCAGAATTATGCAGCCAAGCATAAGGCGGCAGGAAACGGTTTCGGATATGGGATGCCTGACCTGAATGGCATTTCCCGTACTCTCAGCGCGAGGTATTACAAAGACGGTTCTGAGATACTGATTAACCGGGGAGAAGGAG
>CAZHQL010000188.1:0-2945 GCA_964534915.1 uncultured Spirochaetaceae bacterium | reverse complement strand
AGATATCAACGCTAGGGACAAAGAAGGAAAGACAGCTCTTATGCATGCAGCCTGCTGCACAACCAATCCTGAGGTTATTACTACACTCATTGATGCGGGTGCTAATATCGAAGAGAGGGACAATAATGCTACGACAGTTCTCATAGCAGCCGCTACCTTCAATATGAATCCTGATGTTATCACTACACTCATTGATGCCGGTGCTGATATCAGAGCCAGGGACAAAGAAAGCAGGACAGCTCTTATGCAGGCAGCTACAGTCAATATGAATCCTGAGATTATCACTACACTCATTAAAGCCGGTGCTGATATCGAGGAGAGGGACAATTATGGCGCGACAGCTCTCATCTTGGCTGTTTTAGCCTTTAATGATTCCGAGATTATCAAAGCCTTGCTTGATGCTGGCGCTGATCCTGATGCCAAGGATAACGAAGGGAACCGGGCTATTGATTACATTAACTCTGATAGCCTCCTTTATAAAACTGAAGCTTACTATCTCCTGTTGGAGGCAACCTCGCCTAAACAGTAATAATGCGGCTCTCTACTCGCGAGACAAAAGCCAGGATATTGCATCTAATACCTTGATAGCCCCCTTTAGCTCCCCTAGTCTTGCATTGTCAGTGTAGAGGCCTATAAGGGTAAGGTTTGTGCACTTAAGCCTCTCTCCTGCCTTCTCAAGCGCTTTTACTTCCCTTTTCAAGGTCTTATCACTTGATAAGTCATAGCTTACTTGAATAAGCTCCTTAACCTCATTCCTTCTCGAGACTACAAAGTCAACTTCATACTGCGCTTCACTGTAGTAAAAGACATCATAACCCTGGCTTTTATAGCGTCTGAGAAGCTCAATAAAGACTATGGTCTCCAGCCTCCACCCAAGACTCTCTCCTCTAAAAGCATTCTCTCTCGGGCGCATAAAAGCAACATCCGCGGGGTATTCCTTGGTGTTGACTACACGCTGTTTGCTTTTGTAGGAAAACTTGTTTACAGGGATTAGAAGATATGCGTTCTCCAGATACTCCAGATAGTTCTCCACTGTGTGGTCTGAACGCATTGAGAATACACCCTGAAGTTCCTTTACGTTTACCTTTGCAGGAACTATATTGAGCATGTGCTCTGCAAGCCTTCTGAAAGCAGCCTTATATCGGACTCTGTAGCGATTGATGATGTCATTTGAAATGATGGCCTTAAAAATTGTATCGATATAGGCCTCAGAACGCGTTTCGTTGTAGATTTCAGGGAAACCTCCTTTCCGAATATAGTCATCGAAAGAGGCTCTCAGCAGGCCTTTCTCCTTCGTAGTCTCGTAAGATGTATTGATCTTCCAGAAGGCACAGTATTCCTGGAATGAGAAGGGAAAGAGTTCTATCGTTGAGTGTCTTCCTGTAAGATGAGTAGCAAGTTCTCCTGAAAGAAGTCTGGCATTGGAGCCCGTAAGGAGAATATGAATACCCTTGCGAAGGAGTCTGTTTACAAACAATGGCCAGGAAGGAACATTCTGAATCTCATCCAAGAACAGATGCGTAAAGTCTCCATAGATCTGGTAGAGGCATGCAAGAATTGTATTGAGATCTTCTGATGCTGCTCTATCAAGTCGCTCATCATCAAAGTTTACGTAGGCAAAGCTGTAGTCTGACTTCTTTATTACGTTTATGCACAATGTGGACTTTCCAGAGCGTCTGACACCTATTATTACCTGAGCAAGATTGCTTTCAAGATTGACAAGCCTTTCTTCATAACGAGGACAGTAATCCTTACTGCAAAGGATCTCGAAATCCTCTTTCTGATCTTTCAGGACATCTTCCAAATAGCTTCTTTCCATAGGAAAAGAATATCATATGAGAGGAACAACAGCAACTAAAACTGCGATAAATCAGAGTTTTTCCAGTATCTAAACTGCGATAGCTTGGACTTTTTGAACATCCAAACTGCGATAGTTTCGAATTTTCTCTCATTCTAACTGCGATAAATGCAGGCAAACTCAATCTTCCAGAATCCTCCCATCAGTGGAGATGGTTACTACGGACCAGGGGATGAACTTCCCGCTTTTCTTGATGGAATTCCTTGTTGCCATTTCAAGGCCTCCGCAGCATGGAACTTCCATCCTTATGATCTTCACGCTTTTGATGTCGTTTGTGCGGATGATCTCTTCAAGCTTTTCACTGTAATCCACAGCATCAAGTTTCGGGCAGCCTATTATGGTAATGCGGTTTCTCATAAAGTCCTTGTGGAAGCTACCGTAGGCATAGGCCGTGCAGTCTGCAGCAATGAGAAGATTGGCGCCCTTAAAATAGGGAGCATTTACGGGAACAAGCTTTATCTGCACTGGCCACTGCCCGAGCTCGCTCTCCGCTTTCTCTGCAGAGCTCTGAGGAGCTTTGGCCTTTTCCCTTCTGATAGCCTTTGCCATTGAGCCCGGGCACATATGGCCAGGGCCATGCTGGGCCATCATCTTTTCTTTCATCACAGCCTGTTCGTCATATAGAGGTGCTTCCCTTTCTTCAAATGTGATAGCTTTCTCAGGACAGGATGGCAGACAATCCCCAAGTCCATCACAATAGTCTTCTCTCATAAGCCTTGCCTTGCCATTTACAAGTCCAATAGCTCCTTCATGGCATGCATCAACACATGATCCACAGCCTGTGCACTTCTCTTCATCTATCTTGATAATCTTTCTCTTCATATCCTTTCCTACTTACATAAAGCAGAGTAATCTGCAATACTCTACTTGTATGTTGCAATTGCAACAAAAGAAAGGAACAAATGTTTGAAATGGTACTCTTTCCATTAATCACTCCTATCAAAGCCCCCCTCTATTTACAGGCAAGGTCAGGGAAATGAGTTAATACGATGCTTCGTACGTAGCTGTTATTGAACCAGAATGATTGTTTCGTCATCCAGTTCCCATTTGGAAGTTCAAATGCGTCTTTTCTGGAAGCACTATCCTT
>CAZHQL010000187.1:2491-2980 GCA_964534915.1 uncultured Spirochaetaceae bacterium | reverse complement strand
TACGGGGATATTACGCTTGATGAAAACACTTTATTTGCAGTGCTTTCCCTTTTTGAGGGCGTGCCTGTTTTCTACCTTGTTGACGGAGAGGCATTTATTACACTTAAAACGGACCTCTGTTTTTACCTGTACACTCCGGTAACGCTTTCTGCTTTCAGAGAGGAAGGAAAATACAGGATTATCTCAACAGATACTGATGAAGCATTCTACAACTACACTCCGGATGCTGAGGTCCAGACACTTAATGCACTCGATGGAAATGTATATACCCTTGAGCCTTATACGTATTCAAGTCTCGTTAAAGGCAGAGTAAATGCGCGCATCCCGGCAGCACCATCACTGAGCGTTGCTGCATCTCTTCCGGGCACAGAGGAAATCATAGAGGATGTGCATGTTGTTGAAGTTACGCATCAGGAACTTATTGAAATTCCTGAAGAAGCTGTAATAGAGGCCGAAGAGGCGCGTGTGCCGGATGCCCCTCTCATAGGA
>CAZHQL010000187.1:236-2391 GCA_964534915.1 uncultured Spirochaetaceae bacterium | reverse complement strand
GTTTCTTCTCAGGGTTTTGCTGGAAGGGAAGAAGAATTTTCTGAGGAATCAGAAGAGCCTCTTGTGCCTGCTCTGACGGAAATGGAAGAGCCTTCCCTCGAGCTCATTGGACTGGCTGAAGAGCCCGTTATAGAGACTCCAGAGCCGCGCGTGCCTGATGCACCTCTCATAGGAGTTTCTTCTCAGGGTTTTGCTGGAAGGGAAGAAGAATTTTCTGAGGAATCAGAAGGGCCTCTTGTGCCTGCTCTGACGGAAATGGAAGTTTCCTCCCTCGAGCTCATATTTCCTGAAGAGCCCGTTATAGAGACTCCAGAGCCTCTCATTCCGGCTATGCCTTTCGTAGAAGTCATTTCTGAAGTGCTTACAGGTGAAAGTGAGATTCTTACTGGAGAGACAGAGCTTCCAGGTGCTGCTATATTCACAAGCATCGCATACGAGGCAGAGCTTCACTCTCCAGCAGTGAGTGTCAGAGAAGTATAAATTATTTCACTTCTCTTATCCCGGCATAGATGTCGGGATTTTTAATTTGCGCTTGATGCTCTGGCAATACACACAAGCGGTAAGTATAATCAGATTAATAAACTCAAGGATTGGTTTTGCATGCGTAATATAAATCAGCTACCAGAGAGAATTGCATCCCGCATTGCGGCAGGAGAAGTAATAGAGAGGCCTGAGAGCATTCTGCGTGAGCTTTTAGACAACGCGCTCGATGCAGGTGCAGATGAGATTCTCATTGAAATTGAAAACGGCGGAATTGACAGCCTGAAGGTTACAGACAACGGGAAGGGAACAAGGAAGGAAGACTTAGCTGTTATCGCAACGCGCCATGCAACCAGCAAGATAAAAACAGAAGATGATTTGTACAATATAAGCACGCTTGGCTTTCGCGGCGAGGCACTCTACTCTATCTCAGCTGTCTCCAGGCTGACAATTACTTCTTTTGACAGCGAGAGAAGGGAGGGAAACAGAATCATAATAGATAATGGAGAGCGTGGCACTGTTGAGCGCTCTGCAATCAACAAGGGCACTATAGTAGAGGCTGAGAACCTCTTTATGGATATCCCCGCACGAAGGAACTTCTTGAAGAAGGCCTCAACTGAAGCACAGGCCTGCAAGAATTTAATAATCTCCAGAAGCCTTGCAAATCCTTCTGTGTCATTCAAGTTCTACTCTGATGGCTCCCTTAAGCTCACATTTGAGACGGCAGAGAGCTTAAAGGAGCGCGTGATGATGCTCTACCGCTCCTCGGGAATAGCAGATGGAGACGTAGTACACTTAAGGGGAAAGGAAGAAGAATTCACAATAGACATAATAGCAACAACAAGTGCGCGTTTCAGAAGCGACAGAAAGGAAATCAGGATATATGTGAACTCTCGCCCGGTGGAAGAGTACAGCCTTACACAGGCTGTATGCTATGGCTATGGAGAGCTTCTTCCCGGAGGTTCATACCCGTATGCTGCAGTATTTATTCAGGATAATGCAGAGCTTGTAGACTTTAACATACACCCTGCAAAGAAGGAAGTTAAGATAAGAAACATCAAGGATATACATCACGCTGTTGTGCTTCTTTTAAAAAGCGGCATAGAGCGTAAGATCCCTCAGATAAAGGAAGAAAACACAGTGCCTCTTTTCAGTGCCCCAGAGAGAACTTCAAAAAGGCCATGGCAGAGTGCTTCATACACATCCCCTCCTAAATCTTTTAAAGATGATTATCAAATGGCCAATACTCTCTCGGATGCAATCTGGTCATATCAGAAGTCAGAGCGGCCAAGGGACAATGCCTGGATAGAGAGAGCCAAGGAGCTGAGACAGAAGAGGGAAGAGAGAGAAAAGGCTCTGGATGAAAAGAAAGAAAAGATTTCTTTCAGATATATCGGACAGGCATTCAACCTGTTTTTAATAGCAGAGCTGGATGGTGAGCTGTATTTTGTGGACCAGCATGCTGCGCATGAGAGAATCCTCTATGATGAGATTCTTGAGAAAAAGGATGTGCAGCCGCTGTTAGTCCCCCTCGAGCTTGATACTGAAAGCGATGTCTCATCCTTCCTGGATGAAAACTCTTACATCTACTCACACCTTGGAATAGAGCTTGAGAAAAAGAATGATAAATGGTATATCATAGCACTGCCTTCTGTAGCACGCTCAATAGAGGATG
>CAZHQL010000187.1:0-226 GCA_964534915.1 uncultured Spirochaetaceae bacterium | reverse complement strand
CTTTATAAGCGTGAACACAGGGGATGAGAAAGAGCTTGAGATGAATATATTTGCAATCCTTGCATGCAAGGCAGCTGTAAAGGCTGGAGACAAGCTTGATTATTTCAGTGCAGAAGCGCTCCTTGAGAAAGTATTTGATATGGATGAGCCAGCATGCCCGCACGGAAGGACTTTCCTGATCAGGCTGAGCGAGAAGGATTTAAGAGAAATGGTTGGGCGTACAAAG
>CAZHQL010000186.1:0-3023 GCA_964534915.1 uncultured Spirochaetaceae bacterium | reverse complement strand
CGCCCGATGCAATTAATCCTGAGATAAGGTCCGGCCTTCGGGAGGCAACAAGAAGGGCGGCTATGGCACCATCAGAGAAGCCGTAGAGTACGGGTCTCTTCAGCTCCAGTTTCTCAATAAATGCGATTACATCGCTTGCTATCGCATCGTATGTGAGGCTTTCGGGATTACTGCTTTTTCCATGGCACCGGGAATCCACAAGATAGAGAGCATAGCTCTTTTTCAGGAGGCTCCTTGCCTCAGAAAAGATGCTGATGTCCTCCCTGTTTCCGTGAAGCATTATAAGGGGCTGTCCTGTTCCTTCCTTCTCGTAGTAAAGCTCTGCATCATTGACCTTTATGAACACCTCTGGCCTCCATCGTTGAATAAAAAGCACTTAATGAATATTATAAGCGCTATGAGCAAGTATCCTTTTAATGAAATCGAAGAAAAATGGCAGAAATACTGGGAAGAGAACAAGACTTTCAAGGTTACTGAAGACCCCTCCTTTCCTGAGAACAAGAGGAAATACGTCCTTGACATGTTCCCCTACCCCTCCGGATCGGGGCTCCATGTAGGACACCCTGAGGGCTATACGGCAACAGATATCTACTCAAGGTATCTTACGATGAGGGGCTGCAATGTGCTTCATCCGATGGGATTTGACTCTTTCGGGCTTCCTGCCGAGAACTATGCTATAAAGACAGGAACTCATCCATATACCACAACAAAGAAGAATATTGACAACTTCCGCCGCCAGCTCAAGAGCCTTGGCTTTTCATATGACTGGGACAGGGAGATATCCACATGCGATGAGGAGTACTACCACTGGACGCAGTGGATCTTCGAGAAGCTCTATGAGAAGGGTCTTGCCTATGAGGCCAATACTCCCATCAACTGGTGCCCGAGCTGCAAGACAGGGCTTGCAAACGAGGAAGTAAAGGAAGGAAGATGCGAGCGCTGCGGAGAGAAGGTTGAGAAGAAGAACATCAGGCAGTGGATGCTTAAGATCACGGCATATGCTGACCGCCTCCTTGAGGACCTTGAGGACCTTGATTGGCCAGAGTCTGTGAAGGCGATGCAGAGAAACTGGATCGGGCGCAGTGAGGGTGCAGAAGTAATATTCAGAATCGATGGCATGGAGGATACCCTCACAGTTTACACAACCCGTTGTGATACCCTCTTCGGAGCAACATACATGGTAATTGCTCCTGAGCATCCTCTTGTTGAGAAGCTCACAACAAAAGAGCAGAGGGTTGCAGTAGATAAATACATAGATGAGACCAGGCACAAGAGCGACCTTGAGAGAACTGACCTTGCAAAGGACAAAACAGGAGTCTTCTCAGGAAGCTATGCAATAAACCCGGTGAATGGAAAGAAGATTCCAATCTGGATTGCGGACTATGTCCTCATAAGCTACGGAACCGGGGCCATCATGGCAGTTCCTGCACACGATGACAGGGACTGGGAATTTGCAAAGAAATTCAACCTTCCGATCATTGAAGTTCTCAAGAGCGAGGTTGATGTACAAAAGCAGGCATGGACTGAGGATGGCATACACGTAAACTCTGAGTGGATCAATGACCTTAACAAGAAGGATGCAATTGAGAAGATGCTCTCATGGCTTGAGGAGAATAAGTGCGGAAAGAAGGCCATAAACTACAAGCTCAGGGACTGGGTATTTTCTCGCCAGCGCTACTGGGGTGAGCCCATTCCACTGATCCACTGCCCGGAATGCGGAACTGTTTTAGTTCCTGAGGATGAGCTTCCCCTCACTCTTCCTGAAGTTGAGAAATATGAGCCAAGCGGCACAGGAGAAAGCCCTCTTGTAAACGTTCCTTCCTGGGTAAACTGCAAGTGCCCGAAGTGCCATAAGGATGCAAAGAGGGAGACAAATACAATGCCGCAGTGGGCTGGCTCCTGCTGGTATTACCTGAGATTTATTGACCCGCATAACGAAAATGCATTCGTAGACAGCAAAAAAGAGAAATACTGGATGCCTGTAGGCCTCTACGTAGGCGGCACTGAGCATGCAGTTCTCCACCTTCTCTATGCGCGCTTCTGGCATAAGGTGCTCTATGACCTTGGCCTGGTCTCTACAAAGGAGCCATTTCAGAAGCTTGTTAACCAGGGCATGATTACAAGCTTTGCCTACCAGAAGAAGAACAAGAGCCTTGTTCCTGTTGATAAAGTAAAAGAGGAAAACGGAAAGTTCTATGAAGAGGACACGAACGAGGAAGTTACTCAGGTAATTGCAAAGATGAGCAAGAGCCTTAAGAATGTAATCAACCCTGATGACTTCATAAAGAACTATGGTGCTGACAGCGTAAGGATGTATGAGATGTTCATGGGGCCTCTTACAGAGAGCAAGCCATGGGCAACAAACGGCTTCATGGGCGTATACCGCTTCCTTGAGAGAATCTGGAGAATCATGAGCGAAAGGAATATCGTGGATGCTGAGCCAGAGAAAGACCTTGATAAGCTCATGCATAAGACTATAAAGAAGGTTACAGAGGATACAGAGACTCTTAACTTCAATACAGCTATAAGCCAGATGATGGTCCTTGTAAATGAAGTAAACAAGCTTGAGAGCGTTCCGAAAAAGGTTATGGAAACCCTTGCCCTCCTCCTTTCTCCTTATACCCCGCACATTGCTGAGGAGATGTGGGCCCTTCTTGGCCATGAGCCATCGATTTCCAAAGAGTCCTGGCCCGGATATGATGAGAAAAAATGCCTTGATGATGAAGTTGAAATCGTTATCCAGATAAACGGCAAGCTGAGAAGCAGGATCATGATGCCTCTTAACAGCGAAAAGGATAGCCTCCTCAGCGCTGCTAAAAGCGATGAGAAGACTAAATCATGGCTTGAAGGAAAGACGATTGTAAAGGAAGTTGTGGTTCCGAATAAGCTTGTAAATATCGTAGTGAAATAGCATTTGCCCTCAGACGAGGGCAATTTTCATCACTTCTTTCCAAGCATCCTGAACATCTCCTTTATCCTATTTCGATGTAAGGAGCAGTCCCCTCTTTCAGGAACCTGCAAAC
>CAZHQL010000185.1:0-3034 GCA_964534915.1 uncultured Spirochaetaceae bacterium | reverse complement strand
GGCTCTTCGCACAACCTAGATTGCACGCCTCCCCGACTTAACTTGAGTTTAACCTAAAAAGGCTGAACAATCAAGACTAAAATTCATTGTATTCATTGAAAAAATGCTCTCAATAAGAGAATCAGTCGTTGAAATTGTCATCATCCTCTAAATCCACCGGATTGCTTCCAATGGGCATCTCAACGTAGAAAGCATCCTCTTTTTCGCCCTTTTTCCTCCTCTTTTCTTCCTTGTGCTTTGCATCCTTGCTGAGGAACTTTCCAGTTGAGAGGAATATCGCAAATGGCTTGAGAGATGGGATGTTCGCGCAGATTATCTGCATCATCGATGTCAGGGGAACCGCAAGGAACATTCCGACAAGGCCCCAGATGTAGCCCCAGAGCGAAAGGGATATGAGTATCACAACAGGGCTTATATTAAGCTGTACGCCCTGAAGACGGGGATCTATTATGTTTCCAAGCACCATCTGAGTGCCTGTAGTCATTATCGCGATGTATATTATGATGCCCCACTCTGGCATGAACTGTATGACTGCCATCGTAATCGTGGCAACAGTTACTATTATGCTTCCGATTGTCGGTATGAAATTAAGCACGAATGCAAGGACTCCCCACACAAGTGCAAAGTCAAGGCCCGTAAAGAGTGCAATCAGATAGAATAAAAATCCTGTGGCTCCGCTTATGATGATCTTGATCAGGAGGTATTTGGATACCTGGCGGTTCATCTTCATCGCAAGGTTTGCAAACTTCTCGCCCTTGTCGGGCCTGAGCATCGCCATCACCTTAGGCCTGAAGCTGCGGCGCTCAAGCAGGATGAACAAGAGGTATACAAAGATCATCATGGCATCGCTCATTATTCCTAAAAAGCGCGTTGAAAACGATGTCAGATAGCCCCTGAGAAGCGAAAGCCAGTCAATATTGAGGGACGCAAGGAACGAGTATCCATCGGGATCTGCATCAAAAAGGCGTGCCAGGTACACGCTTAAAATTGCATCAAGCTGTGCTACCCGGTCTGCATATATTCCAATGCGCCCTAAAAGCGTGTTTACTATCTGGAACATGATGTAGACAATGAGGCCGAAAACAAGCACTACTATTGCAAGCACAGTGATTGTAGAGAAGATATTCGGAACCTTGAGTTTATCAAGTTTTGCTAAGAGAGGATTGAATATTATGAATATGAAAATCGCAATGGCAAACTGCAATATGATTGTCGATCCTGCCTTGAGGATTACAACCAGCAATGCTGCTGAAAAAAGAACGAGCATGTTCTTGATAAAGCGCAGATGACGGGAGTCCAGTTTGTCCATGCGTAAATGTTATCCTCTATAGAGGAAAAACACAATATTTATTATTATTGACGTATGGATAAATCATATCTGGACAGGATTGAGATAATTCTCGTAGATACCCAGGATGGAGCTAATATCGGGTCTGTATGCCGCGCAATGAAGACTATGGGCCTAACACGCCTCACGCTTGTGACAGAAAGGGCATACGATGAGGACAGGGTATCTACACTGGCACTGCATGCGAAGGATGTCTACCAGAGAAGGAAGGAATTCAAAACCCTTGAGGATGCAATTAAGGACAGCTCGCTCACAATAGGTGCAACAAGGCGCCGTGGCAAGCTCAGGAAAGCAAGCGCATACTCGCCCGAGCAGCTTGCCGCAAAGCTTTCTCTCTACCCCGAGGGGAAAGTATCAATCGTGTTCGGGAGGGAGTCAGACGGGCTCAGGGATGATGAGGTAAATATGCTGAGCGCTATCGTCACAATCCCGACAAGCCCCCTGTTTCCCTCGCTTAACCTTTCCCAGGCTGTCCAGATAATAGCATATGAGCTCTTCCTGGCATCCAGACCTTACAAGGAGGGCCTTGTAGCAGTAAGCCATGAGAGAATCAGCAAGGCCGGCCTTGATATCGTAGAGAGCCTTGAGAACATAGGCTACTTCAAGTGGGATGAGGAGAAAAAATGGACGCAGCAGCTTGTTGAGGACATAATCGAAAGAGCAGGTCTTTCTGAAAGCGAGCTAAAGCGCTTTGAGAAAATATTCAAGAAAACTGAGAAGATAAAAATCTATAAGGACAAAAAAGATGAGGAACTTTAATTCTTTTCTTGACCCGATGCCACGCTTAGTTGCACACAGGGGCGATAGCAAGAACCATCCAGAGAATACTCTTGAAGCCTTTAAAAGCGCTGTAGAGATGGGAGTTGACATAATTGAGACCGATGTTCACTTAACCAAGGACAGCGTCCTTGTCATCTGGCATGACCCGACGCTTGAGAGAAACACGGATGGCACTGGCACGATTGAAAGCCATACATATGAAGAGCTGCTAAAATACGACGCTGCATACACATTCACAAAGGACGGGGGAAAGACATTTCCTTTCAGGGGAAAGGGCATAAAGCTATGTACGCTCGATGAGGCTCTCAAGGCCTGTCCTGACACACGCTTCAATGTTGATTTGAAGAGCAAGAACAGGAAAATCGTAGATGAGTTCATCAGCGTCTTAAGGAAAAACAAGGCAGAGGACAGGGTCGTCTGCGCATCATTTCACTACAAGAACTTAAGGGCCATAAGGAAAAAGGCACCGGACATCATGACAAGCATCACTACAGTTGAAGTGCTTTCACTGCTTCTAAGACTGAAACTCCACATGCTTCCAAAGCGCTTTAAAAGAAAGATCATATTCCAGGTCCCTGAGGCCCAGGCAGGGATTAAGGTAATTACCCCCTCATTTATTCGTGAGATGCATAAAAGGGATGCTGTCATAATGGTCTGGACAATAAATGATGAAAAAGACATGGAAAGACTCTTCAAGGCAGGTGTAGACACAGTAATGACTGATGACCCTGCGCTCCTTATCAAGGTGGCAGAAAGAATGGGCATAAGGTCCTGAGCAGAAGGAGTCTGTATGATTACAAAATCACGCCTGGGAGCAGTCCTAATTCTCCTTCTGGCCTTAACCCTTACCATCTCATGCTCTCTTTTTGATATGTCATCTACTTACAATATCTCTACTGCCGCTGA
>CAZHQL010000184.1:0-3041 GCA_964534915.1 uncultured Spirochaetaceae bacterium | reverse complement strand
ACTACAGGGAATCCCTGTAAAGCTTCATCTGCCATGGCCAGTCGGTCTGCAGGACATTAACACCCTTCTTTATAAGAGGGCCCCATGAGGCATCGGGATTTTCTTCCAGTGCCTTATCATCATCGTAGCCGCCGCCGATTATATGTTTGTCCTTAGCCCCGAGCTTTATTACATTCACCCATACATAAAGTCCTTTGCTGCGAATGTATGAAATCATCTCATCGCTTATCATGTCACTCTCGGGAGTAAAGGCAATGACTTCCATGCCTACCAGGTTGATATCAGGAGTGGCAAGGACTTTATCAACATGTTCCTTCTTGTAGACAATCGGCATGTACATGTATTTTCTTTCGCAGCGAGAGAAGAAAGAAAGCGCATCATCATCCACATGCGTCTTTATAACTGCCTGGCGTATCCTCTCAGGATAATCCTTCATTATTCTATCTACATCAGGAAGGAACCACCAGGATCTGTCTATGTTGAATAGCCAGTCATCATCCAGCTTTTCAAGGAAGGATGAGAAGTGCTCGACACCTCGTCCGCTAGGCTCTCCGAGTGAGTTCCTGAACTCAAGCTCATCAATTTCCCTGGAAGAAAGCTCCTTGATATTCTTCTCAATATTCAGAAGCCGCTTTTCTCCGCCATCATGAAAGAGATAGAGCTCTGAGTCGGTTGAATTGGAAAGATCGATTTCAAACATATCTCCACCCATCTCTAAAGAGAGGCGGGATGATGAGTACGTGTTCTCTATGATATTCCCGCCGCTTACTCCTCTATGCACGGCAATAAGGAACTTTTTTTCAGAAAGCCTGTTTAACAGCAGCTCATTTACAGCCTCGTACTCCTTTTTCATTTTCACCTCCTATTTATCTGATAACTCACTGTTTCCGCCACGTCCATAGACGAGGTAGAGGACTACTGTGGAGATTATCATCATCATTACTGCGTATACGAATGTGATTGCAGTGTTGTCTGCATTCGTCTGAGCATCAGTCAGCTGCTTGATATATACGCCAAGCGGCTGATTAAGCGGATGATAGAGGAAGACTGACATGTCATAATCCGAAAGCAGTGCATTGAAATTCAATGCTGCGATTGCAAGCACTGTCGGCATTATTATAGGCAGCATTACCCTGAAGAATGTATACATCGGCTTTGCCCCGAGGTTCTTTGCAGCATCTTCCAGCGAGTCATCAAGAGAGAAGAAAGCCGCTTTCGTCATCCTGAGCGTAAATGGCAGTTTTATAATCACATAGCCAAGCAGCATGATTACTGAAGTTCCTGTAAGGACCTTGTTGAACATGTAGAAGTGCTTTGAGTTGTATGTTGTTATAAAGCCGATTGCAATGAGCGTTGTCGGCAGCAGCCATGGAACCAGAAGGCTGTATTCAAGCGCATCAGAAAGCATTGGATAGCGCCTTTTCTGTATGATCTTACATGCCATAAGCACGATAATGGCAACAAAGAATGCTGCTAAGGCTGAGTATGCGATACTCACCAAAAATGGCTTATATGCACTCTGGCGCTGGAATATTGATGCGTAGTTCCTTATTGTGAAGGCAGAAAGACTGAGCTTGCGCGATGCAATCGTAGCAGCATCTGTAAACGAGAAGAGTATTACAAGAACTACAGGAATTACATATATCACAAAGAGAACATATGCATAGACATGTGCAAGCACTCTGGCAAGGGGATTATGTATTTTCTGCTTTACAATCCTTGTCTTAACTTTCGAGACGGACATATAGTGCCCCTTTCTCTCGATATGAGTGAGGATTAACAGAAGGAGTATGGATGCAGCTCCTAAAAAGAGCGCAAGCAGCGCTGCAAGATCCCTTGATCCCATGGTTGCCGAGAATGTGAGTATCATGGGGGTTATTGTCTGGAACTGCGTTCCGCCAACAAGCATCGGAGCGCTTGTTGCATTAAGCCCTGTAATAAACGTAAGGATTGTTACGGCAAGAAGGGAAGGGGTAAGGACAGGAAGGACTACACGGCGAAGGATATACCAGGGTTTTGCTCCCATGTTCTGTGCAGCTTCCACTGTCTGAAAATCTACAGATCTCAGCGCGTTGCGAAGGAAGATCATATGGTTTGACGTGCATGAGAATGTCATTACAAACAGTACTGCCCAGAACCCTTCGAACCATCCTGTTGGAAAGCCCGGCCAGATCCTTGCAAAGATATTCGTAAGATAGCCATTCCTTCCATATATGAACTTATAGCCCGAGACAAGTATGATTCCCCCGTAAATAAGCGTTGTCATATAGCCAAGGCGGAGTACCTTTGCTCCCTTTATGTCAAAATACTCAGTAAGAAGCACGATGCTTATTCCGACAATGCCTACAGTAACTGATAAACACGGGGCAAGGATGAGGCTGTTGCGGAGGCTTCTCATTGCCCTGGCGCTCTGGAAAAGCTTTCTGAAGGACTCAAGCGTGAAAGAGCCGTCCCTGTAAATAACCTGAATTACCGTATTTACATTCGGGATAATAAGACAGACAACGATGAACCATAGGAAAAAGAAGAATATCAGAAGGCGCACAGGCGTCAGCCCTTTCAGCTTTGCTTTCAATTCATTACCTTTCATAGCCGCCTCCTCAGTACTGCATGATGTATCCGGGATCGAAGCTGACAGTGACCTTCTCACCCTTTGAGAAGAGCTCCTTGCCGCTGTTCTTTTCGATGGCTTTTATCAGGCCTGCTTCAGTTCTGAGCATGTACTTGATATAAAGGCCGTAATATTCACTTCCCTCTACAACAGCTTCAATTGATGCATCGCTGCCTGAGACGGGTTCATTTACATGAAGGCGCTCTAAACGGATATATGAATGCTTGTTTTTATCAAGGATAGTGTTCTTCAGTGCCGATGATGCTTCCAGAAATTCATTTGAGAGGAAGTTGATATCCCCGATGAAGTTGCAGACGAATTCAGTTGATGAGTGGTTATAGATCTCATCAGGGGTCCCGATCTGCTCAATAACACCATTGTTGAAAACTGCAATCCTGTCCGAGAGCGTTAAGGCTTCTTCCTGGTCGTG
>CAZHQL010000183.1:0-3100 GCA_964534915.1 uncultured Spirochaetaceae bacterium | reverse complement strand
TGTAAGCTCAGCGCTCCTGCGATATCACGGATAAAGCATGCAATACAGAATCCCATGTTCCCGGGATTCCCAAAATGAGATAGCACTATTGCAACGATGCCTATGATGGCTCCTGCAATAGCTATGTTTCTTTTTTCCTTAAGTGAAGTAATCATGGAAAAAAGATTACCATTGTATTTTTTAATTTGCAATGAAAAGGTTTATAATGAAATTATGATTTACCTTGATAATTCATCCACAAGTTTTCCAAAAGCACCAAATGTTGCTGAGAAAATCTACCTTTTCTTAAAAGAAAACGCACGTAATATAAACAGGACATCAAGCTTAAAGAGCTATGCTATCATAAACGACCTCATAACGCTGAGGATGAACCTTGCATCCCTTGCGGGCCACAAGGATGAGGAGACAGTCTTTCTGAATTCCGGGCTTACTGAATCGATAAACACAGTAATGCGCGGCTTTTTAAATAAGGGAGAGCATATAATAATATCCTCAACTGAGCACAATGCTGTAATGAGGACAATCAGTTCAATCGGCCTTGAATATTCAGCAACAAGTGCGGACAAAACGGGAAGGAATAATCTTGATGAGATCATAAAGCTTAAAAAAGACAACACTAAGGCCATAGTCTTCTCTGCATCCTCAAATGTCACAGGAGTAAATGAGGATGTAAAGCGTCTTGCTGAGATTGCAGGCAGCCTTAAGCTCCCGCTTATAATAGATGCTGCGCAGGCCCTTCCCTATATTCTGCTCAGGATGGACGAGTGGAATATAAGCGCTCTGTGCTTTTCTGGGCACAAGGGACTTTTGGGCCCTGAGGGAACGGGTGGCTTTATTGCCCAAAAGGATTTTGCACACCGCTTAAAGCCCCTTTACACAGGCGGAACAGGAAGCTTTTCAGACTCCTTTGAGATGCCTGAGATCTTTCCGGATAAGTTCGAGGCAGGAACGAGGAACATCCCTTCTCTCTATGGACTTTCTGAGAGCGTCTCATATGTCACAGCCAATCTTGATGAGTTAAGGGAGAAGGAAAAGAGAAATATTGAGCGCCTTTTAAGCGGCCTCCTTTCTCTTGATAGAATAACAGTCCATGGAGATAAAACAGATAACAGGAATGCTGCAATAAGCATCACAGCAAGGAATATGGATATCTCAATTCTTGCAGACCGCCTGCTTAAAAACCATGAAATTGAAAGCCGCGTGGGCCTTCACTGTGCAAGCACAGCACACAGGGTGATGGGAACATACCCTGGCGGCACGCTGCGCCTTTCCCCGGGGCCCTTTACAACTTATGATGAGATAGATAAGACTATCGATGCACTTAAGGAGGAGACAAGATGAGAGAGTATTATGCACGCCTTTTAAAGGAAATTGAGAAAGGAGCCCTGAGGCGGATTACAGACCTTGAGACAGGAGAAGAGGGAATCTACAGGGAATCTGAATTGCTGCTCTCTACTCCTGGATACAAGGAAAGTGATAAAACAATTGAAGAATTAATAACAATTGCCCCCACCCTGGTTCTCTTTGGCTTCGGGCACATAGGAAAGGCTGTCTATAAGATTGCAAGGATGCTTAATATGCGCCTTGTGATCTTTGATGACAGAAAAGATGTTAAAGATGATGATGAATATGATGCAGAGTTCCATCTTGATGACTATCGCGCACTTTTTTCATCTGTCTATTCCTTTGAAAACCCGTACTTCTTGATATTCACTCATGGCCATAAGGCAGACCAGGATGCACTCTGCTACACACTGAAGAACTATGCAAATGCACGCTATATCGGCATGATAGGAAGCCGCAAGAAGATTGAACTGACATACGATGCACTTGAAAAAAAAGGCATTGATAAAAATGACTTAAAGCGCGTTCATGCCCCGATAGGCCTTGATATAAACGCTGAGAGCCCGGCTGAGATTGCCATCTCAATCATGGCAGAGATTATAAGGACCTACAGGGAAGATAAAAACCAGACAGAGCTTGATAGCAGCATGCTTAAATACCTTTCTGCTCAAGATGAAAGGGCTGTCCTAATACGCATTGTAGAGACTTCTGGCTCGGGCCCGAGAAAAAAGGGAACTGAGATGGCTGTAACAGAGAAAAGCCTCTTTCTCACAATTGGAGGGGGAGCTATTGAAAAAAAATGCATAGATATAGCTCGAAGTATGCTTAAAGAAAACAAGACATTCTGCATAAAAGACTTCTCGCTAAATCCTGATGGAAACCTCGGCATGGCATGCGGAGGAGAGGCTAAAGTACTCTTTAAGCTGATAGAACCATAAAGAAAATGGGAGCATTCCAAAGCCTGAGCCAGAATTTAACAGGGCGTCGTTGTACTTCTCATTTGCCTGCTGATGACCTTCAGGATGTTTTCCTCGTTTATCAGCCATGCAGCATATAAGGGAACGGAAAACAGCCCATCCTCAAGGCCGAAATTTCTCGTAGAGAGCCTGATGCTCAGCCTGGGAGCAAAGAGACTTCTGTACACAGAAAGGCTTCGCGACCTGACGCTCTCTCCTGCCTTTACTTCAATTGGAACGATATTCTCTCCTGCCTGAATGATAAAGTCCACCTCGGCCTTCCCTTCCGAGGTCCAATAAAAGAGAGGAAGATTGGCAGATGAAAGCATGGACGCAACATAGTTTTCAGTCAATCCTCCCATAAAGCGCTCGCCCATCTGGTTCAAAACAACTTCTTTCGGAAGCTCTGACATCTGAACAAGAAGCCCAGGATCAAGAAGGTAAAGCTTAAATGATGAGATATCCTCATATGCCTTCAGCGGTAATTCCGGAAAAGAAATCCTGGTGCACCTCAGGGTAAGAGCTGATGCGCATAGCCATTCAAGAGATTTTCCGAACAGTGCAGCTGTTGCTCCCTTTCGTATAAGGTTGTACTGAAATTTCCTGTTCTCCTTTGCAAGTTGCATCGGTATTGTGTCAAAAGCCCGCTCTGCAAGAACTCTGTCAGAGCCATCTGCGTATTTCGCTATATCTGACCTGTAGGCAGAAAGGAGCTCTGAGAGAGCATCCTGCGCAGAAAGAAAGCTCTCCTCTTCTAAGTAAATTGAGAGGACCTCGGGAAGTCCTCCTGTAATCAGATA
>CAZHQL010000182.1:0-3169 GCA_964534915.1 uncultured Spirochaetaceae bacterium | reverse complement strand
AAAGGGAAATAGAATAGCTTTAACGTTTCAGTAAATCGTTAAAGCTTTTTACTAAAAAGGAGGGTCTTGAGATGTCAGCTATACAGAATGGTGCTCCGCTGAAATTCAATAGCGTTGAGTTCAGGGACGGAGTTCAATCCTTGCTTGCAGGACGAGTAAGAACCGAAGATATGATTCCATTCCTTTTTAGGATGGATAAGATTGGTTATTATAGTATGGAGATGTGGGGAGGTGCCACTTTCGATATCGCAGTAAGGTTTTTAAATGAAGACCCATGGGAGCGTATCAGGACCTTCAAGAAGTACGTAAAGTCCACCCCATTGAAAATGGTCCTCAGGGGCCAGAACCTTGTGGGATACAAAGCATACAGTGATGATATCGTTGAGAAATTCGTTCACTATGCAGCCTTAAACGGCATAGACATATTCCTTATATTCGACGCACTTCAGGATCTCAGGAACTGCAGGAAGGCCTTTGAGTGCGTTCAGAAGGAGGGAAAGATTGTTGAAGGAAGCCTTCAGTACAATATAAGCCCTTATAATACAATCAAGGATTATGTAGAGAATGCAAGAGAGCAGGAAAGAATGGGTGCAAAGAGCATCCATGTAGAGGACATGGCAGGACTGATGAGTCCTGAGAACTGCCGCGCTTTAATCTCGGCTCTCAAGGATGCTCTGACAATCCCTGTGCATCTTCACTGCCACTCTGCTGCAGGCATGGCAGATATGTGCTACTGGGAAGCAATAAAGGCAGGCGTTGATGGCCTTGACTGCTGTGTATCTTCCCTCGCAATGGGAGCCGGGCACCCGCCAATTGAAAGCTACATTGCAGCCTTAAGGGGAACAGAAAGAGACACAGGCCTTGACCTTGCTGACTTTGAAGTGCTCAACAAGGGCTTTGCCGCACTGAGGGATAAATACTCAGAGTTTGAGACGAAGATGGTGGGCGTAGATGTAGGATGCCTACAGCACCAGATTCCCGGAGGCATGCTTGGAACTCTTCAGGAGCAGCTTAAATCAATGAATGTGCTTAACCGTCTTGCTGAAGTCCTGAAGGAAGTAACTGAGGTAAGAAAGGATATGGGCTATCCCCCGCTTGCAACTCCCTCAAGCCAGATGTGCGGACAGCAGGCAACTACAAACGTTCTTACCGGCAAGCGCTACAAGATGATCAGCAAGGAAATGAGAGAGTACATGAGGGGAATGTACGGAAATCCTCCAGGCCCGGTTTCAGAAGAACTGAGGAGCCTTGCACTTAATGGGGAAAAGCCCATTTCATGCCGTCCTGCAGATTTGCTTCCGCCCTCATGGGAAAGAGCAAAGAGCGAGATTGGAGATATTGCAAGAACTGAAGAGGATATCGTGACATATGCACTCTTTGGAGAAGCAGCAAGAAGATTCTTGACTCAGAAATATTCAAAATAGGAGGAATTTATGAAGCAAACGGATCAGAGCAAACTTGAGCGAAGCCGGAAGCTTATAGAAGAGCTGAAGGAAATGAGAGGAGGAATTGTCCTTGAGAGCCACAAGAAGATGGGAAATGACCCCTCTCTCATTCAGGCATTCCTTGATCAGTACAGGAATACGAACAAGCAGGATATATCCATTCCTCGCAAGTACCGTGAACTTATTGTCATGGCAATCGGCATGGCAACTGGGACTGCAACTACAATGAAAGTACACGCAGATCTTGCAATCAAGAACGGTGCAACTGTTGATGAGATCTGTGAGGTCATAAGGATTATATTCTTCACATGCGGCGTATCGAGGCTCTTGCCCGTGCTTGAGAATCTGGGCCTGGAGCCAGTTGAATAAGAAGGAGGAGTGAATATGAAAGAAGTTGAAATCCGTTCAATTGTCGAAGCAATCAGAAATAAGAGCCGCCTTGAGCTGACAAACGGGGTTATAAGCGATGATGTAAGTTCAGAGCTTGTCTTTTATTACAATAGCCATAAGAGGGCTTTGTTCTACGAAAAGACACTTGTCAAAAACAGCTCTCCTGATGCTATTATCATCAATTTTCATGGCGGGGCCTTTGTAAAAGGCGTCACCACAAGGGACCGCATATACTCCTCCGAGATTGCTCTGAGGACAAACAGTGAAGTCTGGAACGCAGAGTACTCACTTTCGCCGGAATTTCCATATCCTGCGCCGCTTGAAGATGCTTATGATTTAATGAAGCGTGCGCTCAGAGAAAAGGAAGAGAGAGGCCTTTCTCTTTTCATCATCGGGCACAGCGCAGGTGCATGGATAGCTGTAGTACTATGTGTGCTTCTCAAGCAGAAAGGAGATAAGAACCCTCTTGATGGCCTTATCATTGATTATCCTCCGCTTGATTTCACGAGATCTTTCATTGAACGCGCGAAAGGCGAGAACGAGTCTCTTATGAAGCTTGCGGACATATTCACCGCAGCATACAATGCGCCGAAGGACAGAACAAACTCCCTCTCATCTCCCTTGTATGCAAGGGATGAAGAGCTCAGTGAATTTCCAAGAGCGCTGCTGACTGTTGGTGCTCTGGATTCCTTTTGTAAAGAGAATGAAGAATTTGCAAAGCGCCTCATAAAGCTTGGCAGAGATGCAGAAATCAAGATATATGAAGGCTCTGAGCATTCATTCACGACAAACAGGACAGGGCTTTATAAGCAAGCGCTCTCAGATCACTGTGCGTTCATCAAGAAATGTATAAGAAGTTAAAAGGGGGGCAAAAGTCTTCTCTTTTTGCAACCGGCCTTTTTAATCCCACTCAGGCTCGGTGAGCCCAGGGCAGGATGGCAACAAAAAGCTTAAAGGAATCATTTGAAGGGGGTTCTTGCCATTCTTTTGGTAGCCTTTCTCTTATAAGCTCGGCTATGCCAGATTTTGTCCAAAAGAGATAGAAATGAGCCCAATTTTCCTTTTCCTCCTTATCTAGGGTGAAGGAGTAGAATAAAAAGGCCTGTTTAGTGGTAAAATCTTTCCTGGTAGATGTGTCCTCAAACATCATTCTACCACAGCACTCAGAGGGTTCGATTCCCAATGAGTGCTTATTCTATAAAGATTTACCAGAATCTTATATTTATCTCTGTTGTAAAAAAGGGGATGCTACAAAGGATTTGGACTTTTGCAACACCCCCTTAATCCTCATCATCTTCCTCTAAACCGGCCTTCGCAAGCTCATACTCATCATC
>CAZHQL010000181.1:0-3172 GCA_964534915.1 uncultured Spirochaetaceae bacterium | reverse complement strand
GATGCCTCCTTCGGCAAAGTGCCTTGCAATACTGCACACGGTAGGCTGTGAAACGCCTGTAGAAGCGGCTATCTGTGTGTATGTCCTTGGCTTCCATTGCTTTCATCAAGCGCAAGAAGCACGCGGCACCTCCGTGCGGCTCTCGCGCTCGTACCTTTTGCTCTCGATTGCCTCTTCAGCTCTGCTCTTTGCTCTTCTGTCAGGACTACTGCATTCTCTTTGGGTCGTGCCATGTCGTTATTCCTCCTGCTTATATCATAGAGGAATCTCCTGGAAAAGAGAATTAGCTAAAATTTAAATATGTAATTACAGTAGTTATAATGTGAATAAATGGCACTGCCATAAACGGTAGGCGGTTAGCCTCTTGTCGAAAGACGGGAGGTGGACCCTCCCGGACGGTACAGCCGTCAAAGCTGTATCTTTGAAAGGAGGTGATGCATATGAGCGATTTTGAAATCCTCAGCCTAGTCTTTGTTGTAATTGGAATAGTCCTCGTGGCTATGAAGAACGATGAAAACAGGAAAGGCCGCCGTTAGACCTCATGGCGACCTCTTCTTGTTAAGAGTTTAGTTGTAAGGCTGGCCGTCTATCGGCGGTGCCTTCTACATTCATGCTACACGCTCAGGTGAATTCAGTCAAGGTTTCTTGAACGCTCTGAATGAATGCCTCCATTGTATTTCTTATTGCAACAATTAGCTAACGTTTTTATCTTCACAGGAAGCAGGATAGTATTTACGAAAGGGTCGCTGTTTCGATATGTAACCGCGCATCCCTTTTCAAGCCACTCATTATATCGCATCAAAAGAAGACCGCCCTGTTATAATATTGAATTGGAACTATCTTCTCAACAGCTTCCTGTATGATGAATGTTCCGGCTTCAAGGCTCTTGAGGGCTTCTGCCAAAGCCTCTTCAAAAGTGTCGTATGCGCCGACAACTTTCTCATCCGAGATTACAAGTTGCTTGCCTGCATATTGGCTGTAAAGCTCTTCTAGATGGGCCTCGTACCACTCATAATCCTTCTTCTGACTAGTCATAAATTGCCACTCCTCACTTATTAATATAAGCGAACAAGGAAGAAGCAGTAAAGCAAAACATCAGCTCTCAGTAAGCAATTCGTTACCCAGAGAGCGCCTCCTAAATTTATTGACAAGTACTACAGAATGTAGTGCTATTATCCCATGAAATATGTTGTGGAGGTCGAATATGTTGGTAGCCGTGAGAAAGCCCTCTGTTGAGTTTGATATCACTGGAGATGTCCCAGAGCATCTTCTTTTATGGCTTATTAAGGAATACGGGGCTGATAATGTAAAAGTTGAAAGGGACGATCTGGTAAATGCCATGGAGATGGAGTGGTTCAGAAATCTAGACGGAGAAGATACTCCTGGGAAGAACATGCGGTTCTACAGAAAACTTGCTGGCATGAGTCAGATGATGCTTGCAGAAAAGCTCAGCGTGACAAAACAGTTCGTCTCAGATATGGAGAATGAGAGAAAACCTATAAGCAAGGAGGCTGCCAGGAAGCTTGCAGGGCTCTTCAATGTGTCTGTTGCGAGGTTCATCTAATCAGCAATCCAGAATTTACCCTCTAGACAAAATGATGATAAACCGCTATGTTTTCTGTTGTGAAAAAGAGCTGGGAGAAGGCTCTTTTCTATGGAAATTATCTGAAGTTCCAGATAATGGATGTTTGACAATGAACATCCCCTTTAGTACTATAGGGTAGAAATAACTGAAGTCAGTTGCGGAGGAAGATAATATATGGCTGGTAACGTATCCAAGAACGCACACCGTGAGGGTGCAAAGGTATTGACAAGCAGATGGGGCGGTTCTATCAAGATGAAGAGCGTGTTCGAGAATGGCAAGCTTCGTCACGTCGCATACTGCGAGAAGACAGGAAACACAGCAAGGAAGCCTAAGGATTTAATGTAAGGCATTTCCTGTTTCTTTCATGGCCTGTACTCTGTACAGGTTTTCTATTTATTTTCCACATTAAAAGAATAAATTTTCATATTAAATAGCTTTACTCTATGCTATCCTATTTTCGCTTTAGATTTGAATTCTGTTTTAAGGAGGAGCTAAGTGAAGCATTTTTCAAAGTTTTTATCCATTGCCTTCGTCGTCTTGCTCGCAGCATTCCTTGCAGGCTGCAGTACGTCTGGCACTGACACTTCGATTCCTGAGATAGTGCTGCCAGCAGCTGCTGAGGCACCTGTATCTCCTGCAGCTGCCCCGGTGGCGCCAGCACCAGCACCTGAGCCAGAAGCAGCAGCGGCAACAGAAGCAGAAGTTGCAACAGCAGAAGGAGATGTGGTTTATCCATATGGAGTTGTTCCAATCGTAAAGAATGACCAGGGCTCAGAAGTTTTCGATCTCTTCATCGTGCACACTAATGACGTGCATGCACGCGTAAGCGCTGGTGAGGATGGCTCTGTTGGCTATGCAAAGCTTGCAACGATGATCAAGACAGCACGCTCAATTACCAATAACATCCTCGTTCTGGACGCAGGAGATGTATCACACGGAACGAATTTTGCCAATCTCTTCAATGGTGAGACCATTGGGAATCTCCTGGTCATGACAGGCTATGATGCAGTAGCTCTGGGAAACCATGACTTTAATTACGGCTATGAGAATCTCGTTGCACTGGCAGAGGCAGCCAGTGAAAGCTCAGAGCTGAAAGTGCTTTCTGCAAACATTACTGATGAGAATGGATACTTCCTGTTTCAGCCATATCAGCTATATGACTTCAATGGCTTCAGAGTATGCGTAATCGGACTTACAACTCCTGATACCAAGACAAAGAGCCATCCGAAGAACACTGTAGGGCTTGAGTTTGACAATGCTTTAGTTTTTGAGAATGCACAATATGCCATCGATCTTGCTAACGAGATTGCAGATTACGTTATTGTCCTTGGCCATGTCGGAACGGTTGCAGACGGGGAAAGCGGATTAACGAGCACTTTAATCTGTGAGAATATCAGCGGCATAGACCTCTTCGTCGATGGACATAGCCACAGTGAGATCACTGGCAGCAACTATGTCAATGGAACTTTGATAGTATCAACAGGCGAGTACATGCAGAACATAGGTGTTGTAGATATTCTCGTAAAGAATGGATAAGCCGTATCTGAGAATGCATTCTTTATCACAAGCAGCGATGTCCTTGATCCT
>CAZHQL010000180.1:0-3195 GCA_964534915.1 uncultured Spirochaetaceae bacterium | reverse complement strand
GTACTCGGCGTACTTTCTTGAAAGTTCTTTATCAAGGGCTGCCTGGTCAAGCTTCCTCAGGACCTTCATTATAGGGCTTGAGAGGCTCTCTCTTGTCCTCTCATAGTGCGCGTATTCACTTTCCATATAGTCTATGCTCTCAGGGCATTTTCCCTCCCGCCTGAGATCAAACATGATCGCACCAAAAGCCCTGTGCTCTCTTTCAAGCGCCTCCTTTGTCTGCAGAATCTTTTTATCAACGCTTTTCAGCACAGCTGTTATCTTATCGCGCTTCAGGTTTGATGCTATGAGCGCTTCTCTTTTGCTGTTGCACTCTATGATCCTCTCTCTCATTGCCATGCCTGGAGAGATTTCATAGTGCGATGATACAGCCTCTTTAGCAAGGCTTGAGAACAGCTCATCCTTTTTTCTTATGATTTCTTCTCTCTCTTCGCTCATAGCAAATAAGAATATAGCATAAATGAAGAGAGGGCGAAATAAATTGACAAAGAGAGAAGAGAAATTATATCCTTTCTGAGGCAGAAAAACACATTCAGCAAATTCATTTATTACAGGAGTATTTGATTAATTCTTATGGATAAAGAAGCTAATGAGCTTAAGGCAGGAGAATTAGAAGTCAGGATTCAGGAGATTGTAAATAGAATAAACAATGACTCTTCAGTAAAGCCTGAAGAGCTTGAGAGAATAAAGAAACTCATTAAGAAAAACGTCCCGTTTTTTATGCGGAGCGCTTTTTCCGCTTTCATCCTCAGAGAGCTCTATAGCAGCACAAGGTGCGAGAAAAAAGAAAGAAAGGAAAGGGATGCAAAAAAGGAAGAGAAAGTCCTTCCGGAAGGTGCAAGGACGCTTTATCTGAATGTTGGAAAGATGAAGCACCTGTATGCCAAGAACCTTTCGCAGCTTCTGCAGACTGAGCTCGGCATTGACCGCAGTGATATCTACAGCCTCCGCATCCACGAAAAGTACTCATTCATAACAATGAGCGAGGAAAACTGCAACAGGGCAATTGAGACTCTTAACGGAAAGGAAATCAACGGAAGGGTCTGTCAGATCAACTACTCAAACAGATAAGCATGGAAGTACTCTCTTTTTCCCTCAGCAACATGGGAACCAACTCATACCTCTGCACAGAGGGAAAGGATGCGCTCTTGATAGATGCACCGCATCAGAATGAAGTTCTAATCCGCGCCATAAAGGAAAAGGGCCTTGCTCTTAATGCAATCCTTTTAACACATGGCCACTTTGACCATGTAATGGGATTAAGGGCACTTCTTGATGAATTTCCAGAGGCAAAAGTCTACATAGCAAAAGAGGACAGCTATTTAGTTCAGAAAAAGGGAGAAGGCAACAGAGAAATAATAGGCTCCATCCTTCCCTCTTTTTATGCAGAGAGCATTCTTAAACTCCTTGATAGCCTTCCAGAAGAGTACAATTACTATGAAGATGAAATCCTAGGCATGAAAGTAATAAAGAGCCCCGGGCACACGGAGGGCTCTGTCTCGCTTTATAGTGAGAAAGAAAGAATCCTCTTTACAGGGGACACGATATTTAAATCCTCCTTCGGAAGAACTGATTTTCCAAAGTCAAGTGAGGAAAAGCTCTTTTTATCTATCCGGAATATTCTTGAGATTATCCCTGATGATGTAAGGATACTTCCCGGGCACGGAAAAGAGACAACAATAAAAGCAGAAAAGGCCTTTTACGGCCTTTCTTAGTGAGTCATTCCAAGTTTCTCATTCTCTGTCTTGCAGTCGATACAGAGCACTGCTGACGGCATTGCGCTCAGGCGGCCTTCGGGAATCTTCTTTCCGCACTGCAGGCAGATTCCATACTTTCCGTCACTGATTCTCTTAAGGGCCCCTTCAATTGCTCTGAGGCGCTTGGCATCCATGGCATTGAGTGCCTCCATCTTCCTGTAAGAAGCATCATCGCTTGCAAGATCGCTTGAATCCCTTCCAGATGAGAGCTGGGCTTCCTCGCGGAAATTATCCTTTTCAGAATTGAGTTTCCTTAACAGCTCTTCCCTCTCCTTCAGCAGCCTGTCCTGCATTTCCTGAGTAAAAGCATCCATATTCTATTAGCCCCCTTTAGGCGAATTTCTACTTGAAGTAAAATACACTAGCTTTTACTCACGGTCAAGCCACTCACTCATCTTTTTCTCTAAGTGCCCTGAAAAGCCTTGATGCAGTCAGGATGAGAAAATAGAGAACAAAGATATATGCTGCAAAGACGATGAAAACAATCCAGACAGGGCCTGAGTATGCCAGGAAAAGCAGGAAATACCCTATGCTCATGAAAATGATAAGAAAAGCAATTGATGCAGCAAGCTTCGTGCTTCTCTTCACGCCAGGTTTTCCTTTATGTAGCTCAAAAACTCATCGTAAGCATTAAAGAGCCTTAAGTCAGGGTTTTCTGAGATAATCCTCTCGGGGGCGCGGAAGAGGCATCCGCTGTCAGCTTCCCTGATCATCTCCAAATCATTGTAGCTGTCCCCTGCTGCAAATGTTTTAAATCCTATCGATTTAAGAGCCTTTACAGCTTTCATCTTCCCTCTCTCCTGGCGCATTACGATGTCTTCTATCACATCGTTTTCAACAGAGAGGCTGTTAGAGAATATCGTGGGGTATGAGAGCTGCCTCATAAGGGGCTTTGCAAACTCTTCAAATGTGTCAGAAAGTATTATTACCTGGGTAAGGCTTCTGAGCTCATCCAGAAATTCCTTGGCCCCTTCAAGGGGAGCAATCCTTCCTATAGTGTCCTGGATATCGCTGAGCGTAAGGCCCTCACGCTTCAGGATATCTATCCTGTAGGCCATGAGCTTATGGTAATCAGGCTCATCACGCGTAGTCCTCTTCAGCTCATCAAGTCCTGTTTTCTCAGCAAAGCTGATCCAGATCTCGGGCACTAAGACCCCTTCCAAATCTAAACATACAACTGTCATAGACTCGATTATAAGGAAACTCTTCTCTTTGGGCTATGGTCTATTGTCAAATAATGCAGAAAGAGCTTTAGGAGTATCCAGCAGGCTATTTGCGATATGGAAAATGGAGGGAGGAGGATCAGCAACGACAATGAAGCTTGCTGGAATCTTTGATGTCTCGGTGCGAGATTCGTCTGAGAAGCTGTTCTTATACAAGCTGAAGCTTTCTGATTTGAAAAAGGACCTATAACAGAAAAAGTCCATGCAACCAGAAA
>CAZHQL010000179.1:1796-3217 GCA_964534915.1 uncultured Spirochaetaceae bacterium | reverse complement strand
TGAGGAGAAGGGGAGAAGCGATGCTTCCTTCAAAAGAGGAACAAAGCTGCCACCTCTTATGCTCAAGGCGAAAGCTGAGGAAAACAAACGTCCATATCTGCTTGATGAAGAGAGAATAATCATTGACGATCTTCTTGAATGGTCGCCTTCAGGAATGCCCGTATTTAATTCAAGCCAGGTTTTCTCGCTTAACCGTATGCTTGCAACGCTTCATGAAAATGATCGTTCTCGCGAGTGTGAGAGACTTCTGGGCTCCTGGCTTTCTGCTGCCGGACGCTATATAGACAGAGCAGACATTGCTGACTCTGATTGCCTTGTTGTTACAGTTCCGGACAGGCTTTCTGTTGATGCGCAGGATGTTTTGCTTCGCCAGTTCCGCACTGGCTTTGGCAAAAACTGTACCCTTCTGTGGCGATCCGTTGCTGCCTTTCTTGGAAATGCCTCCAACCTTGAGTTTTTACGCCTTGAAAAGGACGATAAGATTGCAGTAGTAGATTGTGAGAATACAGGAGCCACTGTTTCATTCCTCTGGATGGATGAGTGTGACGACAGGCTCATACCGGCCCACCGTCTTTTCTATAATTCCTCCAGAGGCACCATAAAAATCGAGAATTATCCTTATAACAGAGTTTTGCCTGCAAGATCATTCAGGATGTGGTTTCCTTTTTCCATAAGCAAAGATGGTTTTCTGATACCGGCTACGAAAGAGGATGATGATGCAGAAGACCCGGCAATTGCACTTAGAAACGTTACAGAGGACTTCAGAGACTGCAGGGCTGTAATTGTTATAGGCGAGCTGAAAAAACACATTCAGGACAGTATCAGAGAGAATTGCAATAATGTTGTTTTTGACAGAGCAGGAGAATCCATATCCCATGGGGCAGCATGTTTTGCAAACTGCATGGAAAATCACATTGTAGCCTACTATGATGAGTGTGAAGCCCTCAGTTTAGTAATTACAACCAAGAGTGAGGAGATAAGATTCAAGCCTCTTATCGAAGGGTCAAGGCGGCTGAAGAGCGGTCTGAAGATTGAAGGAAAATCAATCGACGGGGTATTCCTGCCTGACAACAATACGGTTGAGTTTTATATCAGGCTGGGAGAGCCTACCAGAAATGGCAGTCTTAAAAGTCTTGTACAGGAAATCACTATCCCTGAAGAGCTGGAAGCCGAGCTGCATGGCAAACAGCTTGAGCTGGTGCTTAATTCGTCGCTGACAGCAGGTCAGGGAAGGGCGAGTGTGGAGATCAGGGCAAAAGAGTCACGCTACAGCAAGATTTTCCCGACTGTTTATCTTGACTGGGAGAAGATGGAAGCGGCCAGGAAGGATGGCCATATCGTAACGGTTGCCTATCTTGAGGAGCATATGGAGCGTTCATTCCCGCCTGATATCCCGTATACAAAGGCCAAAGGGGAAGCTA
>CAZHQL010000179.1:0-1786 GCA_964534915.1 uncultured Spirochaetaceae bacterium | reverse complement strand
AAGCTATTGATTTTTATCTGAGACATCGAATCAGGGAGTTTACCAACATGCCTCAGGGATCAAGTTTGCAATATATGGAATTCAACAAGCCCGAATGGCCGAACAGGTATGCCAGGGACATCAGCCGCTTTGAAAAGGAGAATATTTTCGGGGTTCCGACAACAACTCATTCAGGGCTTCCCGGATCGGATTCGGACAGAGAGCTTTATCTCAATTTCCTGAAGAAACTGAACAGTATTTCAGGCAAGCTGGTATGGGATGATTTCTTGCAGCTTATCAGGGTAGCGGCATGGACCTACCACCCGAATGAGCTTTCCTCACTGCAGGATTACGAGAGGCGCAAGCTGAAGACTATGATGGTCTATAAAAATAATTTCACCATACAGGCTGCTGAAGCCTCATATTATGCCAATATGTTCCAGACCAGAGATGATGCAATGCTCTTCATGAAAGTCTTCTTTTGCAAGCTTATGGAAGATTCCAATGATGACGGCTCAGTTAAAAATGCTAATAACTGGTACAGGGCTGCTTATCAGGTACTGATGGCAAATCCCAGTGTGGCGGACAGTTTGAGTGAGGTATTGCCTTATGTTTACAGGTGTCTTTACCATCTGATCGCATCCTACTTTGCAAATCTGCGCTCTAATCAGATTAAGCAGAATATTTGCAGAGTTCTCGTTTTTCTTCTTAAAGTCAGGAGGAGCTATAATGAATTCTGCCGTCCGGATGAGGACGATGAGGTAACTGTCAACGGCTGTTACTACCTGCTTTTGAATCTGCTTTCCAGTGGCAAAAAGGAGGACCTTGTAGCAGTTATGGAGAGACGGAGCATACTTCTGGTAGATTATTGGGAGCCTGAGTTCCGCCAGGTCATTAACCTGTATGATACTGTCCTTCATTTTCTTGAGAGGCCTGCGAAAATTGCCGTCTCTCCATGGGGAGATATTTTGAATCGTTATCTCAATGGCAAGGGCAATCTTGATATCCCTATAGCAGACATGGATAAGGACATGTAAAGATGAAAACCAGGGAAAAGGATCTTCTTGCAGTATTTAAAGTCTGGGAAGTTTCTTCCTCAGGTCGAGCAAAGTGCTACGAGTATGGGGATCTGCTGAGGAGAATTGATGAAGTCTGTCCTGGAGAGGCCGCAGAAATCCTGAGGACTATGAGGCATGACGGCCTTGTTAACTTCAATTCCAGCAGTCAGATTACAGTAACAGGAAAAGGTCTTCGATATTTTCCTCAGGAACTTTTGCATCCCTATGATAATACTGCTGAAACTGTTATTTCCTCGGAAGCCGAGTGGAAGGATTTCCGGGCCCTTCTTTCCTATTATATCGAATGCGTTAAGGTGGAAGACAGAAAGGAGTATCGTCTGGATGTTGAAAAGAATGGACTGCAGTTCATCATTCCAGAGAGCTTGCCGCCATCCTGGGCACAGAAACCACTGGATGCCGATGGCCATAACACAATCGATGTAGAGATTTATGCATCACAGTACTCGATTCTCAACAGGCTGAGAAAAAACAAGGATGGAGAAGTCTGTATCGGCTATCCGATTGAGGTTCTCTTTGACAGTGAAGGAAAGGCCTACAGATATATACCAATGGCCCTCGTTCCGGTGAAAAAGATAAGTGAGAGGGTATTAAAAGGCGGCTAAAAAGCAAAAACTCTTATCTCTCTGGAGATTTTGACCGAGCAGGCTTCATTTAACTTTGAATGGGTAAAGCGTAATTGTGACCTCTCATATCTTGACGATTTATTTGAGACACTTGACCGCGTAGGT
>CAZHQL010000178.1:0-3255 GCA_964534915.1 uncultured Spirochaetaceae bacterium | reverse complement strand
GATATTTCATTGAAACCGGAAACAAGAAAACGGAGATGCTCATGGCAGTAAATAATCAGGAAAGGGAAGAGCTTCATCGTGCGATCTGGGCTATTGCTGATGAACTCAGAGGAAGTGTGGACGGATGGGACTTCAAAGCATATGTGCTTGGCATGATGTTCTATCGCTACATCTCAGAAAATCTTGCTGCTTACATAGATGAAGGTGAACACAGGGCTGGTAATACAGATTTCAGCTATGCAGAAATATCTGATGAAATGGCAGAGACTGCCAGGGAAGATCTGGTCAAGACAAAAGGGTTTTTCATTCTTCCTTCTGAACTTTTCTGCAATCTGAAGAAAAGGGCCAAGGATGATGAGAACCTAAATGTTACGCTGGAAGGGATTCTGAAACACATAGAAGAGTCTGCAAAAGGCAGTGAAAGCGAAAAGAATTTCTCAGGACTCTTCGAGGATGTCGATGTAAATAGCAACAAGCTTGGCAAGACGGTTGCAGAGAGAAATGCGAAAATAGTCAAACTGCTGAATGGTGTCTCTGATATAGAACTTGGAGATTACAGAAATCACAACATCGATACTTTTGGTGATGCATATGAGTTCCTGATGAGCATGTATGCCTCAAATGCAGGCAAGAGCGGAGGCGAGTTCTTCACTCCGCAGGAAGTATCAGAGCTACTGACAAGAATTGCTGTTATCGGCAAGAAAGAAGTGAATAAAGTATATGATCCAGCCTGCGGCTCTGGATCCCTCCTTTTGAAATCTGCAAAGATTCTTGGCAAGGATCACGTCAGAAATGGTTTTTTCGGGCAGGAAATCAATCCTACGACATTCAACCTTTGCAGGATCAACATGTTCCTTCATGATATCGACTACGATAAGTTTGATATCGCCTATGGTGATACCCTGCTTGATCCTCAGCATTGGGATGATGAACCTTTTGAAGTCATAGTCTCAAATCCACCATACAGTATCAAATGGAAAGGCGATGATGATCCTATCCTCATCAACGATGAGAGATTCAGCCCTGCTGGAGTCCTCGCCCCTAAATCAAAGGCCGATCTTGCCTTCATCATGCACTCTCTTGCATGGCTTGCTACCAATGGAACAGCAGCGATTGTCTGCTTTCCCGGCATCATGTATAGGGGTGGGGCAGAGAAGAAAATCAGGAAGTACCTTATTGACAACAACTATGTCGATTGCGTAATCCAGCTTCCTGACAATCTCTTTTTTGGCACTTCAATCGCTACATGCATCATGGTTCTCAGGAAATCCAAAACCGATAACTCTGTTCTTTTCATTGATGCTTCAAATGAGTTTGAGAAAGTTACAAACAATAACAAGCTCACGCCTGAGAACATTGAGAAGATTGTAGGAGAGTTCGCTTCGAGGGCGGACGTCGAGTATTTCTCCCGCTCTGTTCAATATTCCGAGATTCAGGAGAATGATTTCAATCTATCTGTCAGTACCTATGTTGAGAAGGAAGACAAGAGAGAAGTCATAGATATTGCCAAGCTCAATGCGGAAATCAAAGAGATAGTTGCCAGAGAGCAAGTGCTGAGAGATGAGATCGATAGGATCATAGCGGAGATAGAAGGATGAGTGCAAAGAAAAAAGAAACATCCATAGTCCATTCTTCAGCCGCAGAATATCTCACATATGTTGCGGCCACAGGTGACTCAAATGAAAGTATCGAGGTGCGCTATGAGGATGAGAACATCTGGCTCACACAGAAGATGATGGCAACTCTCTATGATGTTGAAGTGTCTACCATTAATGAGCATATCAGGAAAATCTACGATGACTGTGAGCTTTCGCAGGAGGCAACTATTAGGAAATTCCGAATAGTTCAAACGGAAGGAAACAGACAGGTATCGAGGGATGTCATCCATTACAATCTGCAGATGATCATTGCTGTAGGTTTCAAGGTCAACAATGAGCGGGCTGTCCAGTTCAGAAAGTGGGCCAACATAATTGTGAAGGAATTCACCATCAAAGGATGGGTTATGGATGATGAGAGGCTGAAGAATGGTGGCTCAAGGCTTACAAAAGAGTATTTTGAAAAACTCGTTGAAAAAGTCAGGGAGATACGGCTTTCTGAAAGAAAGTTCTATCAGAAAGTGACTGATATCTATGCCACTGCGGTCGATTATGATCCATCTGCAAAAGCTACTCATCGTTTCTTTGCAGCTGTTCAGAACAAGCTTCATTACAGTGTTCACGGCCAGACTGCAGCTGAGGTCATCTATAACAGGGCAGATGCGGAAAAGGAACATATGGGTCTCTCAAGCTGGGAAGGCTCACCAAAGGGAAAAATCCACAGTTACGATGTGGTAATTGCAAAAAACTATCTTACTGAGGATGAACGTAGAAAACTTGAGAGGATCGTTTCTTCTTACCTTGATTTCGCCGAGGATATGGCAGAGCGTCACATCCCGATGACGATGGAAGACTGGGAAAAACGGCTCAACAGCTTCCTCACACTATGGGATAAGGATGTACTCAAGGATAATGGGAAGATATCTGCTGAAATTGCCAAGGCACATGCCCTGAGCGAGTTTGAAAAGTACAGGATCATCCAGGATAGGCTATATCAGAGTGATTTCGACAGAATGTTGCTTGAAGTTAAGGCTGTCCAGAAAAAGGAGAATGGTGATAATGAGCAAACTTGATGATCTGATAAAGCAGTACTGTCCTGATGGGGTGGAGTATAAAAAATTAAGAGATGTATCGGTAATGGAAAGAGGTTCTGTTATAACAAAAAAACAGATTACAAAAGGAGAGATACCTGTAATTTCTGGCGGAAGAGAACCTGCATATTATTGCAACATATCCAATATGGATGGAGATTCTATTACGGTCGCTGGTAGTGGAGCAGGTGCAGGATATGTCCAATATTGGAATAAACCTATATTTGTTTGCGATGCTTTTTCTATCAAAGGGAAAAAGGGTGTGAGGACAAAGTATTTATATTACTGCCTAACAAATATGCAACATCAAATATATGCAACAAAGAAGGGGGGGGGTGTTCCTCATGTACATATTAGTAGCATAGAGAAGTTTTGTATTCCTGTTCCTCCTATTATTATCCAAGATAAAATTGTACGCATTCTTGATAGCTTCACAGAGCTTACAGCGGAGCTTACAGCGGAGCTTACAGCACGTCGCGCCCAGTATGAATACTATAGAGACAAATTGCTCACTTTTGATGATGAGACCGCAATTGTCAAGCGAATAAAGGACATGCTGGATCAGACCT
>CAZHQL010000177.1:0-3263 GCA_964534915.1 uncultured Spirochaetaceae bacterium | reverse complement strand
TTTTCTCATTTTATGACTATAGCGAGAATGTTCCGTATTTTAAAAGAGAGATAATCGGGCGCTACAGCATGATAATTTCCCCGATGGAAGTTGGAAAGCGCTTGAAGGATACATTCTACACAAAGATCAAGAGCATCATCTTTTCCTCTGCAACCCTTACAGTCGGATCAGGCTTTGGTCATTTTATCTCGCGCCTCTCTCTTGATGGCATGAATGTAATCTCAAGGCGCTATGACTCTCCCTTTGACTTCAAGAGGAATTTAATGCTCCTTATACCTTCGGACGGCATGCCATATAAAAAGAGTGATGATAATGCATATTACAAGTACGCAGCAGAGGCCATCAGGGATGCCATTTCAATTACGGATGGGGGTGCGCTTGTACTCTTTACAAGCTATGCCATGCTCTCTGGAGTCTCAGAGGAAGTAAAGAGCATGCTTCCTGATATGAAGATCCTTGTGCAGGGAGATGAGAACAGGAAGAAGCTTTTAGAGAAATTCAAGAAAGAGAGGGACTCATCGCTCTTTGCAACTTCCTCTTTCTGGGAAGGAATAGATGCACCTGGCGAGACACTCAGGCTTTTAATAATTGTAAAGCTTCCATTCTCGCCGCCATCAAGCCCGATGAATAAAGCGCGCGAAATTCTTCTTGAAAAAGAGAATAGATCCAGCTTTCTCGATATTACTCTCCCTGATGCTGTAATAAAGTTCAAGCAGGGAGTCGGGCGCCTTATAAGGGGAGAGAGCGACAGGGGAATTGTACTGGTGCTTGACAGCCGCCTGGCACAGAGCTCCTACAGAAGATTCTTCATCGAGAGCATTCCTGAGTGCTACTATCCCTCAGACTGCACCATGGAAAGTATTTGCGACAAGATTGAGAGCTTCCTCTATTAATAAAAAACAGGACGGGTCTTCCGTCCTGATGAATCAATGAACAGCTGAAGTCTTTATTTGATGACTGCCAGGATGTCCTGAGCGTTTACGATAAGGTACTCTGTATCCCCATCCTTGATCTCAGTTCCGGCATATTTGTCATGAAGGACCCTGTCGTTAACCTTTACCTTGATCTCTTCGCTATCTCCAATTGCCACAACTGTTGCAATCTGAGTCTTTTCCTGGGCTGCCTGTGGAATGAAGATTCCTCCAGCAGTCTTCTCTTCTGTTTTCTCTGCCTTAAGCAGAACTCTTTCACCAAGTGGAATGATAGTCATTTTCTAATCACCTCGAGATATCAATTTCAATAAGTAATATAAATAAGGTTTGAGAAAGTGGCAAGGCTCAGGGAAAAATACTCATGATGAATCTTAACTTTTTGAAAATTATTGTTATATTTCTTTGTAAAGGATGATCCGAATGAATGCAGATGAGACGAAGAGGATGTTTGAAAAGGCACTAAGCCTTATGAGGGAAGGAAAAATACTTGAGGCCTTCGACCTTTATTGCGACATCCTTACAGATCAGATTGAAGAGAGTGAAAAGACTTTCTCGCTCTTTTTCCGCACACAGCTCTGCAAGTACCTTAAAAGCAAGAGGAGCCTCTATCTTTCACTTCCTGAGGCCGATATGATAAGGGACCTGATCTTCTCATCGTATGAAGAGTTTTTAGAAGAGGTCAGGGAAAATCCCTTCATAAAGACAGAGAGCGGGAAATTCCGTCTTCTGATGGCCATCAAGATTGTCTTTCCGGTTCAAATTGACACAGAGGACTTTGATTTTCCCCTCAGTGTGTCAAAATAGCTCATTTTAACCCCGGAAAATATTTATTGTGGCAAAATGACCCTTTTTATATTAAATCTGCAAATTTAATGACCATGATTAAATACTTTTAATTCAAGGAAATAGGATATAAAAACCAAAGTTGGCATGCAAATTGCTATCTTTTTTCATATAGGAGATAACCTTATGGCAAAAGAAACATCAAAAGCATCTTTCCTTGATTCTGATAACGAGATCCTCTCAATCTATCTTGAAGAGATCAACATGATTCCCATGCTCAGCTATGAAGAAGAGTATGAGCTTGCACTCAAGGCCAAGAAGGGAGACAAGAAGGCTTTTGATAGGATAATAAATGCAAACCTCCGCTTTGTAGTATCCGTTGCGAAGAAGTACAGGGGACAGGGAATGCCTCTTTCAGACCTGATTGACGAGGGTAACATCGGACTTATCACTGCCCTTGAGAAGTTCGACCCGGAGAAGGGCTACCATTTCATTTCCTATGCTGTATGGTGGATCAGGCAGTCAATAATGAAGGCCTTAAGCGAGAAAGCACGATCTGTGCGCCTTCCTCTGAACAGGGCCAATGAGCTCATGCAGATACAGAAGGCACAGAACGAGATCATGCATGAAAGCACAGAAGATCCATATGATATATCCCTCATAAGTGAAAAAACCGGGCTTGAAAAATCATTAATCCTTGACCTGATCTCAATCAGCCAGGACATGGTGAACCTTGATTCTGCAATAAAGAGTGATGATGACTCATCTTCCACGTACTCAGAGTTCATCGAGGATCCTTCGATGGGCCCTGAGGATGAAGTGCTCAGTGCTTCTCTTAAGAGTGAGGTCTCTTCTCTCCTTGATACCCTAAGCGAGAAGGAAAGGCAGATTCTCGTAATGCGCTATGGCCTTGATGGCAATAAGCCGATGAGCCTTAAGGAGATCGGCCTTGAGTTCGGACTTACCAAGGAAAGGATCAGGCAGATTGAGAAAAGGTCCCTGGAGAGATTGAGGGAGAACTCAAAGGGCCGCGCGCTTGAGTGCTATACAATTGCATGTTAAACAGGAGGGGCGGAAGATGTGTCTTCTGCCCTGTATTTATTGCGCGAAAAAATGAAATGACATTTCAATTTAATTCGTTTCAATGTGCTTACAGAATAAGTACTTAGAAAAATAATTCAGCTGTATTGACTATTTATTGATGTTAAGTTTTTAATGCTTATGTTTAGAGGTTTAAAAATGGCAAAACAGGAAAAAAAGAAGTATGTTTATTTTTTTGGAGGCGGATCTGCTGAAGGCACTGCAGATATGAAGGGCCTCCTTGGTGGAAAGGGTGCGAATTTAGCAGATATGACGAGTATCGGACTGCCGGTTCCTCCAGGCTTTACAATCACAACTGAAGCCTGTGCTTTTTTTGATAAGTCCGGCGGCTATCCGGAGGGAATGAAGGATGAAGTGCTCAGCAACCTTAAAAAGCTTGAAGAGCTTATGGGAGCAAAGCTTGGAGATAAGAAAAGTCCTTTGCTTGTGTCTGTAAGAAGCGGGGCA
>CAZHQL010000176.1:0-3409 GCA_964534915.1 uncultured Spirochaetaceae bacterium | reverse complement strand
GCGTAAGCCCGTTGACCTCGAAGTTCTGAAGGACAACAGTTATGATTGACCCCGGAGCTGCAAGGAGAACAAAGAGTGAAAGCTCTCTCATGCAGGATATGAACGGAAGAAGGTATCCTGATATGAAGCTTGCCTTCTGTATCGGGAAAAGAACCTTAAGCATTCTCTTCCACCATGGCACTCCCATTATGAGCGCTGCTTCCTCAATCTCTGCTGAAAGCTGCATCATTGAATTCGCTCCGCTCTTTGAAGCAAATGGAAGGAATTTTATTCCGCCAACCACAATCAGAAGGAAAATGGTGCCCCTTAGGAATGAGAACGTGTTCGTATACGCAACTGAAAGGTAGATTGCACCAAAGCTCATTGCTGGAATGAGGTATGGGAAGAATGCCATGTTAGAGACCCACCTTGCAAGTCTTGAGCCCCTCTTTCTTGCTGCTGCATATCCGACGAGGATACCGAATGAGCCGGAGATCAGGGCAACAGCTATTGAAAGGGCGATGCTGTTGATGAGCGCAGACCATATCGTCGGGTTCTTCAGTATTCCGACAGAAGATCCGAAAACCCTGTCCTCAAGCGTGTCGGTTGTAAGCCAGTAATAGAGGGAGATTGTAGAGAAATCTCCCGGAACCTCTAAAAGGCTCTCAAGTGCGAAGGACACAAGGGGAACTATCGCAAAGAAAACGGAGAGCACCATTATGACTACAGTAATGGGCATCCTGGCTTTTCCGAGCTTTACAAGAGAGACCTGTCCAGACTTTCCGCTCACTGTAGTAAATGACTTTCTCTTTCCTGTGAAGTAATTGTTCATGGAGAGAATGAAGACTGAGAAGATAAGAAGGATAATGGCAATGACGAATCCCTGCCCCTGCATTGATGCCGTATTGAAAAGCGAGCGCATTGTAGTTGAGATTGTCGGGAACGATCCGTTCTTATTTAAAAACGAGGGAACAGTATAGCTTGAGATGCTGCTTGAGAAAACGAGAAGTATGGTTGAAATCAGCGCAGGCATTACAATCGGAAGGGTAATCTTTCTTATGATCTTGAACCTTGATGCCTTCAGCACGGTTGCCGCCTCCTCAAGATTTGCATCCATGTTCCTCAGGATTCCACCAATCAGGAGATACGCAAATGGCGCATAGTCGATGCCAAGACACATTGCACAGGGAAAGAAACCATAGAGTACCCATTCCGGTACGCAGATTCCAGTGAAGCTTTCAAGCATTCCCACCTGATTGTAGCAGGCAACAATCTTGCTGTTCTTGAAGAAATTCTCCCAGAACATGGCAATTGACCAGCTCGGCATTATGTATGGGAATACGAAAATGGTTGAAAGGAATTTCTTCCCTGGAATATCCGACCTGGTTATGAACCATGCAACCGTACCGCCAAAACCGACAGCCACAACGCATGATACAACAGCCATCATTACGGAATTGAGAAGCGGACGCCAGAATGTGAGACGGGAATAGTTATAAAGCTTCTCGAATAAAAGAGTACTCCAGTGGTAGAGGGTATACGAGCCCGTGGGCTTGCCTATGTCCCTGATTTCCCCGGGATGAACGACTACTGAATCCCTCAGAAGAGTCACTAATGGAAGACATACTGTTAAGAAAAGTATGACGAAGAAGATTATCGTAATGACATTTGCAGGCTTTGACAGATAGCTCCGTACATTGTTGATAACCCGTATTGTCTTTTTATTTGCCATCACAGCCCTCCAAACAACTAGGGAGGAGAAGAAACTCCCCCTCCCTGATGTTCATCCGAATCAGATATCAACCTGTAACAAGGCTTCTGATATATGTACTTGCTTCCCTGTATACAGAATTGATGTATTCAATATCCTCGATGATGCTGCCATCCTGCCATTCAATGAGAGTATGATCGCCTTCTACAGGAGGTGTCAGCGGGTTCACAGAATAATAGCCTTCTGAATCCCATCCGCTTGTAAAGCCCTCTGGAGAGCAGAAGAACTCAATGAGAAGGCATGAAGTATAAGGAAGTCTTGCTGTTGATGGAATCATGATCCACATCTTGTAAAGGTATGACTTGAAGCCTTCCATCGGCACGTTCCATCCCGATATTGCAAGATCATTATGGTAATCATTGGTCGTAGGATAATCCTTTACCTTATTAAGCGGTCCATAGACTACCTGACCAGTTGTCATGGTTGTCATGTTCTTTACAGCTGTGGTATCGGAGCTGTGCCATGTCGTGACATTCTTAAGAAACTCTGTAAGGAACTTGTATCCGATACTCTCATAGCCGTCATTTGCAGCATACGGCACACCAAAATATGACTCATATGCCTCTGCAAGCATCTGGCATGCCTCATCGCTTGTAAGCATGATGAGGAAGTTCATGTTAACGTTCTCAGTTGCAGGATTCTGGAATGACAGCTGATGAATTCCGCTCAGGGAAACTCCGTCAGCTCCTGTAAGCTGCCAGACGTTCTGAAGATAATCCTCGCCATACTCAGGATTCGTCTTGTTCCAGAAGAAGTTCTTATTCACATAGAGAGCTGCAAGAGGATTCTTATCTGCTTCTGCAAGCTCGACAGTGGTAGGAACATAATTGAGCATGTAACCTGTATCGATGATCATGGACTGAAGGGATGAGCCGTCCTGAACCATTGAGATATCAGCAACATACTGTCCCTGCCCTATGCCTGTTACGAGTTCCGTGTAAAGGGCCTGGTCCTTTGATGAGCTGAACTCATTGTACTGGAACCATGGATATTTCTCCTGGAATGCAGAGAGGACCTTCTTAAAGCCGGATGTAGGGCCCTTTGCCGTAAAGAGAACCCCTGCGGCCTCGAACTCAGCCTGAGCCGCTGCCTCAAGCTCTGCTAAAGTCATATTCTGAGCATTTGCAATTGCATCTGCCACAGTTAACGAACCTGTTTCTGATGAACCATTTGCAAAGCAGATTCCAGAAACAAGACACAAAACCGATAAAAGAATTATTAGCTTTTTTGCCATCTTTTTCTCCTCACTTTTACTTCGTTTGATTTTACCACACCGGAAATCTTTTTTAAATCAAAACTGAAAATCTTTTTCAGAATGCCGGGCTTTCAATTCATATCATTCAGTGATAGAACAAAGTTATACAACCCTGCCCTGTTCAGCCCTCAGGCACTTGTCTTTGTTATACTCAATTTCAGGCCAAGCGCACTGCAGATTCTGCTCAGAGTTTCAAGTGTAGGGTTTGCAACTGCGCCTTCAATCCTTGAGATGTCGCATTGCGTGATGCCTGAAAGAAGGGAAAGCTGTTTCTGACTTAGACCGGCCTTCTCCCTTTCAGAAGAAATTGCATATGCAATCTCGTATCTTGGTTCAACAGCAACCTTTCCCACTGTTTTCCCATATTTCCATATCTCTTCAACAGTCAGATCAAGATCATCACT
>CAZHQL010000175.1:0-3499 GCA_964534915.1 uncultured Spirochaetaceae bacterium | reverse complement strand
GTTTTAACTGGAGGACTTGCTAACGCTGCCTATGAGTGGTCCAACTACCAGAGCTCAACTTTTTCAGCATTCAAGGAAGGAATAGCAAGGAATATAAGGCACAGCCTGCTTTATTTTGGAATCATCATGTTCCAGCTGATCATGCTTCTGTTCGTAATGCCTTTCTACTCAGGAGGATCTTCGCTTCTTTCTCTTCTTATTTCCGTGCTTCTGTTCTGGTTCGAGATAGTCTTCTTGCTTGCACTTCCTTATTATTTTCCTCTTATGTCGCGCCTTCCTGCGGACAGGCCCTTCAAGAGCCTTAAGAAGTGCTTCATAATCCTTTTGGATAACATAGGATTCTCAATCTTCTTCTTCATCTACAGTGCAATCTGCCTTGTTCTTTCTGCTTTAACATTCGGCCTCATTCCGGGCGTTGCCGGAATGGCTCTTGCAAGGCAGGATGCAATAAAGCTCCTGATGCTCAAGTATGACTATCTTGATGAGAATAAGGATGCAGAGAGAAAGAACATCCCATGGGATGAAATACTTTATGAGGAGAGGGAGAAGATCGGGCCGAGAACGCTTAAGAATATGATTTTCCCGTGGAAATAGAAGTGAAGGAAATTGAAGTAAAGGCACATGCGTCCATGGCGCTTAAAGAGGCTATCGAAAGCTATACAGGAGTAAAGGGGGAATCTGTTGAGAAGGATGACCTCTATTTACGCCGCCCGGGAGAGAACGTACAGGCACTGAGAATCCGGAATAACAACGGCACTCTTGAAATCACTGCAAAGAAGACATCCCTTACTGAGAGGAGTGAGGATAATCTTGAATACGAGCTTTTCCTGACTTTAAAGCAGAGAGATGAGGCTATTTCTTTTTTCAAGCATCTTGGATTCATCGAGTATTTCAGAAAGCATAAGAAAGGATACTCATGGCAGTTAGGGCCCCTTCATGCAGAGCTCTTTGAAGTAAATGATCTTGGAGCATTTCTTGAGCTTGAAGTGCTTTTAGACTATTCTTCAGATGAGAAAGCTGTGCGTGATGCAGAAGATATGATTTATGCTTTTATTGATCACTTTGATCTTGGCTCCTCTATTGAAAGAAAGAGCTACAGGGAGATGATACTAAATGGAATTCAGAGCTAGCCACATCCTCATCAGCAGCAAGAGCCTTGCTGATGAGATATATAAGAGAATTAGAAGCGGCGAGAACTTTGCCACTCTTGCCCGCACATATTCAAAGTGCCCTTCAAAGAGCAAGGGCGGAGACCTCGGATGGTTTAAAGAGGGTGCGATGGTAAGGGAGTTTGAGAATGCAGTGCGCCGCATGGGCACTGGGAGCATATCAAATCCTGTGAGGACACAGTTTGGCTATCATATAATAAAGAAGACAGGAGTAAGAGGCTGATGTACACAGTATATACAGATGGTGGATGCTCGGGAAATCCCGGGCCCGGAGGATGGGGCTTTGTGCTTTTGAAGGACGGGAGCCTTGCTGCAGAGAAGAGTGGAGGAGAGATCCTTACGACTAACAACAAGATGGAGCTTACTGCAGTAATTGAGGCTCTTTCGTTTCTCAAGGAGAACGGCATTAAGGATGCATCTCTCTACACTGACAGCCAGTATGTCAAGAATGGCATAACAACATGGATCAAGGCGTGGAAGAAAAACGGCTGGAAGACTTCAAGCAAATCTGAAGTTAAGAACAAGGAGTACTGGGTTAAGCTTGAGAGTCTTGATGCGAGCCTCTCTGTCAGCTGGAACTGGGTAAAGGGGCACGCAGGAATCAAGTGGAATGAGCGCGTTGATGAGCTTACTCAGCTTGAGATAGCAAAGTTCCGTTAAGGCTTTCAAGGACACTTGTTTTATAGCCTTCAGGATTTAATAGCACTAAGTAAAGAGCATTTGAGAGCGGCAGGCTATAGCTTATCAAGTCATCCTCTGTGAGGTTGACAAGAGCGCGAGAGAGGAAGAACGGATACTTTTGAGAGAGTATGTTTATTGCTCTCTGATTTTCCGGGTGATAGTAAAGCGTCTCAAGTGCAAAATCATAGACGCTCTCATCTTCGTTCCTGCTCAGGATTCTCATTATCCTGTTGCGGATCTCCTCATCTGCATACATGAAGGAGAGTATCTTGTAGGACAGCTCCAGCTCATCATCGCTTCGTCCAGTCTCTTCATAGAGGTACAGAAGTGCTGAGTAGAAGCGGAAGGTCCTTGGAAAGAGGTCAATTGCTTCCTTAAGGACTCTCTCAGCTTCTTCATAGTCCTTCTCATAAAGATAAAGGTATGCAAGGTTGTAATACGCTCTCATGTCATCTGGAAATGAAAGAAGCGCTTCTTCATATATCTTGATGCGCTCATCAATGCTTGTGCTTTGAGAAGCGATAGCCAGGTAGCTGTTCTTCTCATCGCCTGATGCGCATGAGATGAGAGCGATGCATATGCTAAGCAAGAACAGTTTTCTCAATTTCTCTCACCTGATTCCTGTAAAGGTTTACTATCTGAGCGCCATAGTCAGCAATAAGCTGTATGATGTTTCGCGGCATCTTATCATCCTTGCCGTTAAGGCGGTCGCCAGCATCTCCAAGACCGGGAAGGATGTATGCCTTTTCGTTGAGAACCGGATCCATCCATAGCGTATAGACCTCAGCTTCCTCAATTGCCCTTGTAATCCTCAAAGCTCCCTTGAGTGCTGAAATTACGTTTATGAACTTGATGGACCTAGGCCTTATTCCCTCACTTTTTAAGTATTTTACAATCGTGACAAGGCTTCCCCCTGTTGCATTCATCGGGTCAGCAAATATCAAATCCTTTCCATCAAGGCTTTTAAGGTCAAAATAGCTCTTGTCAAAGTCCAGATTGTAGTCCATGTCCTTTTCGCTCTTTTTGTCATCACGCTTGATTTTAAAGAGTGCAAATGGAGTTATGTACCCTCTTGATGAGAAGTCCTCAATCTGTTTGCTTATGATCATCGATGGAAGGAGGGCCCCACGCAGCATCACGCACATTACAGAGTTCTCAATCATCCTGTCGATATCAGGGATGCGGTGAAGGGCATAGTTCTGATGTGGTATGTTTACGGGAGTCTTCTCGATGAGGCTTCTTTTCTTCATTAGGCACTGGTCTAAAAACGTGTGCGAAAAGAGAAGCTCGTATGCTCTTTGCGTATAGTATATGAATTCCTCATGCCCTGTCTCCGGCTTTCTGAGCTTTGCAATGAGGTGGGAGCACTCAGCATGCATTTCATCGGGAGTCTCGAATGAGTAAACGTGTATCCTTCTGTTTTCTTTTGCTATCCTCTCAAGAGATGAGCCTATTTTTTTTGATATTTCTGTCAGAGATGCATAGCAGTTTTCTCTATCATCATTTTCATCTATCTTCTTGCAGATTGACAGATAATCAGAGTACATGCTTTCTACAAGACTTAAATTCTCTTTATCATCCTCTGTAAGATAGCCGTCTAACTCTGATGCATGCATTGTTATCTGGTTGCTTCTCATATCCCACATTAT
>CAZHQL010000174.1:0-3507 GCA_964534915.1 uncultured Spirochaetaceae bacterium | reverse complement strand
GCGTGCAACAGAGTAGAGGATCATCTGGGAAAGGTTTCCCGAGGGGCTTATCCTTTCAATCGGGCCATCGAAGGTGTGCGCTCTTCCAAGGTCGTCAGTGAAAGTAAAGGATGCAAATGCAGAAGACAGTGCAAGCAGCAGAACAAACAGCAATATTAGAATTTTTCTTTTCATGTTTTTCTCTCCTTTTCTATTATGAACATGCTTATTTCCTTGTTATTTTTAAAGATAAGAGGATACTCATCGTCTCCCTTATCGAGAATGGGAATCCTAGTGTTGCCATATGAAGATAAAAAGAATGCTTCAGCATCAGCATCATCTTTTAGCGGCTGGTCAAATGAGAGCGTGTAGTCATTAACCCTGTACTTGATGCCTTTCTTCTCAAGGATATTAATAATGCTTTCTTTTCTGTCCTTTTTCTCTGAATACGGGTTAGCTCTGTGGCGGCTTATTATGTAAATAAGCTTCTTTCTTGCAAGGCTGAGAAAATAATCAAGGTCCTCTGAGCTTTCTATGTTGCCGAAGAAGAGAGCAAGGAGGACGTCTCGCGTTTCCCTTACAGAGCATGCATCACGCTCAGTAATCAAAGTGCTTCCATACCTCTTGTTTGCCACTTCTACAGCCAGGCGTGAGCTGTCATAGGATACAATATCATAGCCATCATTCTTAAGGATTTCTGTGACGCGCCCAAGGCCTGCGCCGAGCTCTGTTATGCCATCTGTTTTCTCTATCTCGCTTTCTATAATCCTTGAGAGGCAGAGATGGAAATCTGTTCTCTCGCTTGCCCTTTCGTAGAACATGATCCTCTCTGGAGTCCACCAGGCTATTTTGGAACGCATATGTACCTCATGTTCTCGCCTGTATCTACTTTTGTTATGAAGAGCCTGTTTCCATAGAGCTTTTCAAGAGCATTGCTCTCTGCTAGGCTCTCTGCAGATGGATAGCTTTTTATCGTATTCTCATCAAGGATTAGTATTGATGATGAATAAGTAAGTGCAAGCTCAGGATTATGCGTGCTGTATATTATTCCAACACCGCTCTCGCTCAGTGCTTTTATCATCTCAAGGACCATTATCTGGTTGCCATAGTCTAAATTGCTTGTGGGCTCATCAAGTATTACAAAGCCTGCTTTCTGCATCAGGGCCCTTGCAATAAGCACAAGCTGCCTCTCACCGCCCGATAAGTTCTCCATCCTCCTGTTTTTTAGATCATGGATTTTTAATCTTGAGAGAATCATCTCAGCTTCCTCCACATCGCGCCGCGATGGGGAAGAAAAGAGGCCAAGCTTTGATGCAGATGCCATCAGCACAGTCTCAAGGACTGTGTACGAGAACTCAATATGCGATGACTGTGGAATGTATGAGAAAACTTCTGCTTTTTCTCTGGCACTGAGCTCTGATACGCTCCTTCCATCCACAAGGATCTCTCCTCCGCCAGGCCTCAGGATATCTAATAAAAGCCTGAAGAGCGTGCTCTTTCCTGCGCCATTCTTGCCAAGAAGAACTGAGAATGAGGAGCTCTCAAGGACAAAGGAGGCGTTCTCTATGAGCTTTCTTGAGCCTGTGTAGGAGAACCTGAGGTTTTTTACTTCAATCTTCACTCTTGCCTGCCTCCCTTGTGATTAAGTAGATGAAGAACGGAGCTCCTACAAATGATGTAAGTATTCCTATTGGAATTTCGGATGTCGTTAAGCTTCGCGCAAGCGTATCCACGATTATAAGATACGAGGCTCCAAGGAGCATCGAGCATGGAATTGTAGTCTTTGTGTCGCTTCCAATAATCAGGCGCGTAAAATGGGGTATTACCAGGCCCACCCATCCGATCTGGCCTGAGGCTGCAACAGAAGATGCAGTAAGAAGCGTGGATGAGAATATCGCAACAAGGCGGAGTGCATTAGTGTTAACTCCCATGCTCACAGCTTCCTCCTCACTTAAGGAAAGAAGGTTAAAGCGCCATGAAAGAAGAAGCGATGGAAGCGAAGCAATTAAAGTTACTGAGAGGACTAAAATGAGGTCTGATGACCTGAATGATGACAATGAGCCCATTAGGAAGTAGGTTATCGCGGGAAGTGCCTCATCGGTGTCTGCAACGAGCTTTACAAAGCTTGTTGCTGATGAAAATATTGATGATACCATAATTCCAAGCAGGATAAGAGTTAAGCGGCTTCTTCTTTTTATCCTACTTGCGATGAAAAGTATTATCAAGAGTGAGAGTATTCCAAATAGAAATGATGAGATGCTTATTGCTATGTAGCTTGCACCATAAAGTATTGCAAGGGATGCACCGAATGCTGCTGCACTCGATGTTCCTAAAATATCCTGGCTTGCCATCGGGTTTACAAATACTTGCTGAAGAAGAAGGCCTGAAAGGGAAAGAGATGCCCCGATTAAAGCAGCAAGTGCAATGCGCGGAAGCCTTATATTGAATACTACAATCTCCTGCTGCCTTGTCCAGCTCTGTTCGATATCAAAAACCCTTGAAAGGAGTATTTTTATTAACTCTATTCCGTTAATAGGGTAGCGCCCTATCTGAAAGGATATTATGAATGAGAATGCAAAGAGCAGGATGAAAAAAAGTATGTAGCCACTCTTATGTCTTGCAAGTTTCATTAGCTAATTCTTGCATCATATAAGTAAAAAAGCAATGGCCTTTTTACCTTGTAATCCTCTTCCCCATGCCCTATATTTTCCTATAAGGAACATGCAAAAAAGAAGGCTCTGAAAGAGAAGGAGGAAGAATGAAGCGCATTGTTTTTCTATTGGTTCTTATAAGCTTAGTTTGTACAGGGCTGTTTGCTGCGAATGAGGGTGATATCTTTACTGCGGTTAAAAATGAAGATGTAGATGAAGTTGTTCGTTTAATCGCTACAGATATTGACGTCAATGTTAGAGATTCATATGGCCGGACAGCTCTTATGTACGCCGCTCTTTATAATGCTAATCCTGATGTCATCAAAGCACTGGTTGATGCAGGGGCAGATGTCAATGCAAAGGATAAAAATAACACGACGGCCCTTATATATGCCTCCCAGTATAATGAGAATCCTGAAATCATCAAAGTTTTGCTTGATGCAGGAGCTTATGTCAATGCAGAGGATGGATTCGGTTTTACAGCGCTCATAATTGCTGCTTGGCGTAATCGCAATGAAAATGCTGATATAATTAAGGCTTTGGTTGATGCAGGGGCAGATGTCAATGCAAAGGATAAAAATAACTCGACGGCCCTTATGTATGCCACCTGGCGGTGGTATAACGAGAGTCTTGACATTATCAAAGTCTTGCTTGATGCAGGAGCTTATGTCAATGTTAGAGATTTATATGGCCGGACAGCCCTTATGTATGCCGCTAGGAGTAGTGAAAATCCTGATATCATTAAAGTCTTGCTTGATGCCGGAGCAGATGTTAATGCAAAGGATGAAGATGGCTGGACAGCGCTTATGTATGCCGCTAGCAGTAATGAAAATGCTGAGATCATTAAGGCTTTGGTTGATGCAGGGTCTGATGTCAA
>CAZHQL010000173.1:0-3510 GCA_964534915.1 uncultured Spirochaetaceae bacterium | reverse complement strand
ATACAAATAGCCAGGATTGCCCTGGCCTCATGGAGGTGGGGAGACTCGAACTCCCGTCCTAACAGTCCATCCGAAAACATCTACGAGCGTAGTAATGCTTCTTTCTTCCCCTCTTCCTTGGCCGCATTACAAGCGTTGAAAGAAGGTATCACCCGCTTTATCTCCCCTTCAGATGAGTGAGCCCTGAAGGGAAAGCCCTGTTTTGTGTTGACCTGCATCCACCCTCAGAGCCGCGTGTGGAGAGGCCATGCCGCATTAATTAAGCAGCAAGTGCAAATTCGACGTTATCGTCGTCTTCTTTCTTTGCAGTTATTTTTTTGTGCCGGTTTTACAAGTCAGCTCTTGGCTCGCAGTCCTCGACCTGGTAAAGCAAGTCGAAACCAAAACACCCCCGTCTTGGTAGCCTCAATATAGCCAGAATATTCGCATTACGTCAAGGAGAGGTATTGTGAAAATGCCTCAAAGAAAGTCCTTAAATCCCTGTATCTTAGCCTTGCGTGGCTATCCAGATATGTGTCATCCCTGTTTACGATAACAATATCCTTTTTATGCCGTGCAGAAATATAAGGAAGCGATGCAGCAGGATTTACTATCAAAGAAGAGCCAAGCACTAAGACAAGGTCTGCATTATAAAATGCGCTTTCAGCACGGCTCAATATGCTTGCATCCAGACCTTCCCCATAGAATACGATATCAGGCTTTATTACACCTTTACATGTTGTACACTGTGGAACAGTATGCTCATGCACAAGCTTTTTAATCTCATCATACTCATGATAGCTGTTGCAGTTCATGCAGAATCCGCGCTTGAGCGAGCCATGGAGGGGATATACCTTCCGGCTTCCGGCTCTCTCATGCATGAAGTCGATGTTCTGCGTGAATATTCCCTCTGTAATGTATCCCATATCCTCTGCCTTCTTCAGCGTCCTGTGTATGATATTAGGCTCAAATGTTTCCATGCGGTACCAGTTGTCCTTTGCCCATGAGTAAAAGACATCAGGATGAGCTTTGAAGAAGTCTATATCGAGGATATCCTCAACTCTCATGTGCCCGAATTCCTTGCTATACAGGCCATCTGAGCTTCTGAAATCAGGGATTCCAGAAAGTGTTGATATCCCGGCGCCTGTCAGGACTGCCTGGCGCCTGGAGTTCTTTAGGAGCTTGAAGAACTCATCATACATCACATTCTTGCCCTCTGTACGTGTTTCCATTTAATTCTGTTACACGCACATTTACCATATCCCCTTTCTTATGAGGCTCTTTCGGCATAAAGGAGACCATGTCATTATGCTCATTGTATCCAAGGAGGCGCTCCTTATCATCACGCGTATTTCCCTTTACAAGAACTCTTGTGTCAAAAGGAAGACGGGCTTCTTTAATCTTTCTGGCCCTTTCAAGCTGTTTTTCAATCAAAGCCTCGAGGCGCCTTATCTTCACATCCTCATCGATCTGGCCATCCATTTTTGCACTTGGGGTGCCCTCACGCGGATTATAGTAATACATGAAGGCCTCTGTGCATCCCATCGCATCCATCATGGAAAGAGTCTCTTCATATTCTTCTTCCGTCTCTGTAGGAAAGCCTACCATAACATCCGTTGAGAGCGTTAAGTCCTTTATCTCAGAGCGCATCCTTTCAAGCAGCTTTAGAAAATCTTCCCTTGTGTTCTTCCTGTTCATCATCTTGAGGATCCTGGTTGATCCAGACTGCATGGGAAGGTGAATGTGTGAGCATATCCTCTCATACTTGCCTATGACCTTTATAAGACGGTCTGAGAAATCCTTTGGATGCGGGGATTCAAAGCGCACGAACTCTATTGAATCTAAATATGGATAGATAATCTCTAAAAGAGATGGAAAATCTACGCTCTCTCCATTGTAAAGGGATTTATAGCTGTTCACATTCTGTCCAAGGAGCGTTATCTCCTTAACGCCCTTGCTCTCAAGGAACTTTATCTCATCAATAATTGATGAGACGCTCCTGCTGATTTCACGACCGCGCACATAAGGCACTATGCAGTATGAGCAGAAGTTATTGCATCCGTTCATTATGGGAACATAGGAAGAAAAGGATCCTTCTTCATAGTAGGATGAGAGAAAGCTGTACTCATCCTTCTTCGAAATCTCTTTTGATAGTATGAAGGATGCAATCTCATCCTTTTCGTTCGTGCCAATGACAGCATCAACAAACGGAGCTTCCTTCTTTAAATCCTCCTTAAGCCTTTCTGCCATGCATCCTGTTACGATAATGAAAAGATTTCCTTTCTTCTTTTTCTTCTCAGCGCTGAAGAATCCTAAGCGCCCCCAGATCCTGTTCTCAGCAGTCTTTCTCACTGAGCATGTATTGAGTATTACTACATCGGCATCCTCTGCCTTATCTGTCTTTTCAAGGCCCTGTCCTTTCAAAAGCGTTTCAATTGCACTGCTTTCTGCCACATTGAGCTGGCATCCATATGTCTCAATAAGATATTTCACTTACTTCTCCTCAGGGCCGCTTCATATGTGTTTTCCATCAGCATCATCACAGTCATAAGCCCTACTCCTCCGGGAACCGGAGTAACAGATGCATCAGTGCTCTCAAAGGATGCATAGTCAACATCGCCTGTAAGGCGGTAGCCCTTTTCCTTTGTGCTGTCTGGAATGCGGTTAACGCCCACATCGATTACTACAGCGTCCTCCTTGCACATTGATGCTTTAAGTATCCCTGGATGCCCTGCAGCAACAATTATGATATCAGCAGAGGCTGTATATTCTTCTAAAGAAGGAGTTTTACTGTTGCATACAGTGACAGTTGCGTCTGCTCCCTTATTCATCAAAAGCATTGCCATCGGCTTTCCAACAATATTGCTTCTTCCAATTACAACTGCTTTCTTTCCCTCTGTCGGAACCTCATAGTACTTCAGGATCTCCATTACTCCCTTTGGCGTGCATGGAACAAAGCACTCGCCTCCTGAGCATAAGAGACCCATATTGTATGGGGAAAAGCCATCGACATCCTTTTCAGCTTTAATTGAGTTTATGATTCTCTTCTCATCAATATGCTCAGGCAGGGGAAGCTGCACAAGGATTCCATCTACATCATCCCTCTCATTAAGCTCACTGATAAGCTCTAACAAGGCATTCTCTGAGACCTCTTCATCCAATCTATAATCAAAATGCAGAAATCCAAGACGTGAGCATGCATTCTGCTTAGATCTTACATAGCTCTCGCTTGCAGCATCAGTGCCAACAAGAATCACAGCTAAGGAGGGCGCTCTATTTCCTTTTGAAATAAAGAAATCCGTTTTAGCTTTCAACTCTCTTTCAAGTTTATCCCGGATAATCTTGCATCCTAATCTCTTCATGCTTTAACTTTTACAGGATTTAGCTCTTTTTCTCAATGCATTTGCCAATAATCAGAATTTCATATAGAATGTCCCAAGGAATTAACGATGAAGAAAATATTCTTAACATTACTTATTTCCCTTTATATCGTTTCAGGAGCAGCAGCTGCTCCATATTACGATGCAGGAA
>CAZHQL010000172.1:0-3535 GCA_964534915.1 uncultured Spirochaetaceae bacterium | reverse complement strand
TCTCTGCATTCCTTCAGCGTCCTGGGCATTGATTCATCACTGTTCTTTCCCCTGCCGTCCGTAGGGATCATATCTCCAGTCTCAGGATCAATCTTGCCAATGAGCGTTCTCTTCTTCTTGTACTTCTTTGCATCCTTGTCCCAATAGGAATGGGCGTCATAGACATAGGTGATTCCTGTTCTCTTATCCAGGTGTTTTATAATTGCCATATTCACTTCTCCGGAGCTTCAGAATGAACATAATTTTGCTTATTTTCCGCATCCTCTTCTATTCTGGATAGCTTATAGACGAGAATAAAGCCAAGAAGGAAGAGAATAATCGAAATAATTATCTGATAATGCCTCTTTGCAAGGCCAGGATAGATTTCCCTTACTGATCCCAAGAGGAATCCCAGGATTATCATATAAGTAATCTTAGGATAGCGCTTCATAGCTCTCTCAAGGCATTTGGTAAGAACAAGAATCCCTGCAACAAGGCCTGATGAAATCGGAATAAGCGCAAGTATTTCTCCGCGTGAGAGCGCGCTTATTACAGGCTCATAAAGCCCTAGTACAAGCAATAGATAGCTCGTGCTTATTCCTGGAAGTATCAGGCCAGCTGATACAAGGATGCCGCCAAGTACTTGTATCAGGATACTTGCGATACTAGCATCCAGGCGCGGGGCGAATATGTTCTCAGGAATGAAGTCTATTGCAAATACAACCAGGATTCCAATTACGATATAAAGGAGGCCAGGAAGATCAAAGCCCTCTGTGTTTGCCTTTTTAAGCATCATGGGAATACTTGCGCACACTGCACCAAGAAAGAGATACATTATTACAACGCGATAACGATTAATAAGGATTTCAAGAGGGCGTGCAACAAGAATGATTGCTATAAGGGCAGAAAGAGTGAAAAAGAAAAGGTATTTAAAACTCTCTTTGAATGTCCTTCGCGAAAAAAGAGCGGGAACTGATGCGATGAGGCGGTCATACTCACCTAATATCATGGCCATGGAGCCGCCGGATACTCCTGGTATCATCATGCTCGAGCCTATGATAAAACCTTTGATGATTGTCTTAAGCATAAGGTGAACTGGAGAGGATAGAGAAGATGTTTCCCTATCCTCTGATTATCTTATTTATTTTCCTTTATTGCTGCCTGAGCTGCTGCAAGGCGTGCAATTGGAACCCTGAATGGAGAGCATGATACATAATCAAGTCCGATGCTCTGACAGAATGCGATGGACTTAGGGTCTCCCCCGTGCTCACCGCAGATTCCGAGCTTGATGCCAGGGCGCACTGAGCGTCCGAGCTCTGCTGCCATCTTAACAAGCTTTCCAACTCCATCTGCATCAATTGTTGCGAACGGGTCGTAATCATAGAACTGCTTGTCAGGGTCGTTTACATAGTGGGCCAAGAATGATGCAGCATCATCACGGCTGAAGCCGCATGTCATCTGTGTAAGGTCATTGGTTCCGAATGAGAAGAACTCAGCCTCACGTGCAATCTCATCTGCCGTAATTGCAGCCCGTGGTACTTCAATCATGGTACCGATCTTGTAATCGACCTTCATATGCTGCTCGCTGAAGACCTCTTCAATTGTCTCCAGGGCCATTTTTTTACAGTAGTTGAACTCCTTATAGATTCCAACAAGCGGAATCATGATCTCAGGATGAACCTTGAGGCCCTTTCTGGTTACTGCAATCGCAGCCTCAATTATAGCCCTCACCTGCATCTTGAGAATCTCAGGATAGATGATTGCAAGGCGGCATCCACGGAAACCGAGCATCGGATTGAACTCATGAAGTGCATTAATCTTCTGAGCAATCTCCTCTGCGCTGATTCCAAGCGTCAGGGCCATCTCATGGCGGCTTGTGTGGTCATTTGGCAAAAACTCATGAAGTGGCGGATCAAGAAGACGGATAGTAACAGGAAGACCGTTGAGAGCCTCGAATATGCCAATAAAATCCTCTCTTTGCATCGGAAGAAGCTCAGATAGTGCTTCCTTCCTGTCCTTCTTGTTTGATGCAAGGATCATCTTTCTCATGCTGATGATCCTCTTTGCCCCGAAGAACATGTGCTCTGTTCTGCAAAGCCCTATTCCCTCAGCTCCGAGCTGCACAGCATGCTTTGCATCCTGAGGAGTATCAGCATTGGTCCTTACTCCCATGCTCTTGAATTCATTTACATAGCCCATGAACTTCTTGTAGTTCTGATAGAGCACGGACTCTGACTCCCTCATCGTCCCTTCAAGAACCTGCATGATCTCACTTGGCTTTACAGGAATCTTCTGCGTGTACACGGCTCCTGTGAAGCCATCTATTGCCATATAGTCGCCCTCTGATAAGAGAACTCCATTTACTTCAAGAGTTTTCTTCTTCTCATCGATGTGAATCTCTCCGCATCCGGATACACACGGGCATCCCATTCCACGGGCAACAACAGCTGCATGGCTCGTCATGCCGCCGCGGCATGTGACTATTCCCTTGCTTACAGCCATTCCCCCGATATCCTCCGGGCTTGTCTCTACGCGCACAAGAAGTACATCCTTTCCCTCCTTAGCAGCCTTCTCAGCATCCTGTGCTGTGAAATAGATCTGGCCGCATGCACCCCCAGGGCTTGCATTAAGACCGCGCGTTGCTACCTTGCATCCAAGGTCGCGTATGATCTTATTGTCCAATACTGGTGCAAAGAGCTTGTTGAACTCTCCAGCCGGAACCCTTGCAACTGCTGTCTTCTTATCGATCAGGCCCTCTTCAACCATCTCAACCTGGCTTCTTATCCAGCTGAAGATAGTCCTCTTTCCGTTCCTGGTCTGAAGCATGTAGAGCTTTCCTTCCTGGATCGTGAACTCAAGGTCCTGCATATCCTTATAGTGGTTTTCAAGAATGCTTCTTATATTTACAAGCTGATTATATGCATCAGGATTAACTTCTCTGAGTGTATCAATTGACTGAGGAGTCCTTATTCCTGCAACAACGTCTTCTCCCTGTGCATTCATAAGATACTCACCGAAGAACTTGTTTTCTCCCGTTGACGGGTCACGGGTAAATGCAACACCGGTTCCGCTTGTCTCGCCCATGTTTCCAAATACCATTGACTGGACGTTTACTGCAGTTCCCAAGAGGCCGCGGATGTCATTCATCATCCTGTACTTGATGGCCCTCTCGTTGTTCCAGCTGTTAAATACAGCGTCTATTGTCTTGAAGAGCTGGTACTCAGGATCAGCTGGAAAATCTTCCCCTGTTTCCTTCTTGTACATAATCTTGTAGCGCCTGATGACTTCCTTGAGCATATCTACTGTGAGCTCGTTATCAAAATGAATTGAATTCTCATCCTTGACGCTCTGAAGTATGAACTCGAACTTCGAGTGCTCAACTCCCATTACAACGTCCCCGAACATCTGGATGAATCTTCTATAGCTGTCCCAGGCAAAGCGTTCGTTGCCTGTCTTGGCAATCAGGGCCTGAAGGCTGTCCTCATTCAAGCCGAGGTTGAGTACGGTATCCATCATGCCAGGCATTGACTGTGCTGCCCCGCTTCTTACAGATACA
>CAZHQL010000171.1:0-3545 GCA_964534915.1 uncultured Spirochaetaceae bacterium | reverse complement strand
TTCTTGAAATTCCAAGCTTTCTGCCAAGATCCTCATATGTGCACGTTTGGTCTTCTTTGAGAGCCTCTAAAATCCAGATCTTCATTTCAGCTCGAGATAATTTCTGTTTAAGCTCCACTTTGGACTGTAAATCAGAGTTTTTACCTCTTTTAGACTGTAAATTGGACTGCAAGCCGGATTTTTCCTCATTTTTGTACTGTAAGCTGGACTGTAAATCGCTTTCTTCCTCATCTTTGGACTGCAAATTGGCGCGTAATTCACCTTTTATCCCATATTTGGACTGTAATTCGCCTTCTGCCACTTTGGACTGTAAATTGGACTGTAAATCGCTTTCATCCCCATTTTCAGATTGTAAATCAGACTGAAAATCGATTCCATCCTCACTCTTGTACTGCAAATCTTCTTCAAACCCCCAGGGCCTTCACGCCAAGGGGGATGAAACTCAATAGTGCCTGCTCTTCTCTAATCCTGATTCAAGGATCCTAAGGCAATGAGGTCATTAGTATCTGAATCAAAGAGACAGATTTTATTGCTGCCAAATGAGACTTTTATCCCTGCATTGCGCTGGTAATCAATACTTCCGAATACAACAGCACGGAGAGGACAATCATCAAAAAGATCTATATTCAGCACAGTCTCCATGCCATATGGCAATGATGATTCTACCCTGGCATCAAGACCAGTGTTATCCGCAATGCTTATCATCTCAGGACGTATTCCGACAACAACCTTAGAAGGAACCTGTCCTGCTTTCTTCTCAGGAGTGAAATTAAGATTAATTCCATCCCTCCTGATCTTTATGCCATCGGAGCCTGAAGAAACAACATCGAATTCAATAAGATTGATTGAAGGACTTCCAACAAAGTCCGCAACAAACATATTGTTCGGACGCCCATAGAGCTCAAGAGGAGGACTGAACTGCTGCAGAAGGCCATCCTTCATAAGACATATTCCGGTAGAAAGGCTCATGGCTTCCTGCTGGTCGTGAGTTACATATACGAAAGTGGAAGAAGTTTCCTGATGGAGCCTTTTGAGCTCGGCCCTCATATCCAGGCGGAGCTTGGCATCCAGATTGGACAAAGGTTCATCCATCAGCAGCAGCGAAGGATTTGATGCAAGTGTCCTGGCAATTGCAACCCTCTGCTGCTGGCCCCCCGAGAGCTCCGATGGATAGCGGTTCACATACTCCTTTATGTGCATGGTCTCCAAGAGCTCCTCAAGGCGGTTTTCAATATCAGGTTTCGACCACTTCAGGTTCTCAAGGCCGAATATGATGTTCTTCCTCACTGTCATATGGGGCCAGAGCGCATAGTTCTGGAACAGAAATCCGATATTCCTCTTGTCTGCAGATACATCCACACCCTTTTCTGATGAGAAGACAAGCCTGCCATCGATGTAGATCTCTCCCTCTGTTGGAGTCTCCAGGCCTGCAATCATTCTCAGCGTTGTAGTCTTCCCGCACCCGGACGGGCCTAATAAGGTTAAAAAGGACCTGTCGCTAATAGTCAGGTTCAAATTATCTACGGCAACAGCCTTTCCAAAGCGTTTGGAAACGTTCTTTAAAATAATCTCAGGCATAATCAACCTCCGACGCCCTTTTCAATGGATGCTCCTGTAAGCTTATTGACTAAAGCATTCATGAGAACAACCAGGATTATGGTTATAAGTGTTATGGCATTCGCATACTGATCAAATCCTTTTGAACTGTACTGGAAGAGTACGGTAGTCAGAAGAATTGATGAAGGCGTATAAAGAAGAACGAACAGATCGAGCTCCCTCATACAGGAAGTAAATGGTAACAGATACCCCGAAACAATTGAGGATTTCTGAATCGGAACGAGAATTCTCGTCATCCTCTTTCTCCATGGCACTCCCATTACCGTAGCAGCTTCTTCTATCTGCGCGCTTATCTGGAACATCGAATTGACTCCAGACCTTGAGGCCATAGGAAGATATTTAACAGTTCCGATTATTACAAGAAGAACAAAGCTTCCATAGAGTGCCGGGATAGGTCCATGGCTGGAAGCGAACATTGAAAGGTAAATCACGGAAAAGGCCATGCTCGGGATAAGGTATGGTATGAATGTGAGGTTGTTAACAAAGCCTGAAAGCTTTGTTCCCCATTTTCTTACAATAGCGTATCCGCCTAAACAGCCTACCGTTCCTGCACCTATTGCCGCAAATATTGAGAGCTTTACAGAGTTCCATAGAGCCCTGATTACCGTAGGATTGACTAAAACACCCTCAGTAAGAGCGTTATCACGGCCAATCCAGTATTTAAGGGACATGTTCGAGAAGGAATAATCACCCTGTACTGTAATCAATGACTGAAGAGCAAAGCTTATCAGGGGAACAATTGAAATACAGATTACTATTGCAGAAACTATTATGCTTGCCGGAATCCTTGCGTATTTTAACTTCATGAGAGAAAAATTAGAGCTCTTTCCCGTCACTGTAGTATAGGACTTGCGCGTTCCTAAAATTCTCTGGTTTACGAACATGATAATCATGCTTAAAAGTACAAGGATAAGGGCTATCGCATATCCAAGCCCCGGGTTTGTACCATTCAGGTTCCTGTACATCTGCGTAGTCAGAACATAGTATCTGACAGGAAGGCCGAGGAACTGAGGCGTTCCGAAAGAACTCATTCCGGATGAGAAAACGAGAATGAATGTCGAAAGAATGGCAGGAGTTACAAGCGGCATCGTAATCCTGAACATCAGCCTTCGCCGGGATGTATGCAGCACCAGTGCTGCCTCTTCCAGATTGGAATCCATGTTCCTCAGGATTCCTCCAATGAGGATGTATGCAAAAGGCGCATAATGGATTCCAGTAACCATTATTATGGGAAATGGTCCATATGCGAACCAGTTAGGTGTCTCGAATCCCGTAAGGGCTGCAAATATTCCCTTGGCCCCGCCGACCAGGCTGTTCTTGAAAAAGTTATTCCATGCCAGGGCAAGAGTCCAGGATGGCATGATATAAGGCATGATGAATAAGGACGTGACGAGCTTTTTCCACTTCAGATCAGTCCTTATTACAAGCCAGGCAAATCCTCCGCCCAGGATTATGGCAACAAGGCAGGAGCCTAAAGAACAGACTAATGAGTGAACCAATGGCTGATAGAAAGTATCATAGCTGGATGAATCGAAGAGCAGTTTATTCCAATGATAGTTTGTTGCTTCTCCTATCCTGCTTCCGGGAATACGCATTATCTCTGAGGGATGAACCACCAGAGAATCCTTTATGATGTAGTAAAATGGAACAAGAACAAGGTAAGAAAGAACTATAGCAAGAATCAATAAGATGATATTATGCGGCTTCTTTAAAAAGCTCGATATTCTGTATTGCAGCTTCATCACCACCCTCTTTTATGCCGGCCCCGGAAGGCCGGCTTGAACACGCTTATCTGCTTACGCTCTGAATGAAATCCTCAACCTTCGCGCGGTTCATGAAGCAGTACTCCATGTTCTCAAGGATTGCCACCTTTGACCACTCGTCGAAGGAAAGATCTCCTGCATAAGGACGATTTCTGTTAGCGTTGT
>CAZHQL010000170.1:0-3549 GCA_964534915.1 uncultured Spirochaetaceae bacterium | reverse complement strand
CTGGAAATATCTAAAATAAATACTTATGCTAAAAGGAGATGAAAAACAGGGTGCAGAGATAGGAGCAGATTTCCCTTTATGAAGAATGTGTTTTATCTTGGTAATATTTTTGCCGCTTGTTGCATTCATTATGCAGAATTAAACATATTTAGAGCATACAATCAACACAAATGTGTATCTGTAACAGGCGGCTTTTATCAGCTTAAAGCTCTTCGATTGCCTTTAACAGCTTATTAAGGTTTTCATCCGTTGTGGCCCAGGATGTTGCGAAGCGGCATATGGTTTTCTCTCCTGTTTTTTCCCAGATTTCGAATACAAAATCCTTTCTGAGCTTCTCCATCTCCTTTTCGCTCAGGATTGGAAATTGCTGGTTGGTATATGAGGAGCCGAAGAGATCAATGTTCTTCTTCTCAAATGCCTTTCTTATCTTAAGGGCTTTAGCAACAGCCTCTTTTGTAATTGAGAAATACCTCTCATCCTCAAAAAGGGCTTCAAACTGAAGGCCAAGGATTCTTCCTTTTGCAAGGAGGGCTCCATGCTGCTTGATGTTATACCTGAAATCCTTTTTGAGCTCTGGATTCAGTATTACGAGTGCCTCTCCGAATAAGGCACCGCATTTGGTGCCTCCGATATAGAAAATGTCACACAGCTTTGCAATATCTTCAATTGTCAGGTTGCATTTCGGGCTTCCAAGGCCATAGCCCAGGCGTGCTCCGTCTATATAGAGGTACACCCCATATTCTTTAGATGCAGCGTAAAGATCTCTGAGCTCCTCTTTTGAGTACAGCGTTCCGCTTTCTGTTGGAAATGATATATACACCATCTTAGGCTGCACCATGTGTTCTGCTGTGCTGCTGCTGAAGTGATCTTCTGCGTATTTTCTTACTTGAGCAGCGTTTATCTTTCCATCTGTGTTCTCCAGTGCAAGCACTTTATGCCCGGATGCCTCTATTGCTCCGGCCTCATGCGTTGCTATGTGGCCTGAGTCGGGAGAAAGCACTCCCTGGTATGGTTTTAAAGCTGATGATATTACAATCTTGTTGGTCTCTGTTCCACCGACCAGGAGATGCACATCTGCATCCTCTCTTCCGATTCTCTTCCTGATCAGGCCTTGAGCTCGTAAGGAATGCTTATCAAGTCCATATCCTTCGCTTTGCTCCATGTTAGTCTCAACCAGCTTACATAATATGCTTGAATCTGCACCTTCTGTATAATCACATTGGAAATAAATCATAGAATTAACATACAACAATGTATATTGTTTTGTATAGCTGACAAGATTATCTGATAGAATCATAGCATTACGGTTGCTGGAAAAGGAGTTATAAAGCTATGGCGCATCGCACTGAATTCTATCTTTACAAAAGAAAGAAGCAGAAGAATTCGTACTGGTATGTCTGCTACCTCGATCGCTCAAGCGGCAAGCAGATGACTGCAAAGAGCATTGATGTGCTGAAGGAAAAACTGGGCATGGGAGACTTTAAAAGCGTAACGAGGCGCGATGAAGCGGTTATCATAGCGCAGAAGGCCCTGGAAAATGGAATCGTATTCTCCTCTGAAAGCAATATGCTCTTCATCGATTACTGCCTTTCCTTCTGGGATTGGGATAACAGTGAGTACATTAAACTGAGAAATGCTGCAAACCCTGGATCCATTGGCAAGGAATATGCACATAACATGACGTTCTTTCTTAAAAAGCACGTTGAGAAATACATCCCGCCGAAGCAGAAGCTCTGCAGCATTCAGACAAGGCATCTGGATGACATCATTACATCGCTGAGTGAGGATGCGAACCTGGCAAGCGGAACCATTCAGTTAGTCGCCCTGTCATTTACCCTTCCATTGAAAGAAGCCTACAGAAAAAACCTTATAAGCTCAAACCCTGCAAACCGCATGATGAAGATAGTACGCGTTGAGAAGGAAAGAGGATGCTTTACGCATGAAGAGTGCATCAGGATATTGGAATACCTCAGAAATCATAAGGATGAGATCTACCCATCGTATTACCTGGCCATAGTTCTTGCTCTGATTACCGGAATGAGAAGCGGGGAAATCCGCGCCCTTAACATTGAGGATATAGAGAAAAGCAAGTTCGAAGGGCTCTGGAAGATAAACATCGTACGCTCCCTCAGTCCCTACACAGGCCTTAAGGGAACCAAGAGCAAATACGACAGGGCCGCCCTCATCCCTGAATCCCTTAAGAATGAGATATTCCTTAACGCTGATGAGGATGGAATAGCCCTTCCATCCAAATGGGGCGGCTATATCTCAAGCCCGACGCTCAGGAATTTCTTCTATGAGATTCTTGAGCAGATTGGAATAGGGGAAGCTGAGAGAAAAGAGGCAAACCTGACATTCCACTCCCTCCGCCACTCATTCTCTACACTAGGAAGGGACAGCAATATATCCCAGGAAGACAGGATGGTAGTGCTCGGGCACAAGAGCAAGGAAGTAAATGACAGGTATACGCATATATCTGATGAGGCTCTTTACAGAGTCTCCACACTTACTTGTGAACTTTTCTCCACACTCGAGAGTGCAGAAAAGGGTGAAGAAATCAAGACTTTCTCTGATCAGAAAAGATGAGGTATGAGGACTGTCTGTCTAAAAACAGATGTGTGTCTATTCCTCTTCTTATCACGCTGCATGGGCTGAGTACGGAAATATCGTCGTAGATGCACATCGCAACTGCCTTTGCCTTCCTCTGATCAGGACATGGAACGATTATGTGCTTAGCAGATAGAATTCCATGGATGCTCATCGTTATAGCCTTTCGTGGAACATCCTTTATGCTGCTAAACCATCCTTCGTTAGCCTGCTGCCGTCTTGAGCGGTCCTCAAGCTCAACGACGATGTAAGGCTCCTTCGCATCGAAATTGGCAGGAGGATCGTTAAATGCTAAGTGTCCGTTCTCACCGATGCAGACGAAAGCGACATCTATCGGATGGCTCTTCATAGTTTCATTAAGATTCTTAAGAGTCTCTGCTACCTTGCTCTCATCGCCAGAGATTGCATGGAAGCTGTTTACACCCGGTATTAAATTAAGGAAATACTCATATAGAAAAGTGCTGGAAGATGCCTTATGCCCTTTCTCCAGGCCTAGAAATTCATCCAGGAGGAATATGTTGGCTTTGCTCCAGTCAATTCTGGGCTCCTTGGCAAGAGATTTTAAAGTCTCTATCTGGCTTTTCCCTGTTACAAAAGCGATATTGCATTCGCCTCTTTCCCTGATTGCGTTCCTGATGAATCTTCCGCCATTCTCGGCAGCCTGTGCCCCTAAGATATTCTTATCATCACAAATGGTAATAAGCATTTTCTTTCTCTCCTAAACCATCTAAAAGAGCAATATCAACTACAGTTCTATTACCCTGGCTTCCCTCCATTTTATTCACGGCACGCTCCAACATCAAGAATCTTGCTAAAGTTCTTTGAGCTCCTGCACAGGAAAGATAGGCATTTTTTGAGCAATAGAAAGAGACTAAGCTAATAGTTAATCATCCGATTTAGGAATATTTTAATCCGGATAATATATCTAAAATCTTTCTGTAA
>CAZHQL010000169.1:0-3616 GCA_964534915.1 uncultured Spirochaetaceae bacterium | reverse complement strand
GACAACCCTGTCTTCTAGGCAAGATATCCGGAGTCCAGAGGCAAGAACTAACCATATGTTCTCACTGACAATAAATCAGGTCATGATGCTCTGAGACAGATGTTCTATGAAAGGATAACTTAAGGTGCGCAAAAGAGCATCGGTTTTATGCTTGAATTTGTTGGGTCTATCTTCTGTTCTCAAGGCAATCATTTTGACTGTGTAGACACAATCAGCTGATAGACTTCACACCTTTAACATGCTACAGCATACATCTCAAATGAAAGGTTAATCCAGGGATGGGACTAAAGTATGGAATAGCGTCTGGTGCTATACAGAGGCCTCCAGTGTGTAGCAGAACTTTTATCTCAAAGTCTTTCTGCCTTAATCTCGCAGGAGGGGTAATACCGTTTATGCTCTCTTTAGTTAGTAATCCTGCCTTTATTTTTTCTGCCTGTCTTCTGAAACATTTCCTTTAATCCCTTTTTGATAGCCTATTTTCTCTGTTGTTGCATGATAATTGATAGCTAAGCATTAAATCAGACTATAATCATATAGATAGTTATAATTACTAACTAATTCTCATAGAACTATATTGCTGCCTGTGCAAAGAAACAAATCTCATTCTTTAGAAGGTTGCCGTTTCTATTAAAATCTCTTCGCTTTAGTGCCCCTCTTAAGACAGAGAGAATTCCCTTTAACACCAGGTTTGCACGCATACTTTGAAAGTTTTAGTGTTAAGGATTATTGTTGCTTCAAGCCCTTCTCCTGAAGAAATGATTGTTCCTGGCCATGGAATTTTAAAGTTTGTCATGATTTTCCGCGCAAACCTTATAAGTATTTAAAGTTTGTGGGAATTTTTCCAATAAACTTTACAAATTATTGAAGTTTGTCTAAAATTTTAATATGAAAATAAACAGACCTCTGTACATGGATTTTATGTTGAAGTTCCTGAAAGTGCCCCTTATCAAAATAATCAACGGGGTGAGGCGGTCAGGCAAATCCACGCTGCTGATGCTTTTATCCGATGAGCTTAAAAAACAGGGCATTAATGAAGAGAAAATCATCTACAGAAGCTATAGGGCCAGGGAAAATCTGGAAATAGATGATGCTCTTTCCATGTATGATGAAATTAAGGCCGCATGTGAGGGCAAGGGTCCTTGTTATCTGCTTCTGGATGAGATTCAGGAGGTTTCTGGATGGGAAAAGGCAGTCAACTCGCTTTTTGAGCATGATGGGCACTGCCTTTATATCACAGGATCGAGCTCAAGGCTCCTTGATGGAGAATTCTCGACTTATATTTCCGGCAGGTACGTAGAGATTCCTGTTTATCCTCTGTCCTTTGAAGAATTCCTCAGCTTCAGAAGAGAATATGGCATTGGATCAGACAGCATAGACGGCTATATAGAGAATGGAGGATTTCCTGTTATATCCATAGAGGATTTTGACAGGGAAACAGCATACCAGATCATCTACGGAATCTATTCCTCCATCGTCATCAGAGATATTCAGAGACGGCACAAGATTACGAATTTCGAGCTGTTTAACAGGGTAGTAGATTTTATCCTGGACAACATAGGAAAGACATTCTCGGCATCCTCAATAATACGCTTTTTAAAGAGCCAGGGCAGGGCACAGAATACAGAGCATGTTTATGACTTTATCAAGTGGCTTGAAGAAGCCTTCGTAATCTTCCGGTGCCGCCGCTATGACCTGAGAGGAAAGGAGATTCTCGAAACACAGGAAAAGTATTATCTTGCAGATCATTCGCTCCTTTTTGGCCTCAAAGGTTTCAGGGGAAGTGACACATCTGGAATTATTGAGAATATTGTGTATCTGGAACTCAGGAGACGAGGATATAAAGTCTATGTTGGAAAGCTCTATGATAAAGAAATAGATTTTGTTGCTGAAAAAGGCAATGAAAAGGTTTATATCCAGGTATGCAGAACAATGCCATCTTCCTCCGAGAAAGAGATTGCCAACCTCAGAGCGATAAAGGATGATTATCCGAAACTCGTTATCACGCTGGACCGCTACAGCTCTGATAACCAGAACGGAATCAGAATCGTGCCATTGGAGAAGTTCCTGCTTGAGAGTTCGAAATTATTGTAAAATGTCACTTTTTTCGGAGTATGGGTTGACTTTGCGCTGTTTTCATGCGTAAATGATTACGAGAAATCTGTAAATTTCCTCTTTTTTCGGAGTGCCTATGATTGAGATAAAAAGAGATCTGTATCTTGAACGCCTTATAAAAAGAATGAATAATGGCAGGGCCAAGGTAATTACCGGGATAAGAAGGTGCGGAAAGAGCTATCTTCTTTTCACTCTTTTTAAAAACTATCTTCTCTCTGAGGGAGTAAATGAGGATCACATTATTTCCTTTACCCTCGATAGCGTTGAGAATGAACATCTTCTCAGCAGGCACCGCTTATGCCAGGAAATACGCTCTAGAATCAGGGATGATGGCCCCTGTTATGTCTTTCTTGACGAGATACAGAACGTTGACGGCTTCGAAGCTGTAATCAACAGCCTTCTTCATATAGAGAACGTGGATGTATACGTAACTGGCAGCAATTCAAGATTCCTTTCCTCAGATATCATCACAGAATTCAGAGGAAGAGCAGATGAAGTCAGAGTAAGGCCATTGTCCTTCAGTGAGATCAGGGGCCTCTATACCTCCGATGAAGAGACCTGGGATGATTACCTTAACTACGGAGGCCTTCCTTCTTTATACGCAGAAGGAATGGATGATGAGCAGAAAACCTCTTTTCTTGATTATGTTACAAGGACAATTTACATAAAGGATCTTGTGGAGAGAAACCATCTCAAGGATGAGAGGGGCCTTAGTTCTGTGCTTGATGTCCTCTCTTCATCCGTAGGAAGCCTTACAAATCCCTTGAAGCTTGCAAATACGTTTAAGAGCAGGGGAGAGAAGAATATAACAGACAAGACTATCTCGAACTATCTGAAGTTTCTAGAGGAAGCATATCTTGTAGAGCGCGCAGAGCGCTATGATATAAAGGGCAAATCCTACATCGCATCTCCTTACAAATTCTTCTTCTCAGACATTGGCATCAGGAACTCAAGGATTAATTTCCGCCAGAGCGAGGAGACTCATGGGATGGAAAACATCATTTACAATGAGCTCAGGGCAAGAGGCTATCTTGTAGATGTAGGCATTGTTGAGCACAAGGAAAAGAGTGATGAGAAATACAAGATAAGGCAATATGAAGTTGACTTTGTGGCAAATCTTGCAAGCAAGCGCTATTACATACTCTCTGCTCTGACTCTGCTTGATGAGGAGAAACTGAAACAGGAGATCCGCTCCCTTTCCCTTATAAGGGACTCGTTTAAAAAGCTCATAATCACAAGGGACAAGATCAGGCCAAGGCGTACAGAAGAGGGAATCCTTATAATAAACCTCTTCGACTTCCTTCTTAAAAGTGATGCCCTGGATTGGTAAAAAGGCATAAAAAAGTGCCGGCACCTTGAGGCCACCGGCAGCTATTTCTTATTCTTCGCTTGTGTTCTCTGCAGCTCCTGAGTTTAGGACTTTTCGAGCCTGAAAAATCCCCATCTGAGAGCATCAGAGAGTGTATTCTGATCCATTGTATCTCCACTGAAGAGCTGGAATGCA
>CAZHQL010000168.1:0-3635 GCA_964534915.1 uncultured Spirochaetaceae bacterium | reverse complement strand
ATCAAAACGCTATACCTAATCCTACATCAAAATAGAAACTGAGCGGGTAACGATACGTTAAGATGGCACTGACATCTATCCAGTTGAAAATGAAATTGAAGCCTATTTGGGGAGCCAGATTAAAAGTGTCTTGAAAGCTTGGCTCTAATCCTGCAACTAACCATGAATTGGGGAAAACCCTGTAGGTGATTCCGATGGGAAGGCCAAGGCCAATATCGTATTGAGTAAGAAAATCGTAGAATGACAGACCTGTATACATGCCAACCCGGTCTTTAACAGACCAGTAATATGTCAGCTGCCATCTATCCTGCGGGATGGCATGACTTAAAACGATTGAGTGCCTGTCCCTTGTCTGGTCTTTCCATGGATTAATCACAGCATCCCTATCGCTTCGGGAAAATATGAAATCCACTGTTTCCCCATCTTCACTGTTGAATGTGATTTTATATTCAGGGCTTCTGTTGTCTGCTTTAAGCAGGATGTTCCCGCCGTAACTTGTTTTTGCGGGAATATTAGAAGGAAAAAGCAGGGTTGCCTGGAGATTTTCTGATGTAATTCTGTTGCTTGTTGTCAGGTTATCAAGATAGGCAGCAGATGCAAATGCCGTTAATGCTGTTTCTGCAGGCGAATATGTATGGGTTGTTACTCTGGCCGTTCCTGAGGGTGTTGAGACAGTGGAATAGGAGGTACTGCCTAAAGCAGAATTAACTACATAAAGAGCTCCGGTAATTGCCGCTAATGTTTCCTCTGTTTTCATTTGCCTGTACTTTGCCTGATAGTATTCCGTAGCATTCCATCTTCCCTGAGATTGCCATTCCCCTGTTTCATGATTTCCCCTGTACAATTCAAAATCGGCATCATTGAGGAAAAAATCAGATTCTGAGTTATTGGAAACTCCTACGGTAAATTGTATTTCATCTCCCTCATATGTAGGCTGCGCATATGCGGAGATATCGATATTCTCAGTAATTTCTGCATGGCGGAATGTCTTTCCTCTTATTATTGATTGCTCCGTATTGTCAGAAGGAACATTTGTTAAGGTTACTCCTTCAACAGAGACGCATGAGCAGATTAAGGAAGCTGTTAGCACTAACAGCACTCCTCCTGACAGCTTGAAATTCTTCTTCATTTCATAACTCCTCTTTCAAAGCTCTTTTTTCACCAATCTGATAATAACAGGAAAGCCAGGCCTAGCAAATATCCCAGGCATCTATAAGGCTCAGAATCTCTTCATACTCTTTGCAAGTGTATCTGTACTCAGATGGGAATTCAGGATTATCTGTTCTGAATGTGGCATTGTCTTTCTCATCATCTTTCCCTGGCCATGGGGAAAGGCCATCCCTGTTTATATGCTCTTCATAGCTGCATGAGAGAAAGCGTGCCTTTCCCTCTTTTCTCCAAGGCCTCATGAGATAGACAGAATCCTTTGGAGATCCGTTGTTTATGAATGAGCAGTCCTTGAAAATGAAGCCGATGTCTTCCTTTTTCCCCGAGGGAGCTGTTACATAACCCTCTTCACGCGAGATGATCCTTGTGGATGTAAAGAGGGCATCTGCTCCTCCGAATATGAAGTCAACGCTTCCTGAGATTGTCCCGGCATTTATCCTTACTCTGTTCTTTTTCCTCTCTGTATAGCATCTTGGCCCGTAAAAGCCCCTCTTTTCCCTCTCTGTATCAGGAAGGGGAGAGAGAAAGAGCGTGTCCTGATAGCCATAGAGATTCACATTATCTAGGCGTGCATTATCTACATCCAGGTAAAGCGCAATTGCCTGTCCTGCGACACGCCCTTTCCCTGCCGTGTTCTCTATCGTGATGTTCTCAATGTGAAGATATTGGCCGGAGAAGAATGCAGTATAGGTGCGGAATGTGCCACGCTTGAGGCCATCAGGAAGAATCTCTGCAGCTCCATCGTGCCACCTTATAGTCACATCGCCTTTCCCAAGGATCTCGAGGTGTTTTTTATCTGAGAAGACCTTCTCCTCATATAAGCCTTCGCTTATTATGATGCGTGCCTCTTCATTGTATGGAACAGCGCTGATTGCCTCTCCGATTGTGTAGAAATCCTCTCCCTTGTGCCCGACTGTATAAACTAGCATCTTACCTTCCTTGAATCCCTTATCTTGGACCTTGTCATCTTCTGTACGGCTTCACTTGTCTTCAATATATATGGCTCAGTCATAGCACTGTCATCAGTGTAATAGGTGCAGAGTGCCCAGGCGAGTGCCATCTGGATGTAGTAATCCTCAGCTTTTACTTTTGAGATTCTATCAAGCTGTGCTTTCTTGTCCTCACGCACCTTATTGCGGTTTAACATTATCCAGACCACAGCAAGGCGCCGTGAGTAGACTCTCTCATCAGAAAGAAGGGACGTGAAGTAGGAATAGGCAGTCTCTATTTCGTGCACCTTGAACTTAAGGGCAGATGCAAGCGTGTCCGTCTCATCCCAGGTCTTGAGGTAGTCCAGGTGAGAGTCAAGAACCCTCAGCTTCTCTTCAGCAGGGCATTTCATATTGGCTATTACATAACCCCTCAGGATTACATCCTCATGATAGGTGATGGGGATATCATAAGTATCTATGTGCTTTGAAATCTTCTTGAGCTCTGGAAGCCTGATGCCATAGAGAGGATAGTCAAGATTTGGTATTAAACGGGTTGAGAATGCTACCAGCCTCTCATCTTTTTTCCCTTCATACAGCACTTTTCTATCCATGGCCGTATTGTAGCATAAAAACTCCCCTCACTCATAGGCAAAGGGAGTGTGTGATAACCAAGGCAGATTTGATCTTAGCAGGATGGAATGCATGAAAAGTCTGCGGGGAAGTCAAGGAAAAATGGACATGGTGAGGGTCGAACTCACCGCCCCTTCCGTGTGAAGGAAGTGCTCTCCCGCTGAGCTACATGTCCATATGGACTTTATAGTCCAAATCGTGAATTTTGTAAATCAACTATTGTTAAGAAGTACTACAGCATATGCTTCAATTGCATCGCCCTTTCCTGTAGCATCAAGGCCCTCATGCGTCTTGGCCTTTACAGATATCCTGTCAATGCTTACAGAAAGTATTGTTGAAAGGCTCTCTCTTATTGAGTCTATATAGTCCTTCAGCTTTATCTTTTCAAGGATTACTGTTGCATCGAGGTTTATTATCTCAGCGCGCGTAAGTGCCATGGTCTTTTTCAGGAGATCCAGAGAGGATGCATCCTTGTATTTCGCATCGGATGGCGGAAAATGATAGCCTATATCACGCATAGATGCAGCGCCGAGGATGGCATCTATTATCGCATGGATCAACACATCGCCATCGCTGTGTGCATCCTCGCCCTTCTCAGAGGGGATAAGGATGCCGCCGAGCATTAAGGGCCTCTTTTCTGTTAAGCGGTGGTTATCATAGCCAAAGCCTATTCTCATTCATCACCTCTCTTTGCTGAGTACATGAAAGACCTTAGCTGTCTGCCTTCCTCTGCTTTCTTTCTGCCCTCTGCTCTTTCTTTAATGTACGAATCAATCTGAGCATCAGCGTCTTCTATGTCACTCAGGTATGTGATTTTCCTGTTCTCCTTTTTCCCTTGTACGGGCATGCATTTGTATCCTGCATTGATATAGATCTCGATATCATCAGATGCATCTCCTTCTGCTT
>CAZHQL010000167.1:0-3681 GCA_964534915.1 uncultured Spirochaetaceae bacterium | reverse complement strand
GCCTCATCTCAATGTCTGCTTTAAAGAGAGAAATCCTTTCGTCTGCTTCCCTCTCAAGGCTTTCAATGAGCCTTTCTCTTTTTATCATCCTTATGCCAAGGTCACCAAGCCTCACAGGATTAAGGGACGGGTCAATATCATAGGGCTCTGCAAGATCATAGAGCTCCTTATCCTTCAGTAAGGGTGCATCCTCACACGTGAGAGTATAGTATATGCCGCTTGATGAAGAGATGATCACATCAAATGATGAAAGGGCCTTATGACGCTCGCTGTAGCCTATGCATGCGGCCCCGGGAACTAAAAGGAATGTCTTTTCTTCGGCGCGGAGTGTCATTGTAACGCTGTTTCCATTTTTCAAAAGCGCTGATGCAACAATGCGCGAGAGCTCGGATGATCCGATAATAAGAACGCGCTTTGTCTTCTCTATCCTCTTTGCAAGAAAGGAGCCGATCTCATCATCAAAGACCCTGATCTTATACTTTGTATGCATGCTCTTTGCAAAGGAAATCACATCCTGAGAAAGGCGCAGGAGAAATGATGAGGATGCTCTGCTCTCAAGAGCCCTCTGATAAGCTTCCTTTATCTGTGAAAGGATCAGCTCTTCGCCAAAGAGCGGGGAGTCAAGGCCAAGGGAAAGAAGATAGAAATGCCTGATTGCATCCTCCCCTTCCATCCTCATGCGCCTCTCCATTGCGCTTATGTGATTAAGGTTGAATGCCCTTTCAATGCTTTCAAAGCTGATCGGACGCTCAACTGAATATGCCTCAATGCGCGTACACGTGAGTAAAAGAAGAAACGGAGTGTTCCTGTTTTCCTTTCTTATCCTCTGAGAGCGCTCTATCCTCTCTGATTTTCCCATCTCATAGGCATTCTTAAGTGCCATGGCGTCTTTTCTGTAGTCAAGAATACTTACGTACAGCATAGCACTACCTTGAGAGCGTGAAAGAGATGGCCGGATATATGCGGCTGAAATCCTCAGTTGAGACATTGCACATCAGAGAAACAGCATACCTGTCGCTGTTTATGCCGAGAGCAAACATAAGAACCCCATTGTCCCTGTTAAACGAGAACATGTAATGATCATACTCACGGTACGCAGCTGCAACGCGGAGGGACAAGGAAGGAAGAAGCTGGAGCTCAAGCTCTCCATTAAACGTAAGCACAGCTTTTGCATCACGGTCAAGTGCATTTCCAGTAATCGAGAGGCCAAAGCGAGGGCGAAAGAGATATAAATCCCCGCGCGATGTGTATTTAGGGTGCCTTAAAGAGAATGCGAAAGTTCCAGATTCAATGAGCTCTTCCCATCCGAGGACAAACCTGCTTCCGCTGTAGCTTACGATATCATCAAAGACAATGACTGCAGAGACAATGTCGAAATTAATGCCGAGTGCGGCCCCGATTGAAAAATACTCAGAGCCATCGACATTGCTGAAAGTTCCAAAGTACGCATGCTCAATTGCGCTGATAGCCCCAGAGATGCTCCTGCTTCGCCTCTGCATGTCCCCACCACCTTTGAGCCTGATGCCGGCAGAGAAGAAATCAAAGGACATTGACCAGTCTATCTGAAGATCTATCCTGTTGTAGATATCATAGCTCAGGCCGGATGAGGTAAGAGTCCTGTTGGAAAACCATGTGGATGTGACAGCTGTAAGGCTTAATGAGTTTCCTACAAAGCTGACCTGAAGCTCAGTATTCAGGTTCTGCAGTCCATAAAGGTCCTGTTTTTCCTTAAAGACTTCAGTATCCCATGACTCAGAGACTATGAAAGTAAAGTAAAAGATATTATCTGATTCAACTCTGCTGAGCGCAGAGGGGTTTATAATGGCATCACTGATCCTGTCAGAATACGAATGGTTATAAAGAGCAGAGAAAGAAAGGTCTTCATAGCCGTACGCAACTGAAGGGATTGCACATACACTGAAAGCAAAAGCAGTTAATGCAGTTATGAAAAGTACGGCCCTTTTGAACATATCAATATAATAGCAGAAAGAGATGCGCTGACATAGATGCAATGTAAAACCTTTGTGCTATGCTAAGAAGTATGAGTACTGTCTTCTTCCATATAGACATCGATGCCTTCTTCGCAGCTGTTGAGATCCTTGATAACCCCGCATACAGAAACAAGCCTCTTATCATAGGGTCAAAGAGCGAGCGCAGCGTGGTCTCCACCTGCTCATATGAGGCAAGAAAGTACGGCATTCACTCTGCGATGCCGATGAGCACGGCCTTGAGGCTATGCCCGGATGCAATCGTTGTCAAGCCCAGGATGGACCGCTACAGCCAGAAGAGCAAGGAAGTCATGAAGATAATAAGCTCATTTGCACCGGGCTTTCTCCAGGTGAGCATAGATGAGGCCTTTCTGGATTTAAGCAATATGGAGAATATCTACGCTCTGCCAGGAAAGGCTGCAAGGCTCTTAAAAGAGAGAATAAGGGAGGAAACAAGCCTCTCTGTCTCTGTCGGCGTTGCTTCCTCCCGCTTTATTGCAAAGCTTGCCTCTGATTATCATAAGCCTGACGGACTTACTGTAGTTCCTCCTGAGCGCAATGAAGAGTTCGTGGATAAGGTGGGCCTCAGAAAGCTGTGGGGAATCGGTGAAAAGACATATGAGCGCCTCCTGAAAAAAGGAATAAGAAGCACATCAGATTTACGGCTGATAAGCCAGAGCAGGCTTGAAGCGATGTTCGGAGCATCTCTTGCTGACTATCTTTATAAGGCATCCCGTGGAATAGACCCCGGGATATACGCAGCCGAGGCAAAGAGCCGCTCTATTTCCACAGAGAGCACGTACTACCCGGATGTATATGGCCTTGATGCGCTCTCTGCCCTTCTTCTTGAGATGGCGCAGGAGCTTTCGCTGAGAGCACTCGATGAGAAGGTAATTCCAAGGACGGTTGCGATAAAAATACGCTATGGGGATTTTTCAACATACAGCGCGCAGACTACCCCCGAGGAGGCAATATACTCATCATCAGACATCTATAAGCATGCAGAAGCACTTCTTAAGAAAATATACCAGGGCCAGGGAGTAAGGCTTTTGGGGCTTGCTCTTGCCCAGGTTTATGAAGCAGAGGATGTTGAGCAGAAAGAGCTTTTCAGGGAAAAAAGCGAGAAAGAGCGCCTCTTGGAAAAAGCAATCCTCAAGATGAACTCAAAGGACAAGAGCATAAGGATTGTGAAAGCAGGAACCCTCAAAAAGGATTAGAAAGCTGTGAAATAGAGTACTATGAGGATGCTGAGAGCAATCCTGTAGATGCCAAAGAGAGAAAAGTCATGACTTTTTACAAACTCTACGAGCTTCTTTATAACCACAAGAGAGACTGAAAACGCAACGAGTGTTCCCAAAAGAAGAAGCGCCCATTCATTTGCACTTAGACTGAAGCCTGCCCGAATAAGCCTTAAAAGCGATGCTCCTGCCATCACAGGTATTGCCATGAAGAATGAAAAGCGCGCAGCAACAGTTCTCTCAAAGCCTAAAAGCATCCCTCCAAGGATTGTAGATCCGCTTCTGCTTGTGCCAGGGATGAGGGCAAGCATCTGAAAAACGCCGATTTTGAATGCATCTGAGTATGTTATGCTTTCAGTATCCTTGATGCGGACTCTTATCCTGGCCTTCTTCTCAATTACGATATAAAGGAGTCCGTAAAGAAATAGCGCTCCTGCTATGACTTGCCATCCTGA
>CAZHQL010000166.1:0-3698 GCA_964534915.1 uncultured Spirochaetaceae bacterium | reverse complement strand
ATCTTACCTCGCGCGATTAGAGGGAGCCCAGCTTCCGAAGACCAGAGCCTGACTGGCTCTCTGAGGGGCAAATCCGCACCTCCTCAATGCGAATTTAAGGTATTTACAAATTACTGTTCTTTTTGATATAGTCTGTTTGTTGCCTTCATGGCGGCAGATGAAATTGCATTTACTTAAGTAAGGTGGAATATAAAATGGCTAGAAGATGTGATATTTGTGGAAAGGGAACAGTTTCAGGATCCATTGTTCCTCGCAAAGGTCAGGCTAAGAAGAAGGGCGGTGTTGGACAGCATATCGGCGTAACGAAGAAGCGCGTATTCAGACCGAACATCGTTTCTGTAAAGGCTTTAATTGATGGCACGCCGAGAACTATCAAGGTATGCACACGCTGCCTTAGGAGCGGAAGGGTTCAGAAGGTTGTATAAGCTTGTTTTTAATGCTTGATGATAAGGACAGAGCTGGTAAGGCCCTGTTCTTTTTTTATCTCTTGTTCACTTTCTGATATTCCTGCATAATTGTTTTCAGCCAGGGGGTGTTGCAGATGCAAAGCGACTATCGCGTTCATGCCATCGAAGGTGTGATGGTATCAACCAGGAATGGAATATTAAAGCTTTTAGAGCTCTTTAAAAGCGGGGAAGAGAGTCATCAGGTTTTCGTAATCTCTCCTGTCAAGGATAACGAGCTCAGCCTTGCCAGCCTTCTTGAGAAGGCGGAGATGAAGGATGAGAAGCTCTGGGCTGTTATTGAGAGAAGCCGCAACAGCTGGCTTGAGCTGAGTGAGAACAGTTTAGAGAGCGACATTACGAGCTCTGTTACAGAGGCTATCAACGCGTCCTTTGCGAAAGTAGAGGACATACTGAAGGCTGTATGGCTTTTAGAAAAAAGCAGCGAGCAGTGCAGGATTTACCTTGAGAGCATGACGAGCTTCTTCATCTCATCAATACTCTCATCATTATTTGAAGCCAATGGCCTTGATGCAAGCCTCTTTGATGTAAGTGATGCAGTGAGAAGGTCATCATTTCCCAAGGGCGCATCATTTGTATACGGAAGGCTCCTGGATGCAGAGACAGAGAGAAAGGATGCTCTTGGAAGAGTAAGGAGTGAAGGCGAAAGCGAATATACTGCCTCCCTGATTGCATCCAATATAAACTGCCCTCTTACATTCTGGAACCATCGCTCCCTGCTTCACACTGCAAGCATCAAGGATGTTCCGAGTGCAGAGGTCATTACGAATTTAAGCTATGCAGAAGCAACTGAGCTTTCGTTCTTCGGAGCTCCGATCGTGCATCCTCATTCATTCATTCCCGCAGAGGCAAAGGGCCTGCCGATACGCCTGCGCTACTGGGCAGACATTACAAACAAGGGCACCCTTGTTTCCAAGGAAGTCATAAAGGACAAGGACAAAGCTGTAAAGGCTTTCTCAATTGTAAGGAACATATCGCTTATAAACGTGGAAGGAAGCGGCATGTCCGGAGTGCCCGGAGTCTCATCACGGCTTTTCACAGCCCTCAGGAATGAGAGGATAAGCGTTATCTTCATAAGCCAGGCATCAAGTGAGTACTCAATCTGTTTTGCTGTTCCCAAATCCGACAGCCAGAATGCTCTCAAGACCATAAAGAAAGAGTTCAGTGAGGAACTTGCAAAGAAAGCTGTGAGCAGCATTGAAATCGAAAATGACTGCGCTATCCTTGCAGCAGTTGGAGAGGAGATGCCGGGTGCAATAGGAGTAGCTGGCAAGTTCTTCTCATCCCTTGCCAAGAGTAATATCAACGTGCGTGCTATCGCACAGGGCTCGAGCGAGAGGAACATAAGCGCAGTAATTAAGATGGAAGACTCTGCCAAGGCCCTCAGGAGCCTGCACTCCGGGTTCTTCATGTCTGCTCAGACGCTCTCAGTCGGCCTTCTCGGACCCGGGAATATCGGGGGAACGCTGCTTGATCAGATGTCACGTGAGGCAGAGAGACTGAAGAAACAGTTTGATCTTGATATAAGGATCCGCGGCATTGCCACCAGCAGCAAGATGCTGCTTTCGGATGAGGGAATAGATCTTGCTTCCTGGCGTGAGCGCTTTGAGAAGTACTCGGTTGTCTATAATGAGAATGTCTTTATGGAGCATATTGCAGCAACTTATTATCCTCATAAGGTGATAATCGACTGCACATCCAGCATGGAGAGGGCTTTAACTTATGAGAGCCTTCTTTTGAAGGGCTTTCATATAATCACGCCGAATAAGAAAGCAAGCAGTGCTTCCTATGATTATTACAAGACCCTGACAGAGACATCGCGCAAGACCGGGAGCAGGTATTACTATGAGACAACAGTGGGAGCAGGCCTTCCAATCATCACAACGCTCAAGGACTTAAGGGAGACAGGGGATGAGATAATCAGGGTCGAGGGCATGGTCTCTGGAACCCTTGCATGGCTCTTCAGTACATATGATGGAAGCATTCCCTTCAGTGCTCTTGTGCTCAAGGCAAGGGAGATGGGCTACACTGAGCCTGACCCCCGCGATGATTTATCCGGAATGGATGTTGCAAGAAAGACAGTAATACTTGCGCGCGAGCTTGGCCTCAGGGTGGAAGTGGAGGATATAAATGTCCGCTCACTGGTTCCTGAAAGCCTGAAGAGCGCAAGCAAGGATGAGTTTATCAGGCGTCTTCCTGAGATGGATAAAGAGATGAAAGCGCTCTACAGCAAGGCAAGGAGCGAGAAGAAGAACCTGCGCTATGTCGGAAAGGTCCAGGAGGATGGAAAATGCTCTGTTGCGCTTGAGATGTATGATGAGGACCATCCGTTCAGCCAGGCATGCGGTACTGATAACGTCATTGCATTCACTACGCAGAGATATAATGAGCATCCTCTTGTGATAAAGGGCCCGGGTGCAGGCCCTGAGGTGACAGCTGCGGGAGTCTTTGCCGATGTGCTTCGCCTGAGTTCATACCTTGGAAGCAGGATCTGATTTGGAGGAGAGTATATGCATTTTGTTTCAACGCGCAATCAAAGCGGTACGGGATTTTCAGCAACAGATGCCATTATGAAGGGTCTTGCCCCCGACGGAGGGCTCTTTGTCCCTGAAAAAATTCCGCATCTTCCTCCTTCCTTTACAATGGAGAAAGGCTATGCATATGCAGCCTATGAGGTTTTAAAGCCATATTTTGAAAGCGATGAGTCCTTCTCTGACCTTTATGAAATCTGTGCCAAGGCATTTTCGTTCCCTGTAAGCATGCATGCAAATGGGGGAAAGGATACTCTTGAGCTCTACTATGGCCCGACATGTGCATTCAAGGATTTTGGTGCGCGCTTCCTTGCATATTTCATGGAGAACAAGCTGAAGAAGACGGGCCAGGATTTAACAGTTTTAGTTGCAACAAGCGGGGACACAGGGGGCGCTGTAGCGGCTGCGTTCCATAACAGGGAGCACTTAAGCGTTAAGGTCCTCTTTCCAAAGGACGGGGTATCAGACAGGCAGATGAGGCAGCTTACATGCCTTGATGGAAATGTTGAGTCTTTCTGCGTAAACGGCACATTCGATGATTGCCAGAAGATGGTAAAGGATGCGTTCATGGATCCTGAGTATCCGCATCTGACGAGTGCAAACAGCATAAATCTGGGACGCCTTCTTACTCAGGTTGTCTACTATGTATGGTCATCGTTTATTTACCAGGCGCGCTATAGGACAAAGCCTGTATTGATAATAA
>CAZHQL010000165.1:0-3731 GCA_964534915.1 uncultured Spirochaetaceae bacterium | reverse complement strand
AGAATGGAGAGCAGAGGAACATAGGTCCTTTCAGTTAAATCCTCTTATTTCTGAGGTCTTCGTGAAGGCTGGTTTTGCTGAGAAGTTTGGGACAGGAATCTCAAAGATTCTTTCTGCCTGCAAAGAAAATGGAAACAAGGTCGCATTTGATGTTACTCCTGATGGAAAACAAATGACTGTTTCTTTCTCTGCTTCAAAGCTCTATCTTGCGGCTGAGAATACAGAGAAAGTTTAAAGCCTGAATCCGGTTTCGTTGATGCAGATGGAATTTGACCCTAATCGAGGGGAAATTGAACCTAATAGAGAGGAAATTGACACCAATTCTTCCTTAAGCAGACATCATTCCACATTTGATAAATGCGAAAGGGTTTTTACTCTGATCAAAGAAAACCCTATGATTGCATATTCAGAGCTTTCCTCTGAGCTTTCGCTATCGCGAAGCACCGTCATCCGAGCAGTCAGAGTATTAAAGGATAAAGGGTATCTCCAGGCAAAAGAGAACAACAGAACAGGAGAATGGAAAATACTGAAGGACTACCCGGATAGATGACATCAAGAGGGCCATGTCGAGCCCTCATGATTGCTCTCCTATTCGAGCTCAAAAGCTCCTGTGTACAGGCGGTAGTAAGTTCCTTTCTGCTCTATAAGGTCCTCGTGGTCTCCCCTTTCTATGATCTTTCCATGATCGAGAACCATTATTGCATTGCTGTTCCTTACTGTTGAGAGCCTGTGTGCTATTACGAATACAGTCCTGTTCTCCATAATCCTGTCCATGCCTGCCTGGACAAGGGACTCAGTATGAGTGTCGATACTGCTTGTAGCCTCATCCATTACCATTACAGGAGGATCTGCCACTGCTGCGCGGGCAATGCTCAAGAGCTGCCTCTGCCCTTGTGAGAGCCCTTCTCCGTTGTTTGTTATGACAGTGTCGTATCCATCCGGCATGCGCATTATAAAGTCATGGGCATTTGCCAGTTTGGCAGCATTTATAATATCCTCATCTGTTGCATCAAGGCGGCCAAAGCGTATGTTCTCCCTTATAGTCCCAGTAAAGAGGCTTGTATCCTGCAAGATCATGCCAAGTGAGTGCCTTAAATCCGCTTTCTTTATCTTATTGATATTGATTCCGTCAAAGCGGATCTTTCCGCTCTGGATATCATAGAAGCGGTTTAAAAGGTTTGTTATCGTAGTCTTGCCTGCACCTGTTGCACCAACGAATGCAATCTTCTGCCCGGGGTGTGCATATAGCGAGATGTCATGAAGGACTGTCTTTTCAGGGATATAGCCGAAATCAACATGCTCCATCACGATATCCCCCTTGAGCGGAATGTATGATGTCTCGCTTCCATCGTGGTGCGGATGCTTCCATGCCCAGAGGCCAGTGCGCTCACTGCTCTCTGTGATCTTTCCATCGACAATCTTTGCATTCACAAGCGTTACATAGCCATCATCGGACTCTGCCTCTTCATCGAGGAGCTCGAAGATCCTCTCAGCACCTGCAAGGGCTAAAAGGATGCTGTTGGCCTGCTGTGCTATCCGGTTGACAGAGTTTGAAAGATTCCTTGAAAGCAGAAGGAATGCTGCCAGGGCTCCTACTGTGTAGCTTTGTGATACTATAGTCACAATCGAACCGATCAGCACTAATGATACATACTGAAGGTTACTCATGTTCGCACTCACAGGCCCCATGGCATTTGAATAGCCGTTTGCCTTGCTCATGCTGTCATTCAGGTGGTCATTAAGAGCATCAAAATCCTTCTTGCTCTCCTCTTCGTGCGTGAAGACCTTTATGACCTTCTGCCCGTTGATCATCTCCTCAACAAAGCCGTTTACCTTTGCTAAATCGCTCTGCTGTATCTCAAAGTACTTGCCGCTCTTTTTTGCAACAAGAGAGGACAGCTTTACTGTCAGGATTATGAACACGACGACAACAAGGGAAAGAAATATGCTGTTCATCATCATCGTTGCAAAGAGGAAAACAATCGTTATTATAGCGCTTAATATCTGCACGAGCGCCTGGCTCATCATCTGATTGAGCGTATCCGTATCGTTTGAAAAGCGGCTCATGGTCTGGCCGCGCTGATGGCTGTCAAAATATGACAAGGGCAGGCTCTCAAGCTTGCGGAACATGCTCTTTCTGAGGCTCAGCATTGCACCCTGTGCGACCTTTATCATAATCCTCTGCTGTACGAATGTAGGAATTACCAGGCATAGAAGCATGATGCATGCAAAGCGGACGAGAGCTCCTATAAGCGGTGCGTAATCCGGATCTGGATTATTAACAAGAGGCAGTATATAGGTATCGATCACGACTTCCATGAAGGATGCAGCATAGCTTGTGGCAAAGGCTGTAAGGAAGATGCTTGCAAGCACTATTGCAAGTACTTTCTTGTGTTCTTTGAATACGAGGGCAAAGAGCCTTGTGAATGTCTTCCTAGGATTCTTGGCTCTCTCATTTCCTACTTTAAACTTGCCCATTTACGCCTCCTTAGCCTTCGTCTGGGTCTCATAGAGGCCCTGGTATTTCTTATTGCGGGCAAGGAGCTCTTCGTGTTTTCCAACATCCTCTATCCTTCCATCATTCATCATGATGATCATGTCCGCTTCCTCAACGGATGAGACGCGCTGTGCAATGATAATCTTCGTAAGATCCTTTACATCACTTTTAAGTGCATGCCTTATCTGGCTGTCAGTGGCAGTGTCAACTGCGCTGGTGCTGTCATCCATGATCAGGATCTTTGGCTTCTTTAAAAGTGCTCTTGCGATGCAGAGCCTCTGGCGCTGCCCGCCTGAGAAGTTTGTTCCCCCCTGCTCTACATGACTCTCATAGCCCTTGCTCATTACAGAGATGAATGAATCAGCCGCTGCTGTCTTGCAGGCCTTTACGATCTCCTCATCGCTTGCATCCTTATTGCCCCATCTGAGGTTTTCCTTGACAGTGCCCGAAAAGAGCTGGTTCTTCTGAAGCACTACAGCAACCTCATCCCTGAGGCTTTTAAGGTTGTACTCCCTTACATCCCTTCCGCCGACGAGTACAGAGCCATCCTCGACCTCATAAAGCCTGGCAACGAGGCTTATGAGCGTTGACTTTCCGCTTCCTGTCGGGCCAAGGATTCCAACCATCATGCCGCTTTCTATCCTGATGTTTATATCCTCAAGCGTGCGGCTTCCCTTCTTATATGAGAAATTGACGTGCCTGAATTCAATATCCCCTGAAGCAACGCTCTTAAGACCATCCTCATTTACCTCCATGTCCGGCACTGTTTCAAGCACTTCCTGGATACGCTCAGCACTTGCACGTGCAATTGTCACCATAACCATGAACATTCCTATCATCATAAGGCTCATGAGGATCTGTGCGTTATATGAGAAGATGCTCATAAGCTGCCCTGTTGTCATATGCTCTGAATTGATCAGATGCGCACCGATGAAGCAGATTGAGATGATGCAGAGGTACATTACAGAGTTCATGAGCGGCTGGGAAAATGACATGATCTTCTGCGCTGATACGAAGTTATTGTAAATTTCGGTGGCAGAGCGGTCAAAGCGCCCTGTCTCAGTCTCTTCCCTTACATAGGCCTTGACTGTCCTTATTCCATTTAAATTCTCTCCTACGACCCTGTTCAGCACATCATAGCCCTTGAATGCGCTTTCAAACTTCGGATGTGCCGAGCTCATCATGAAATAGATGGCGAGGGCGAGAACCGGAATTGCAACGATATATACGAATA
>CAZHQL010000164.1:0-3747 GCA_964534915.1 uncultured Spirochaetaceae bacterium | reverse complement strand
TTCGATCTTGTACAGGAAGGGAATATCGGGCTTATCAAGGCTGTTGAGAAGTTTGAGTACAAGAAGGGCTATAAGTTCAGCACTTATGCGACCTGGTGGATCCGTCAGGCAATCACAAGGAGCATCAGCGACCAGGCAAGGACCATAAGGGTTCCTGTTCATATGATTGAGCAGATCAATAAGGTCGTAAGGGAGTCCAGAGTCCTGATGCAGCTCTATAGAAGGGAGCCGACAGATAAAGAGATACCAGAGCACCTTAACTGGCCTGAGAGCAAGGTTAAGAACGTAAAGAGCGTTGCGCGTGAGCCAATCAGCCTTGAGACTCCTGTTGGAGAGGAAGAGGACAGCGTTCTTTCGGATTTCATCGAGGATAAGGATGCTGAGAACCCTGCAAACCAGACTGCATTTGTGCTGTTGCAGGATAAGATTAAAGAGCTCTTGAGCGAACTTCCGGAAAGGGAGCAGGAAGTTCTGAGGATGCGCTTCGGTCTTGATGATGGCTATGCCTTGACACTCGAGGAAGTCGGGCTCTATTTCGACGTCACAAGGGAGAGAATCAGGCAGATTGAGGCCAAGGCTCTCAGGCGTCTCAGATTCCCGACCAGAAGCAAGAAGCTAAAGGACTGGAATGAGTAGAAAAAAAAGCAGAAAGGATTTATCATCAGATAGTTCGAGGAGAAGTGTTGTTTTATGTCAAGAAACGAAAAGCTTGATTGTTTAAAGAGATTACAGGTTATCCTGCAGAAGAAGTTCGACCTGGAAGATAAGATCAAGGCAATTCCAGCTAATTTGGAATCTGAGGAGGCACAGCTTAAAAGTGCTAAGGAAAAATATCTTAGTCTGTTAGAATTCTGCCATAGTCTTCAGAATGAGCAGAAGAGCCTTGCAATCAGATATGATGATGCCTGCAATAAGAGAATCGAATACGAGAAGCAGATGGAGTTCATCAATACACAGCGTGAGTTTGAGGCTCTTACAAAGCAGCTTGAAGAAGCCAGAATCAGTGAGCAGTCCTTCTTGAAGATGCGCAACAGCAAGAGCATCGAGCTTGAAAAGGTCTCTAAGGAGCTTGAGGAGGCTAAAGGTGCTCTCGATGAGCTTGAGGAGAGGGTCAATGCTGAAAAAAGCAAGGTCGATGCAGAACTTGCTGAAATCCAGAGCGGGATTACGGCTCTGGAAGCTGAATGCAGCCAGACAAAAGGTGATATTATATCCGATGAGCTTTACGAGAAGTTCTCGAACATCGTAAAGAAGAAGGATGGCTACGGTATTGTTCCTGTATACGGCCAGGTCTGTACGGGTTGTGACCTCATTCTTCCTGTCCAGTTCGTAATTGATCTGGAGCAGAAGACTGATGCAGGAGAGATTGAATATTGTCCATACTGCTCAAGGATCATCTACAAGGAAACTCTTGATGAGGATGTTGAGAAGGCCTTCATCTTCGAGCAGCTTGAGAGCCATAAGCCGGAAGGGAAAGGGCCTGCGCACGAGGAAGCATCCAGCACGGAGAGCGAGAATTACGATGAAGCCATGGGCATGGAAGAGGATTTTGAAGACTTCTGAGTATTTTTCCAGGTTGCCGAAGTAATCGCTACAGGTTAGAGGAAAGTCCGGGCACCACAGGACATGACGCTGGCTAACGGCCAGGAGCAGTAATGCTACAGAAAGTGCAACAGAGAGCAGACCGCCTGGAAACAGGTAAGGGTGAAACGGCGGTGTAAGAGACCACCGCATTCCTGGTGACAGGGATGGCATGGCAAACCTCGTCAGGTGCAAGGCCAAGCAGTAACTGGGTTGTCCGCTCATAGTTACGGGTAGGCTGCTAGAGGCTGTGGGTAACTGCAGTCCGAGATAGATGATTACATAAACAGAACTCGGCTTATCGGCAGCCTGGTTCTAATATGAGGAGAACATGAGATTTAGTTATCTTTTGTTCTCCTTTTTCTTTATCTCATCCCAGATTTCATTCATCTCATCTGTGTGTTCCTCGTCTAATGGAATGCCTTTCTCTGCTGCCTCGTCAAAAAGGGCCTGGAATCTTCTCTTTACTTTCTCATTTGCCCTCATCATTGCAGTATTCGGGCGGATCTTCAGAAAGCGCGCAAGGTTTACAATGCTAAATAGCAGGTCCCCGATTTCCTCTTCAATCTGGTCTGTATCATGCTCAGCAATCGCATCCTCAACTTCTCTAAGCTCTTCCTTGATCTTATCGATAACGCCGCTGGAATCCGGCCAGTCAAATCCTGCTTTCCTGAGCTTCTTCTGTATCTCGTAAGACTCTTCAAGTGGCGGAAGGCATGAGGGAATATGAGAAAAGAAATCCGATGATTTATCCTTCTTTCCCTCAATATTCTCCTTCACGCTGTTCCATAAGGACAGTGCTTCTTTCTCGTTATCCGTATGCAGATCGCCAAATACATGCGGATGGCGCCTTATAAGTTTCTCACATACTTCATTTAGCGCATCCTCAGGCTTGAAGTCCCCGTTCTCTGCGTTTATATAAAGGGCCATGAAGACGTTTATCATGACATCCCCGATTTCTTCACGCATTGAAGATGAAGATTGCTCTATAGCGCCTTCAAGGTACTCGTACGCTTCATCTATCAAGCTTTCTGCTGCGCTTTTCTCACTCTGCGTTCTGTCCCATGGGCATCCCTCCGGGCTTCTTAGCAAAGAGATTATCTGATAAAGATTTTTACATCCTTCTTCTAAATTCCGGGCTTTCTTAAGTTCATATCTGATCATGAGCCCAAGATACCACTAAGAGAGGAAATGAACAATGCTAAAGATATGCAGTTTAATTATTGAACTTCTGAGTGTTGCATTTGTTTCTATATACAAGGACAAAATCGTGTACATCATATAATTACACATAAGAGAATAACTCAGTAGAATAGAACAGTTTTTGAGCAAAACTACTTGTAAGCTGCCTTAAAGAAATTGATAATAAACTCATGAGAAAGATTCTTTTCGTCTGTCATGGAAACATATGCCGCTCGCAAATGGCGCAGTCTATGGCCCAGTATATGGTAAATAAGAAGGGCCTTGCTGATGAATTCTATTTTGACAGCGCAGCGACAAGCACAGAAGAAATAGGCTCTCATATGTATCCGCCTGCAGAAAGAATGCTTAGAAGCGTAAATATTCCTGTAATAAGGCACCGTGCAAGGCAGATTACATTATCTGACTTACGAAAATTCGATGAGATTTATTATATGGACTCATACAATAAAAGATTCCTTGATAAGATGTTTGCGCCTGAAGATCTTAAGAAAGTCCGTCCGATCCTTAATAGGGATATTGCTGATCCCTGGTATTCTGATAATTTCAAGGCCACATACGATGACCTTCTTGAAGCTCTTACAAATATCTTGAATATTGAATAGGCTATCGGGCAATATAATACTGGAGTTGACAGAATATTTATTATATACAATTTTTAAAGGTAATTTAGTTCAGTATAATTTATAAACCAAATTACTTTCTATAATGATATATTAATCATATTAAGCTTTTTAATAACTCAATTTGATAAATATCACGTAATAATATTATTATCAGTTTTAATAAATAAATGAGATAGTAATTAAATCATTATGGCATTTTCATTAAGCCTGGCTAAGATAGGCAAATAGATGAGAAAATATTTAACATATATTATGAATTAATTCAGTTTTATAATAGAATTGCATTAATTATACATTTAGATTATTTAATATATTGAAAGCTTTATTATATTGATTTCTC
>CAZHQL010000163.1:0-3757 GCA_964534915.1 uncultured Spirochaetaceae bacterium | reverse complement strand
ATATACTTAAAACGGTATGAAATTTAAATAAGAATATGGAAGTAGTAGGGGTGTCGTAATTAGGCTCTAAAATACAGAAAAAGAGCGTTGAAGGAGCATCGAAGAAGGGTAGAGGTCAAAAATTATAAACTTATAAACAAATCTAATTAATCTGTTTAATAACAAGTTTCAAAAAATTATTAGATTTAATAATCTAATTTTGGTTAAACCATTACAATGAAAAAAAATATTGCAAAAGATGTTGACAAGGAAACTTGTGCCATATTATGATGTAATCATCAGCAGGAAATGAAAATTAATAAAAGAGTTTTCGATTTTCAGCTGTCTGTTTTGGGACTCCTGGTATATCCTCGGCGAATTTGAGGGAATTCGCCGCTTAAAAGCAAGGATGCCAGTGTTGAACTAGGAATCCTAAACTCAAGGTGTCTCGATACCGTTTTTGTGTTGGACGATTGAAGGCTCCTTGGAAAGAGAAGTAAGAACTTGAAAGCTGTTTCTCCTTTTGTTTCCTACTTCTCTTCTTTTGATTTGAATGCTTCGGATAGTGAGAAGAAGAGTCCGGGGCTTTGAATAAATGGCTAGGCCTCTTCCTCTTCAACATGGAGCAGGAAGAAGTAACGCAGGAAAATGAATCTGCCCTTGGACTTGGTTGAGAAGAAGCGACAATAAGGGCAGGCAAAAGGGAAGGTTTTGCAAAGTAACATTGCTTCCAATGGGGAAGCATATGGTTACAAGGGCAAAAAAACAAAATGCAGTGGATTGATTTCCTGCTTTCCTGACTTGGTATACGTAACCTGAGTCAGGATTTTTTATTATGTTTCTGCTAATCTTTTTCAAAACTTCAGGACTCAATATTGAAATTGAAGATCCAGGTTTTCAAGCACTGGCTAAATACTTTTAAAAGCTTAAAAGTAGAACATGCAAAGGATTTTTAGCAGATTTGTATATATAATCGCAATCTTGGGCCATTTTTTAATAAAAATAATCGTTATTTTAATATCTAATATAAGTATGATGTCCTTTAGCAAATATTTTATGTCATAAATTTATTACTTTCTATAAGATTATACCACCTTTTGCCCGATTTTGTTCCATCTTGTATAGTGTCGTCCATGTTTGAATATAAATGGATGCTTGCAGAAGTTATGACTTCCAAGCTCATTTAAATTCACAAAGATTCCTGGATTTATGAAATTATAGGCGATGGAAAGGGCCAGATACGGGAGACTGTAGGGTGGCAAGTGCCTTGGAAGCTGAACAACCAGGTTGAATAAGCAGCTTGACGACATACAGATGACATCATACCCATGATCAACATGAAGTAAAGGTATGAAGCCTTTTGTTTTGACACCTGTTTTGTTAATGACCATTATTTTATCACCGTCAACGAGGCCATCGGACTTGTCAAAAGTTAAAAGGACAAGCATCACATGATAATTCTCAATACAATCAAGAGTTTTGATCATATCTAGGGAGAAAGCAAAAGAGTAATCACTCGATGAGTGTGGATGCAGAGACTGCCAAAAAGGTTATTGCCGACCTGGCCACAAAGATGAACTATATGTGCGTAAGTGACGAGTTTGGCCGGGTTGACAATTTTGCATATCTCAAGGAGGCTTTACGGACGGCGGGCTTGTCGAGAAGAGTCAGGGCATTCTGAAATAATATGCATCCTTAACAAATAGGGCCGCTCTGCTTGTAAAGCTTGAAGTGGAGCGCTAAGTATTCAGCTGTTCTAATGACTGATGGCTTGCCATTTAGAAGATAAATAAGAGACACTAACATAGTATGGATGGTTTGTTGATGCAAAGTTTTTACCTCGAATCACATTCGTCTTGAGTGCTTATCAAGAGTCTTAGATTTGCTAATGCTCTCTTTTGGCGCAGAGAGGTGACTTTGTTGCAAGTCTTTCCATTTTGCTCTAAAGTCTGTTCTGGAGGTTTCTATGGCTCTTAATTGTGGTATTGTCGGACTTCCCAATGTAGGCAAGTCAACCATATTCTCCGCTGTAACATCGGCACCGGCCGAGGCAGCAAACTATCCCTTCTGTACAATCGACCCGAATGTGGGCATAGTCAGTGTTCCTGATTCCAGACTGGACAAAATTGTTGAACTCATTCCACCCAAAAAGGTAATCCCCGCAACAGTCGAATTTGTCGATATTGCAGGTCTGGTCAAGGGCGCAAGCCAGGGCGAGGGACTGGGCAACCGTTTTCTGGCCTCCATCAGGGAAGTTGGTGTTATTGCTCATGTAGTACGCTGTTTTGATGACCCTGATATCATACATGTAAACAACAAAATTGATCCTGCCAGTGATATAGAGACCATCAATATCGAGCTGGCTCTCGCCGATCTTGAAACTGTAGAAAAGAGATATGACAAGCTCTCCCGGCTGGCAAGAGTGGACAAGGAGCAGCAGAAAGAAAATGCTGTGGTGCTTCCGGTTCTTGAAAGACTCAAAGCTGTTCTTGGCGATGGCAAGGCTGCAAGAAGTGTTGTAACAGAGGAAGATGAGATAAAGGCAATTTATGATCTTCATCTCATTACAATGAAACCTGTCATCTATGTCTGCAATGTCGAGGAAGATTCGATAGGGCAGGATAATGAATATGTAAATATCGTAAAGAAGATAGCAGAGGGCGAAAATGCTCAGACTGTAGTCATCTGCGGCAAGATGGAAGCCGAGATCGCTTCTCTGGACAGCGAGGAGGAGAAGAAAGAGTTCCTTGAAGCTGCTGGACTGGAAGAAAGCGGCCTGGACAATCTTATCCGTTGTGCCTATTCAACACTGGGGCTTCGTACCTTCTTTACAGCGGGCAGTGACGAAGACAGAGCTTGGACCTTCCATGAGGGCGACAAGGCTCCCCGCTGTGCCGGTGTAATCCACACGGATTTCGAGAAAGGCTTCATCAGGGCAGAAGTTTACAACTGCGAAGATCTCTTTGCCTATGGCAGCGAGCAGAAGGTAAAGGAAGCCGGAAAACTCCGCCTGGAAGGCAAGGATTATGTAGTGCAGGATGGGGACATTATGCACTTCAGATTCAATGTCTGATTTCCAAGAGTGAACAAAGCCACGAGTGTGGCTTTGTTCAGATCCCCAAAATCTTTATTCAAGATTGACGTTGATATCATATGTTGCTGGCAGGTATTTGATAGCAAGACCTGTCAGTTCGTAGCCAAAGTAATTGTAGACAAGCGCAACCGTGTAATTCTCCGTGTCCTGTGTGATGTTGATAACTGCGTCCGTTTCTGGGTAAAGTCTTTTTGCTTCATCCAGAAGATCCCTGTATCCAGCACCACCCCAGCTGATGATACCAAGTATATTGTGTGTCTTGCAGCTCATTGTGACTGGCCCCAGTATCTCATAATCTTTGTCCACAACGCCGGCAACCAGGCCGGTGCCTTCGTGTGGCATACGGGTCTGACAGCCTGTAAGGGAAAGGATAACAAGCGACACAAGCATAAGCAACATGAGTTTTCTTTTCATCTTTTGTCTCCACTTTTAGACTAAATTTTTAGATTTAGAATACTTTAATTTTTTCACCATGTAAAGAAAAGGGCAGGGCAAAAAGCAAAATCTCTTTTGTTTGCCTCTGGACAGTTGGTTGCAGTCAAAAAGTTGATATTCAAGTCTTTATACTATATTGACCAATTCTCGGGAATGAAAGTATTCTAGTGGAGCTGGATTTTGTGGATCCAGCAAAAATATTTTTCGGAGGGTATAAATCTAAATGGCAAGAAACATGTCCCCTAGATT
>CAZHQL010000162.1:0-3868 GCA_964534915.1 uncultured Spirochaetaceae bacterium | reverse complement strand
GATGCAGGGAATCCTGATAGCGATGGCGGTGACTCAGGCAATAATGATTCTGATGCAGGGAATCCTGATAGCGATGGCGGTGACTCAGGTAATAATGATTCTGATGCAGGGAATCCTGATAGCGACGGCGGTGACTCAGGTGGCAATAACGAAGGAGATGCTGGCAAAGATGACAATAATGGTGCCAGCGACGGTGGCGGTGATGTTAATGTGTCTTCCGACATTCCTGACATTTGATTTTTGGCTGCCTTTGTATTGCTAACGGCAGAAGGCCTCCTTTTCATGTCCTGGAACTCCTCTGTTTCTTTGCCTTCTTCAAAGAAGGGCAGAAGAAAGGTGCAGGCTGAGGTCTGATGAGCCAGAATACATGACTGGCCCCCTCCTCTGAATGGATGGGGCTTTTTGTTCGTCTGACACGGGCAATGACCTGGATGTGAGAGCCTGCTATCGGCAGGGTGATTTTCCCCTTCCGAAATTCTCAAGCTGTTGTAGTTTTCCCTTTTTTGTTTATACTACATGCTATGAAAATACATCAGGCGGACTTCTCAAAAGGAAGGGTATCTACTCTGATCCTGAGGATTTCCCTTCCTCTCATCGTAGCTGAGCTTGTGAACCTTCTTTATAACATGGTTGACAGGATTTACATCGGCCATCTTGTAGAGAACGGATCGGTTGCCCTTTCCGGGCTTGGCCTGTGTTTTCCGATCATATCGCTTATAAGTGCCTTTGCAAAACTCTTCGGGTCAAACGGAGGTGCTCCTCTCTGTGCCATGGCAAGGGGGGAGGGAAATTTAAAGGAGGCATCCCTTGTCATGGGTAATTCATTTACCCTCTCTGCCATAACCGGTGTTGTCCTGATGATTATCGTACTGACCTTCCATCGCCCGATACTCTATGCCTTCGGAGCAAGTGAGTCAACTTTCCCATATGCCAGGGATTACCTTATCATATACTTGCTCGGAACAGTTCCTGTGCTCCTTACGCTTAGCATGAACGCTTTTATAAACAGCCAGGGCTTTGCGACGATGGGCATGCTTACCGTAATAATAGGGGCAGTAATAAACATCGTCTTGGACCCGATTCTCATTTTCATATTCGGCCTTGGCGTTAAGGGCGCTGCGATTGCAACAGTGATCAGCCAGGCTGCATCCTGTCTTTTTGCTGTGGGCTTTCTTTGCAGCAAGAGCGTTGAGCTTCCCCTTCGCCTGAAGGACATGAGGCCTGGAGCAAAGAGATGCAAGGATATCATTGTCCTTGGAACAAGCGGCTTTACGATGGGAGCGACGAACTCTCTTGTACAGCTGGTGTGCAACCGGTGTGCATTCATCTGGGGCGGGGACCTCTATGTAGGGGTCATGACAATCCTTAATTCTGTAAGGGAGGTCTACCATACGGTCATTAATGGCATTGGAAGCGGAGCTAGCCCGGTCATGAGCTTCAATTATGGAGCCAGGAACGGAAAGAGGACCATCCAGGCAAGCAATTTCACTGTCTTCTTCATATTCGCTTATGCTCTTCTGATCTGGCTTGTAGTCCAGATCTTCCCGCGCTCAATGGCAAAGCTCTTCACCACAGACCCTGTCATGATAGAAGCATCCGTGCGGGCGCTGAGGATTTATTTCTTCGGCTTTGTCTTCATGTCGCTGCAGACAGGCGGGCAGCAGACATTCGTATCCCTTGGAAAGGCAAAGCAGGCAGTCTTCTTCTCCCTCTTCAGGAAGGTCATAATAGTCGTTCCTCTTACGATATTGCTGCCATATGCATTCGGCATTGACGGCGTTGTTCTTGCAGAGCCTGTAAGCAATATAATAGGGGGCCTTGCCGCATACCTTACAATGAGGCATATGGTCTTCCGTGAGCTCAGGGCCATGGATGAGGAAAAAGAGTGATTTTATTTCTCTTTTCCCTCTTCAAGTATTTTCTCCAGCGCCCTGGCAAATTCCTCAGTCGTCTCATATACGACCTTTCCAAGAGGGGAGCGTGGATAAAATGGCCTGCTTCCTATCGTGTATTCGAATCTTGTGCCAGAGATCTGAGCAAAGACTTTCGAGCAGACGGGTTTTCCTTTCTCACTCTTAATGTACTCAGCTCCCGCATCCTCAAGCTCTGAAAATGAAAAGAGCTCGATATCGTCCTTCATTGCAATTGCGGCTTTCTTCTTATCAGGATCGCTTGCAAGTATGATTCCATTGCCTCTGTCATTCATGAAGCGCCTGACGAGTGAAAAATCAAGGCCACGCTCTTTCATAAGCTTTAAAAGCTTTTCCTCAATCACTTGCATCTCGCTCCGATAGGATGAAAGGGCATTTATCCTTCTTCTTTTTGATGTGAGCATCGCATACAGGTTGAACAATGTGAGTGCAATCAGGAAGAGCACTACGATATATAAAACAAGGTTTCCAGGTGTCATGTAAAAAAAATAGCAGACAATTGCCGAAATAGAAAGGTCGCTTTATACTTTATCAGATGATAAATGTTCTGGTAATCATTCCATATGAAGACCTTGTTCCCGAGTGCATGGCCCTGATAGAAAACATCAAGGCAGATAACGTGAATTTCACGACAACATGCATTTACGGAACCAGTGAGGACCTTCTCAGGAGTTTCAACTCATACGATATCATAGTGGCAAGGGGAATGACTCATCTTGCACTGAGCAAGATGTATCCCGATCTTCATCTGATAGAAATCCCGATGTCCACATCCGATGTGCTTTCCTCACTCTGTGAAATACAGGAAAAGTATGGAAAGGATGAGAAGACAGGAATCATCCTCACATCCAGGACAGTGTTCTCAGTATCTGCAATAAATGCCCTTGCAGGCCTCGATATCTCACTTGAGATTGCACGCAATGAGGATGAGATCATATCTGCTGTGGACAAGCTCTCAAAAGAGGGGGTCTCTGTCTTTGTCGGGGGAATGACTCTCAATGCATATCTTGAGAAGAAGAATGTGCGCCATGTGCACCTGAGAACCAGCCCGGACACGATGAGCAAGGCCATTGAGGATGCTGTGAATGCCGCAAAGGCCATAGACAGGGAAAGGAGGCATATATCACTTCTTGAGCGCGTCATAGACAGTCTTAACTACTGCCTTTTATGCGTTGAGCCGGATCATACGATCTCCCTTTCCAATGGACTTGCAGAAGAGTTTTTCTCAAAGGAAAGCCTGGTTGGCGAAAAGATAGACGATATCTATCCCGTAGCGCTGTTCAACATAGCAGAAAGCGGGTCGCTTCTTGAGATTGTGGAGACTATAAACAATCAGGAAGTGTATATCCAGCAGCAGAGGCTGAGCGAGAACGGCTCTGTTTTGATAACAATGCAGAAAGTCTCCCAGTTCCAGGGAACGGGCAAGCTCATAAGGTCCTCTCTAAGGGGAAAGGGACTGGTTGCCCGCTATCATTTCTCAGATATCATCGCAGAGTCCATAGAGATGAAGCAGCTGATTGCCAAGGCTGTGCGCTATGCCCAGTCAGAGAGCAATATCCTTGTCACGGGAGAAACCGGAACTGGAAAGGAGCTTTTCATACAGTCCATGCATAATGCAAGCAAGAGGGCAGCAGGCCCCTTTGTTGCTGTAAACTGCTCAGCACTCTCAGGAGATCTTCTTGAGTCAGAGCTCTTCGGGTACACAGAAGGTGCATTCACAGGGGCGCGCAAGGGAGGAAAGACAGGGCTTTTTGAGCTTGCAGACGGAGGCACGATCTTCCTTGATGAGATAGGGGAGATGCCGATTCAGCTTCAGGCCAAGCTCCTTCGCGTTCTTCAGGAGAAGGAGATAATGAGGGTCGGAGGGGATGATGTAGTATCTGTGGACGTGCGCGTCATGTGTGCGACAAACCAGAATATCTCGGAGCTCATAGTCA
>CAZHQL010000161.1:0-3879 GCA_964534915.1 uncultured Spirochaetaceae bacterium | reverse complement strand
ATAAAGGAGCAGACCCTGATTTTATCTCAAGCGTCCTGAATCTTTCGGAGAGTGATATTGCTTCTATTCAGAACGGGCTTCAGGCATAAAGAGTAAAGGGAGGCAATCATCACCTCCCCTTTGTTTATCTTACTGATAATCAGATCCGATTAAGTAGCGGTAGAATGCATTGTTTACATATCTGTAATCAGATTCTGTGCGTCCACCGTCCGAGAGGCTTATCTCGATTTCAACGAGTGCCGGAGAGTCCTCCACTGTCGTATATGGGTGGATTGAGTACTTTCCATCGCTTGAATAGAGGATGTTGTCGATAATAGGCGTATATGCACTCTCATCCGGATTGAAGACTGCGCTGTATAGTGGCTGCCACCATGCGCCGCGAATTAAGTTAATCCCGCTGTCCGGTGCTTGGTTTGCATCGTTCTTCTTTGAGTACTGGTTGATGATAGAATCAAATCTTGCTGCGTCCTCAAGAGTATCAAACTCGAATTCAAGATCAAATTCGACTGCGTATACTAAATAGAGGTCCTCAGAGAACTGCTCTACGCGGTATGTATCAGATGGCTCAGGAACAGGGCCCCAGGAGAGCATGTACTCATAGATGGATGTCTTTGGCTCAAGCTGGATAAGAGCATCAATGCCCTCACTTGCAAGCACGGATACCAGCTGCTTTACATGCACAAGATCATCGTGGCCATAGCGGATTGTAAGGGACGGAAGGAAGCGCGCATCATCACTTTCCTTTTTAAGGTTATAGCCAGTGCTTGCACCAGTCTGCACAAGGAGTGCTCCGATTAAGTCAAGCTCATCATTTTCATAAAGCCCTGCGTTCTTGAACGCATTCTCTATGCGCGCAAGGATATCATCATCAGAGACAAATCCGATATAGTTTCTTCCATTCCCGGTTGCATTAGCCGCTGCCATCAATAGGGACGCTGCATTTTCATATCCGAGGGAAGAAGAAGAAAGCACTTCAGAAGCAAGGTCTGCAGAGATCAGTTTTGAGTCCAGTGCTGCAGCTGTGTAATTGTCCCCAGAGGTGTTATAAAGAGCAAGGGATTTTGTTGCCTTTTCATCCGTGTATGTCTTTGCAAACTCCTCAAGGTCTGATGAGACGACCAGGGCGCGAATTACTTCAGCGCGGCTTAATGGCGTTGCAATATCTTTTCCTGTAACAGCAGAGAGTGCCTTTGCAAACTCAGAATAGCTTACAGAGCCTGCTTCAAATTCAATGCCGAAGTAAGAGGCAAGGTACTCGCTGTTCTTCTCGTATGTATCAAGTTCAAAGCCTGATGCAAAAGCTGAGAGGCTTAAGGCGATACAGAGGGCGATAGCAATGATTTTTCGTTTCATATTTCCTCCTGGATTTATCTCTTGCCCTTATCATAGACTTCGCCAAGGCTGCGCGGAGCCTTATTTGATCTTGAGAAGAAGATCAAAAGGACGACTGTTATGATATAAGGCAGTGTTAGCACAAGATCTGAATACGCGCTCGGCAGTGCTAGCAGGTTTACAATTGTGTAGCCTGCACTGCGTGCAAAGCCAAACAGAAGGCAAGCTCCGAGCGTTGGCCAGATTCTCCAGTTTCCAAATATTAGTCCTGCAATTGCTAAATACCCGTAGCCGGAGAATATGCTTGGTGAGACATTTGATGAAATTGAGTATGCAAAGCACATGCCGCCAAGGCCGGAGAGCGCGCCGGAGACCATCACAGCAGAAAACCTTATGCGCTCAACATTAACCCCTGCTGCATCCACAGCCTGCGGATTGTCCCCTGCGGCTCTGAGCCTGAGGCCATATGGAGTTTTCTCCATGATGTAGTACATTATCAGGGCAAGAACAAGGATAATAACTTCAAATGGATAGAGCGATGTAAAGAATGATCCTAATATCGGTATTCTCGATAACAGAGGCACTGTAAAGCGCGGGCTCACTTCAAGCACGAACCTGTTAGATGCCCTGCCAAAAACCGTTGCGTTTATCTGATTTGTCAAAAATGCAGTAAGCGCTACTGCCAGTATGTTTATTACAACGCCGCTAATTACCTGGTTTGCCTTGAACTTTATTGAAAGAACTGCATGAAGAGATGAGTATGCCATGCCGCCAGAGAGTGCAAAGAAGAACGCAATATACATACTCTCTGTTCCTGAAAGCGATGTGAACTCATACATAAGGGCAGCAGAGAGGCCCCCGCAGAATGCACCAAAGCCCAAGAGCCCTTCGAGGGCAAGGTTCGTAATGCCGCTCTTTTCTGAGTATATTCCCCCAATTGCGATTATAAACAAGGGAAGTGCAAAGGAAAGGCCTTCAACTATTATGCTGTTCATCTCTCCCCTCCTCTCTCTAAGCTCTCACTTGCCTTATTGCCAAGTGCCTTGAACGCGCCTGAGCATGCAGAGAATAAAAGAAGTATTCCTGTAATGAGGGATGCAATTTCCCTCAGAACTCCCAGGCGCGATGACATATATGTAGTTCCATTGCTTATCGTCATTACCAGAAAGGAGGCTAAGAAGCATCCGACAGGACTGTTGTTTCCAAGCAGGGCTACAGCAATTGCATCAAAGCCCAGATCCGGAACAACGCGCGGCTGAATGGAAGAAAATGTTCCCATGTAGTAGCTTACCCCTGCAAGGCCTGCAAGGAGCCCGGAGAGTGCCATCGAGAATATAATAGAGCTTCCAATTTTGATTCCTGCATAGCAGCTTGCCTTATGGTTCATGCCAACAGCCTTTAGCTCAAAGCCGATCCTTGTCTTTGAGAATAGGAAGCTGATGGCAGCAACAGATGCAACTGAGAGTACAAACACATATGATATATCCATCCGGAGAGCCCCTACCATCCTGTCCAGCGATGTAAGCATCACATCCGGATTTACCTTCACTGACTGCCTTGTAGTGGGGTCCACGAACTTTGTCTGTATGAAGAACGAGATAATATAGCTTGCAATGTAGTTGAACATTATTGCAATGACAACTTCATTTGCATTGAAGCGGTGCTTTAAATACCCGATAAGGGCTCCCGAAAGCACTCCTGCAGTCATTCCGATAAGAAGCACAAGAATCTGCGCAAGAGGTGCAGGGATTGAAGAATAACCTACAGTAATAGATGCAATGAATCCTGCTGTAAGCATTGTTCCTGAGACGTTGATATTAAATATTCCGCATCGCATGGCAACAGCAACAGAAAGGGATGCAAAGATCATGGGAGTTGTGTAGTTTATGAGGTTCATAAAGTCTGTAAGGATGTTTCTGTGCCCTGCATAGCGCGCCTTTGGAAGAAAGCCTGCGCCCTGGAGTATGCTTATAAAGCCTTCAAGCGGGTTCTTTCCAAGAGAAAGAAGCAGAACTGAGCTTGCAATCAGGCTTAATAGGATTGCAAAAAGGGATGAGCGCAAGCTTTGCGTACGCCCGGGCCCAAGCAGCACAGCGCATGTCTTTACAAGCACTCTATTTTTCATTGCGGGCCCCCATCATATATGATCCAATTTCTTCGGCAGTGACATCACTTCTTTTCTTAACTGCCTGGATTGCACCGTTGTACATTACTACTATCGTGTCTGAAAGGCTCATTATCTCCTCTAGCTCAAGAGAGACTAAAAGTATTGCCTTTCCCTTCTCCCTGAGTGCAATGATTTCACTATGTATGTTTCTTATTGCGCCGACATCAAGGCCCCTTGTGGGCTGAACGAAGATATATAAATCAGCATCCTGTGAGATCTCGCGCGCAATTATCGCTTTCTGCTGGTTTCCACCTGACATGCTCCTGACTTCTGTAGAGCACCCGGAGCTTGAGCGGATGTCAAATTCCTCTATCAGGGCATCCCCGTTCTTTTTGAACGCGTCAGTCTGTAAGAGGCCCTTTTTGCAATATGGCTCTCTG
>CAZHQL010000160.1:3668-3946 GCA_964534915.1 uncultured Spirochaetaceae bacterium | reverse complement strand
TGTCTACCGCAACTCCAATTCCGACTGCTTCGTCATCTTCATAAACCTTATAAAGAAGGAGGAAGCTACTCCCTATCAGGATTACTTCTTTGAGCCTTCGTCCATTCTCTTCTGGGAAGGACAGACATCTTCAAGGATGGCAGAGGATTCTTTTGACAAAGGTCATGATTGCCACGTCTTCATTCATGACACCATCAAAACTCCATACATCTACTACGGCAGGGCTGTCCCGTTAAGAGAGCAGAGAAACCCTCCGGGAATCCCATCTAAATTTGTAC
>CAZHQL010000160.1:0-3658 GCA_964534915.1 uncultured Spirochaetaceae bacterium | reverse complement strand
ATACGATGAGTTCAAGCACACAGAAAAGAAGATTGAAATACAGGATCTTGTTGCAGAGAGGGATGTATATTCATACACTCCAGGACCAACGGAAACTGACAAGATCAGAACAATCAGAACCAAGCAGGCAGATTACAGAAAGAATGTAATTTCCCCCTGGCACGGACAGTGTGCCGTGACTGGCGTTGATGAGACTTCATGGCTTATAGCCAGTCACATAAAACCATGGAGGGAATCTACGGAAGAAGAAAGAGTAGATCCCAAGAACTCATTACTGCTCTCTCCTAACTATGACAAGCTGTTTGACAGAGGAGTGATATCCTTTGATCACTCAAATGGCAGGATAATACTCCCAGCCAAGATGAGTGCATCTTTCTGGCGTAATCTCGACAGGCTCGGAATAAACGACGAGAAGACTCTTTCATATATCCCTAAAGGCACTGACAGATATCTTGAATACCATCAGAATACAATTTTCGGATACACACCAACCGATGGCATAGAAACTGATGACCTGGTAGAAAGATTAGTTATGGGAATGTAAGTGAAAAGTTTTTGGGATTCCATGCTACTTTTAAAAAATAATATAATCTGACATAAAGAATTATTCGAATTAATAACATCCTCGAAAGTGTATAGTTACGGCCTTGAAAATCTAAATTAATGTCAACATCCGATGTGGTTATGACGACATTTGAGATAGGAGCATGAATAAGACCTTTGAATTTTGCTGTGAAAGCATGTGATTGGGGCTGTGTAGTAGTAGAAATCCGTAACTTCAGGAGGTAGACACTGCTGAACTATGTACTCGCCTGATTTAAGTCCCATCTCCTTAACAGCCCTCAGAGCTTCGCTATCATCTTTGCAGAAAGCGAGTATTTCTCCATTGCTAATAATTACGCTCTCTCCGTAATGAGTCTTTAGCAGTTCGTCACGCTGCGAAAGAAACCACTCATAATCCTTTATCTGGTTCGTCATAAATAGTAGTACTCCTACTCAAATGATAAGTGGAGAATTGAGAATTGGTAAAGCATAAGCTGACATCAATTACCGAGTAAGTCTCCTTGTGATTATCAGGTCGAAAAGTTTTTGAATTTTAGGCCATTTCCAAAAAAATAATATAATAATGCATAAAGAATTATTCGAATTGATAACATCCTCGAAAGTGTATAGTTGCGGCCTTGATTTTCTAGTTTTAGCTACCATTTGACGCACAAGGATTTTCCCCTTAAGCCTTTCTCCTGAAACTTGAGGGGATTGTAGCATGGCTATACCCAAATACAAGGCTGAAGATTTCTAAACCACTTATAGCTGCCGTTTATGGCAATGCCACTATTGCTGTCATGATTTTCAAGTGCGATGAGGCAAGGATTCATACTCGAAAAGTTTTTGGGAATTTGGGTCAATCTCGAAAGATAATATCAGTCTATGTAAGGAGTTATACAGGATGACTGCATCCTCAGAATTGTATAGTTGCGGCTGTGATTTTACCAGTTGAAATATTTTTTAATAAAACTTATTATTTGTTTGCTGCTTTAGCAGTAAATTTCCGCCCGTATGGGTGAGATATAGTGTTAGGAAGGAATAGATTATCTATTTCATGCGAATGGGAGGATTACTATGGCAGTAGTAACCATGAAGAGCCTGCTTGAGTCAGGCGTACACTTTGGCCATCAGACAAAGAGGTGGAATCCCAAGATGGCACGTTTCATCTTCACAGAGAGAAACGGTATTCATATCATTGACCTTCAGAAGACTTCAGCATGCATCGTAGAGGCATATGAGGCAGTCAGGGCACAGGTCAAGAACGGCAAGCAGATTTTATTTGTTGGAACCAAGAAGCAGGCACAGCAGGCTATTGAGGAAGAGGCAAAGAGATGCGCAATGCCCTATGTCTCCAATCGCTGGCTCGGCGGTATGCTTACGAACTTCGCTACGATAAAAAAGAGCATTGCAAAGCTCAAGAAGCTTGAGAGAATGCAGGCAGATGGTTCTTTTGAAAGCCTTACAAAGAAGGAAGTCGCATTATATACAAAGCAGATGAATAAGCTGAGCAAGAACCTTGGTGGAATCAAGGACATGAAGGAGCTTCCTGGAGCTGTATTCATCATCGACACAAAGAAAGAGGCAACAGCTGTCGCAGAGGCCAAGAGGCTTGGAATTCCTATTATCGCTGTTGTTGATACCAACTGCGATCCAACGGACATCGATTACCCGATTCCGGGAAATGATGATGCTATCAGGGCAATCAGCTTGTTTGTAGAGATCATTGCAAACGCAGTAATCGATGCAGACAGCGAGGCTGGAATCCAGATCATCGAGAGCCTCGATGATGAGGAAGACCTCAACACAACACCGGTTGAGGATAAGGACAGCGAGATTGAGATTGAGGACTTTGCAAACTATGTTCCAGAAGAGAACGCTGACAGAGAGGAAGAAGAAGAGGCTGAAGAGGACAGCGACGAGGAGTAAATTATGGCAAATATCAGTGCAAGTGACGTTAAGAAACTAAGAGACATTACAGGTGCTGGCATGATGGACTGCAAGAAGGCACTTGCAGAGGCCGAGGGAGATTTCCAGGCAGCAGAGAAGATCCTCAAGGAGATGGGACTTGCTGCTGTTGCAAAGCGCCAGGACAGGGCCACAGAGAACGGAAGAGTATTCGTTAAGAGCAATGGAAAGAGCGTTGTTCTTCTCTCTCTTTCCTGCGAGACGGATTTCGTTGCAAAGAATGCAGACTTTGCAAAGCTCGGAAGCGACATGTGTGATGTAATCCTTGAGAAGGGCTACACAGAGATCAATGATGAGCTTCAGGGCATGGTCCAGGGCTTAATTGCAATCATCAAGGAGAACATGACGATCGTTAAGATGACTGTAGTTCCTGTTGCAACATATGCATCCACATACGTGCACGGAGAGGGTGCAGTAGCAGTATGCGTTAACCTTGAGAGCAGCAAGAAAGAGATCTTTGACAACCAGGACGTTCAGGATCTTGCTCATGATCTTGCACTCCATGTTGCAGCATACAAGCCACAGTACCTTGATGAGTCATCAGTGACCAAGGAGTATGAAGCTGAGCAGCTCTCAATCTTCCAGGCACAGGTTGATGCTGATGAGAAGCTTTCTTCCAAGCCGGACAAGGTCAAGGAAGGAATTGTAAAGGGAAAGCTTTCCAAGCTCTATAAGGAGATCTGCCTGCTCTCACAGGCCTTCGTAAAGGATGATTCAAAGAGTGTTTCTCAGGCAATTAACGATGTTGCCAAGAAGTACCAGGCAGAGATCAAGGTTGTCTCCTATATCGTATACCAGGCAGGTGTAACAGCCTAAGGAGGATCTGGATGCAAGAGATTATTTCCAACTGCGAAGAAAGGATGAAGAAATGCGTATCCTCCCTTGAAGGAGAATACCAGAGTCTCAGAACGGGAAGGGCAAACACTGCCCTTTTCGACAAGATCAAGGTGGATTACTACGGAGCTGAGACTCCCCTTAACCAGGTTGCTTCCCTCTCCGTACCAGAGGCACGCTTAGTAGTTATCCAGCCTTGGGATAAAACGCTTCTTTCTGCTATTGAGAAGGCAATCCAGAAATCTGAGCTCGGGCTAAACCCGAACAACGACGGGAAATTAATAAGAGTCAACTTCCCTGCCCTCACAGAAGA
>CAZHQL010000159.1:0-3968 GCA_964534915.1 uncultured Spirochaetaceae bacterium | reverse complement strand
GACGACCTTGGAAGATTGCACACTTTCGATGGCCCGATTGAAAGGATAAGTCCCTCGGGAAACCTTTCCCAGATGATCCTCTACTCTGTTGCACGCGATAAGATGGTAGGACTCTCAACATCAATTAGCAGCAATGCCCTGATGTATATCGACAAGAAAGTAGCAGAGCTTCCCCTCTTTGGAACATTCTATGGCCGCAGGGCAAATTTAAACAGGGAAGCTGTTATCTTTGCAGACCCAGATGTAGTAATTGACATGGGAGAGATAAAGGGAAACGAGGAAAGCACTAAAAATGACCTTGATACGCTCTCAAATCAGCTTGGAATCCCTGTTGTCTTCATCGAGTGCTATTTAGATAACACAGCAAGTGCATATCGCCGTCTTGGAGAGCTCCTTGGCATTGAAGAAGAGGCAGAGATCAGGGCTGAGTATGCAGAAAGGGCCATAGAGACAGCACGAGCAAACAGGGAAAAAATCACAGATCCTGTGAGAGTCTATTACTCTTCATCAAACGATGCGCTCTCTGCAATCGCAACAGGAAGCTTCCATGGAGAAGTAATTGAGAAAGTAGGAGCTGTTAATGTAGTTCCTGAATCTTTCTCAGACGGATCTAATATGATTTCTCTTGAGCAGATCATGCTATGGGACCCGGATGTGATCCTTCTTTCTGAAGCAGAAGCTTACAGGATTGTTACTACAGAGCCTGAGTGGAAGGGAATAAGCGCTGTAGATAATGAAAGGGTATATTTAATTCCAGCATCGCCCTACTCCTTCATTGACAGCCCGCCAAGTGTCAACAGGCTCATTGGAATCTACTGGCTTGGGACGCTTATCTATCCAGAGCTCTATAGCAGCGTGGATCTGGAGAAGGAAATAAAGGAATTCTACTCGCTTTTCTATTCATATAGCCTTACTGATGAAGAAGTGAGAAATATCCTGAGCTGAAGGAATTATCCATAAGGAGAAAGGGCCAGGAATTACCGCCTGGGCTCCTTTCTCCAATAATGCCGGCTCTGAATCAGCCTTGATCCCTTCAATTTTTCGGGAACCTTACCTTATATGTCTTTATCTCATAAGGCCTGCATTCAATATCAAGAGTGTCTCCTCTGACAAGGATTTCCTTATCCTCTGTTTCCAGCATGTTACATTCTGCAAGGTATGAGGGAGCCTTGAAAAAATGCATCTTTGCTCTGCTATGACTGTTTACTGTCTCATATAGCCTTATGATGTACGCCTCCTCCCTCTCTGCCTTCTTTACTGTATCAATGATAATCCTCTCGTTATCCAGGCTGACAAGTGAGAACTCCTTTCCGAGCGTTCCGCTCTTAGCATTTACAAATACAGCAGAAAATGGATTATTCAGAGCATAGGAAGCCCTTACCGTTCCCGCTTCTTCCCATCTGCCAACATGTGGCATGAGAGAGTAAACGAAATGATGATAGCCTTTATCAGCGTCTTTATTCGGATCTATTCCGCTCTTTAGAAGCGTGAGCCTCATGACTCCAGAGTGGATGTCATACCCGTATTTACAGTCGTTCATCAGGGATACTCCGCATCCGTTTTCTGAAAGGTCTGCCCATTTGTGAGCGCAAGTCTCGAACTTAGCGACATCCCAGCTCGTGTTGTAGTGCGTGTTCCGCTCCACAGACCCGAACTGTATTTCATAACTTGCCCTGCTTGAATTTATATCCACCGGGAACGCTGCTTTCAGAAGTATCTCCTGCTCGTGCCAGTCAATCTCAGTATCGAAATCGATGCGCGGCACATCCGAGTAGATGCTGATGTTCTGCGTGATGGTTGACTCAAGGTACTTTCGCACGATGCGAAGAGTACATACCACGGGACCATCCTCTATTACGCTCATCTGAGTAAGATCATCGACTACCCACATCTTCTCTTTGTAGAAGATGTCTATGTCCCAGCAGTTGTACCGCATCGGCTTATCCTCATAGGACTCGATCACATTTGCCTTCTTTCCCTCTGTTATGATGTTGCGTCCTATCCTCTTGTCATAAAGTGATGAGATAGCACCGTCCTTTGCAAATTTTATGCAAAAGAAGGAGTTCTCCATCACTCTCTCACTGACCTTCATCCTGCCGCTTGCGTCTGCTGCTTTCTCCACAGCCTCATAGACTGCGTAGCCATACTGGGGCACGCTTTCTGCATAGAAGATGCACGAGCCATCGGAAAGACGCTGCAGGGGATATATCTTTCTGTTTCTCCTGAGGGCCTTCACGCTCTCTGGAAGATCTGCCCTGACAATTGAAGAAGATGCTCCTCCTGTAGTATTGAAGACTACGACTGAAGAGCCATCCCTGTTTATCATATCTATAATTGCAGAGGATGCACCTCTTATCATATCAGTTCCAGACTCCTTCAAAGCCTCATACTGCTTCCAGGAATCCTCATATACAAGGCCGATTGCAGAGCCCGGGATAATATCATGGAACTGATTAACAAGGATTACCTTCCAGTCCTCCTTGAGTTTCTCTGAAGGGTATTCTCTTGATGCAAGGATCTCTGCCATTGAAGAAAGCGCCTCTGCATTATGATATAAGAACTCGGTTTTCCTGTTATACATCTTATTTCTGCCGATTGATGTATACGTGCCCCTGTGGTATTCAAGGTATAACTCTCCTACCCATGTAGGAATATCCTTCTTTGAAACTTTCTTCTCCAGGCGGTTAAAATACGAAAGAGCTGTCTCCTGTTTTACCTTGGGAACCCCTGGAAGATTCTTCAGCCTCCTTGCATTCTCAAGCATCGTCACATCAGGTCCGCCGCCCCCGTCGCCATAGCCGAAAGCAAACAGGAGGTCATTATTCACATCCTTCTGCATGTATGTATCCCAGCTATGGATGACAGTTTCTGCTTTCAATTCACCATTATAGGTCTTCTTATACGGGAGAGAATACTTAACGCCAGCGCGGGCAGAGGAAACCGGGGTTGTAACAAAATGTGATAATACCTTAGAGCCATCAATTCCCTGCAGATAGAACGTATCCATTGGAAGCCTGTTGAACTGATTCCAGCTTATCTTTGTCGTCATGAAATACTTAATCTTGCAGCCAAGAAGAATCTGTGGCATTGCAGCACTGTACCCGAATACATCAGGAAGCCAGAGAATCTTATTGTCAACAGAGAATTCATCGAGGAAGAACTGCTTGCCTACGAGGAACTGCCTTATCATCGACTCTCCGGAGATAAGATTGCAGTCTGCTTCAACCCACATGCCACCTTCCGGCTCTATGCGTCCCTCCTTTACCCTTTTCTTCACTCTTTCATAAAGCTCCGGGTAGTTTTTCTTCGTGAACTCATAAAGCTGTGGCTGGCTTTGTATGAAAATGAACTCAGGGTATCTGTTCATAAGGCGGTCTACTGTAGCAAAATCCCGTGCGGCCTTCTCCCTTGTCTGTTCAAGGCGCCAGAGCCACGCTACATCAAGGTGGCAATGTCCTATGCCCGTAACTTCAATTCCCGTCTTGCTGCTAAGGCTCTTATATACATTCTGATCAAGATAGTCAGAAGCCTTCTTTAAGGATTTTCTGCACTCTTTTGAGCCGGGCCTCCTGAAGTCCACCATGTTTATGGCATTATTTACTGCCTCCTTCATTCTAAGGACATCAGGTGAGTCTTCATATGATGAATACCTGACAGCTTCATAGGCATTGGAAAAATCATAATAGCATTTTGCCGCATCATCATCGATTAATACTAGGGCACAGCTTGTAACCGGACGCCGCTTATTATAGCCAGAGAAGCCCAGGAATGCTAAATCATGGCTTTCATTCCTGCTCGCAGAGTCTGAGAGAGTGAAGTACTTATGGAATACGTCCACCCCTGCGATGAAAATGCCATCCAGATATGTACTGTATTCGGCACTTTCTTTCCATGCAATGTCTCCTGGAGTGTAGAGCTCTATAGCAACGTGCCTGCCCTCCCAGGAGGAAGGGACTGTGAATGTCGTC
>CAZHQL010000158.1:0-3991 GCA_964534915.1 uncultured Spirochaetaceae bacterium | reverse complement strand
CTACAAATATAATACTTTAATATTTAAATAATGTCAATATTTTAGTAATTTCAGCAAAGAAAGAGCGCTATTGACTGAATTGAGAATATTGAGTAAATTAACTTAGCTGAGCGACGCAGGGTAGAGCAGTTGGCAGCTCGTCGGGCTCATAACCCGGAGGCCGTAGGTTCGAGTCCTACCCCTGCTAAAGGAAGATGTCTGGACTTCAGGATCGATTAGTCCGACTGAAGAAAGGGTCTCCAGACAATCGAGTTGGGCACTCTTAACCTTAGGACACTGGTTCTTCGGTGGGGTGCCTTAATTCTTGCCTTTCTGGAACGCCAGGCGCTCGCTTTCCCTGTCATTTTTGATCTTGCCGATATATTCAAAGCCGTATTTCTTCAAAAGAGCCTGCATCTTATGATTATCTTCATGCGTGTCTGTTCTTATCACAGATGATAGCTTTTCAGCTGTCTCTATGGCAGAAAGAAGAACATGGTGAGCGCATTTCCTTCCTGCAACGCGGTGTATAGTGACATACTCATAGTCTCCTTCAGGCCATTTCCCCTCAAAAAGGGTATCGTAGCTTTTTTCAATGCCGCTCTGGATAGAAAATGCTGCCAGGACTTCTCCATCGTCCTCGATGACATGCATAAAGCCATTGGAAATGTCACGCATCAGTATCTCTTCTGATGGATAGCTCTCAGGCCACTGAGTCACGTTTCCGCTCTCATACATTCTTTCACGTGCCTCTTTAAAGACGCTCATAAGGGATGGAATGTCTTTTTCTTCTGCTTTTCTGATCATCTTAGTTCTTGAAGCTGTGGATGGGAGAAGGAATCCTTCCGCCACGCTTGATAAAGCTTTCGCACGAGAATGAGTTTACTTTCATTATCGGGGCCTCTCCGAGAAGGCCTCCGAAATGAGCTCTTTGCCCGACTTTCTTCCCATATACCGGGATAATACGCACAGCAGTTGTTTTCTGGTTTATCATGCCGATAGCCATCTCATCTGCTATTATTCCGCTGATGGTCTCTGCGCTTGTGTTCCCGGGGATTGCTATCATATCAAGGCCTACAGAGCATACGCTCGTCATGGCCTCAAGCTTCTCAAGATTAAGCGACCCCTTTTCCACCGCATCAATCATGCCATGGTCCTCGCTTACCGGTATGAATGCACCGCTGAGACCTCCAACTGATGAGGATGCCATGATTCCGCCTTTCTTTACGCTGTCGTTTAAAAGTGCAAGGGCTAGCGTTGTGCCAGGTGCTCCGGCTTTCTCAATTCCCATTGCTTCAATTATCTCTGCAATGCTGTCCCCGATTGCAGGAGTAGGCGCAAGGGATAAATCCACAATCCCAAAAGGAATTCCCATTCTCCTGGAGGCTTCTTCTGCGACAAGCACTCCAAGGCGCGTTATCTTGAAAGCAGTTTTTTTAATAAGCTCACAAAGAGAGCTGAAATCGAGATCCTCTGCGCCCTTAATGGCTCTCTTTATTACCCCGGGGCCGCTTACGCCCACGTTTATAACGGCATCGGCCTCCGTTACTCCATGAAAAGCTCCTGCCATGAATGGATTGTCATCGGGGGCATTTGTAAAGACTACGAGCTTTGCGCATCCTATGCTGTCGCGCTCTCTCGTAAGGCAGGCTGTCTCCTTTATGATTTTCCCCATGAGCGCTACTGCATCCATATTGATGCCTGTCCTGGTGGACCCAAGGTTTACTGATGCGCATACGCACTCAGTTTCAGCTAATGCACGCGGTATGCTCTCAAGCAAAAGCCGCTCGCTTTCGCTCATGCCCTTTGCAGGCAGAGCTGAGAAGCCTCCAAGGAAATTTACACCAACTGTCTTTGCAGCTTTGTCCAGCGTCCTTGCAATCTTTACATAGTCATCCGTGCTTTTTGCAGAGGATGCTGCAATAAGGGAGACCGGGGTGACGGAAATCCTCTTGTTAATGATTGGGATTGCATACTCTTTTTCGATTTCAGATCCAGTCTTTATAAGGTCTTTGGCCTTGGTGACAATGCGCTCATATATATTGCTGCATGTCTTATCGATATCATCACTTTCGCATCCGATTAACGACAGGCCAAGCGTAATGGTCCTCACATCGAGATTCTCTTTCTCGATCATGCGGTTAGTCTCAATTACTTCACTGATGTTGATCATGCTATATCCTCTGCATCTTCTCAAAGATCTCATCTCTCTGGAGCTTTATCTGCACGCCGATTTTCTCTCCAAGTGATTCAAGCTCATCAGAGAGCACTGAAAAGCTCTTTTTAGCTTCATTGGCATCTGCAATCATCATCATATTGAAATACCCGTCAACGATTGTCTGGCTTATATCCAGTATATTGACGTTGTTATCTGCCAAATACGTGCAGACCTTTGCAATGATGCCAACCTGATCCTTTCCAACTACAGTGATTATGCTTTTCCTCATCTTCATTTCCCCTTCAGAATGAGTTTTTGTCATTATAGAAAGAGAAAGTGTTTTTTACAAATGGATTAAGGCACGCATATGCACGTGCGCGCATAAAATATATGGATTCAAAAAGCACATCCCGCAAGTTTGACTAAATGTGCTTATCTGGTTAATATTCCTTGTAAGGAGAAAAAGAGATCATGATCGCAATTGAATCAATTGAAGCAAGAGAAATCCTTGATTCGCGCGGAAACCCGACTGTAGAGGTCGATGTTATCCTCGAAGACGGATCAATGGGCAGGGCAGCTGTTCCATCTGGAGCAAGTACAGGAGTTCACGAGGCTGTTGAGCTCAGGGACAATGACAAGAGCCGCTATGGCGGAAAGGGAACGCTCAAGGCTGTAGACAATGTAAATAACATAATCGCTCCAGCACTCGAGGGCTATGATGCACTCGATCAGGTTGCCATTGACAGAGCAATGATTGCTCTTGACGGAACACCTAATAAGGCTAAGCTCGGTGCAAATGCAATCCTTGGAGTTTCCATGGCAACTGCAAGGGCCGCAGCTGATTACCTTGGCCTTCCACTATATAAGTATCTTGGTGCATACCATGCATGCGTTCTTCCTGTTCCAATGGCAAACATCCTTAATGGAGGAGCCCATTCAGATAACAAGGTAGACTTCCAGGAATTCATGGTCATGCCAATCGGAGCATCAAGCATCAGGGAAGCTGTGAGAATGACTGCTGAGGTATTCCATGAGCTCAAGAAGGTTCTCAAGGGCAGGGGATATAACACTGCTGTAGGAGACGAGGGCGGCTTTGCTCCGGATCTTCAGTCAAACGAGGAGGCTCTTGAGGTAATTGCAGAGGCTATCAAGGGAGCTGGATACACTGCAGGAAGGGACGGGGACTTCATGATTGCCCTTGACCCGGCTACAAGTGAGCTCTATGACGAGAAGACAGGGCGCTATACGCTCCGCTGGTCAACAGGCGAGTCTCTAACATCTGCTCAGATGGTAGACCTCTGGGAAAGCTGGGTAAACAAGTACCCGATTATTTCCATTGAGGACGGAATGGCAGAGGATGACTGGGAAGGCTGGAAGCTCCTGACAGAGAGAATCGGCGACAAAGTACAGCTCGTAGGAGATGACTTGTTCGTAACCAACACTGAAAGGCTCAAGATGGGTCTTGAGAAGGGCGTTGCCAACTCCATCCTCATCAAGGTTAACCAGATCGGAACGCTTACAGAGACCTTTGAGGCTATCGACCTTGCAAAGAGAAATGGTTATACGGCAATCGTATCACACCGCTCCGGAGAGACTGAGGACAGCTTCATAGCAGACTTAGTAGTCGGTCTTGAGACTGGACAGATCAAGACAGGCAGCATGTCAAGAAGCGACAGGCTTGCTAAGTACAACCAGCTGATCCGTATTGAAGACTACCTCGGAGAGACTGCAAAGTACGCAGGAAAAGACGCTTTCAAGGTTCTTTAAGCCTTTAAAATAAGCACTATTTAGGCCATTCATTTTCACGTGGATGGCTGTTTTTTTGCCATTTTTTGCTTTTTTGCAAAAAAAATT
>CAZHQL010000157.1:0-4000 GCA_964534915.1 uncultured Spirochaetaceae bacterium | reverse complement strand
ATCCTGTATACCGCTGGAGCGAGCATGAGAGGACAGGCTTTGCCTGGTGGATAAGGAGGATTAGAAAGGCCCTTGAGCTCTGTGATATTGTCCGTATCGATCACTTCAGGGGACTCTCTGCATGCTGGGAAGTTAAGGCAGGAGAGGATACTGCCATAAACGGAGAGTGGGTCAGGAGCCCCGGGAGAAAGCTTTTAGAGGCTGTTAAGGATGCTCTTGGGGATGACTTGCCGATAATAGCTGAAGACCTTGGAGTAATTACAGATGATGTAGTTGAGCTCAGGGAAGGCTTTCATCTTCCCGGGATGAAGATACTTCAGTTTGCATTCTCAAGAAATTCAAGCGGAGAGCTCGATGCAGAGAACCCGTACCTTCCTCATAATACAGAGAGAAATTCTGTAGTATACACAGGCACTCACGATAATAATACGACAGTTGGCTGGTACTCAGCGCTCTCAGATGATGAGAGGGATCTTGTGAGGAGGTACTGCGAGTGCCCGGACAGTGAGAGCGCATGGCAGCTTATACGCTCTGCTATAATGAGCAGGGCAAGGTATGCTGTTATTCCCATGCAGGACCTTCTGATGCTTGACGAGAGCGCGAGGATGAATACACCGAGCACATGCGGCTCTTCAAACTGGTCATGGAAGATGAGAAAAGAGGATCTTGAGAGCCCTAACTGGGACCGCATTCACTATATGATCAAGCTCTATGGAAGGTCTTAGTGAACATAATACTCTTTGATGAAAAGCCTTCATTCATCCCCGCCGGGGATGAGAGGGCCAGGCACATTACATCAGTTCTTCACCTTAAGGCGGGGGACGTCTTTAAGGCAGGTGTTATCAATGGAAAAAGCTTAACTTGCACCATTGATTGTATTACGAGTGAAGGAATAAAGATCTCTGCAGCTGAAGAGGAGGATTTGAGTGCTCTCTATCCCCTTACTCTGATGCTTGCCCTTGTCCGCCCCATATCGATGAGGAGGATTCTCCGCGAGGCAGTGAGTTTAGGAGTGGGCCGCATAATGCTTTTAAGAAGCGACCTTGGTGAAAAGAGCTATATGGACGCAGGAATCTATAAAAGCGGTGAGTACAGGAAGATCCTCATTGACGGTGCAATGCAGTCAGGCTTTACTGGAGTTCCTGAGACTCTCTTTTTCTCATCACTTGATGAGGCAATCGGGGCAGACGATAACAAGACAAGAGTGCTTTTAGACAATAAAATAGGCACAGAAAGGCTTTCAAGGATGAGCCTTAAGGGCCCTGTAACTATTGCAATCGGGCCCGAGCGCGGCTGGAGCGAGAGGGAGCGCACTCTTATGCTTGAGAGTGCCTTCATCCCGAGCCTTATCGGAGAGAGGATACTGAGAACTGAGACTGCATCAAGCGTGGCAATAGCACTGGCACTCGGTGCCATGGACATACTCTGATGTGGACCTTCTGCTTTTCTTGTGTTACAAGAGAGATTGAATATATTTTGGAGGGAATATGCATTCTGTCGTAGAAGAAGCTGAAAAGATACTTGATAAGGAATTTCCTGTCCTTGATCATGGCTTTGTGCGCCTTGTGGACTATATGGGAAGTGATGACCGCATTGTGCAGAGCGCACGCGTAAGCTATGGGGAAGGGACAAAGACATACAGGCAGGATAAGGGCCTTATAAACTACCTTTTAAGGAACGACCACACATCCCCGTTTGAGCAGGTTGTCTTCACATTCCACGTAAAGATGCCGATCTTCGTAGCCCGTCAGTGGGTGCGTCACAGGATGGGAAGGATGAATGAGATCTCCGGGCGCTACTCAGTTCTGAAGGACGAGTGCTATATCCCTGATAAGGACCATATCGCGCTTCAAAGCGATGATAACAAACAGGGAAGGCAGAGTGAGGCAGTGGATGATGCAATAGCAGAAAAGGTTCAGAGCATCATGAAAGAAGAGCAGGAGATGATCTTTAAAAACTACCATGAGCTATTGGATATGGGCATTGCAAGGGAGATATCGAGAATAGACCTTCCGCTTTCAATCTATACAGAGTTCTACTGGCAGATGGATCTTCATAACCTCTTTCATTTCCTCTCTCTCCGCATGGACAGCCACGCGCAGTATGAGATAAGGGCCTATGCAAATGAAATCTTCAAGATTGTAAAGACTGTCTGCCCGATTGCAGCAGAGGCTTTTGAGAATCATAAGCTAAATGGAATAAGCCTTTCAGGAAAGGAAAAGGATGCTGTTAAGAAAATCCTGAGAGGAGAGGAAAATCCACTTGAGGGAAGGGAGCTGGAGATCTTTATCTCAAAGCTTGACTGACTTTAGCAAAGTAGCTTCTTCTCATATCGCTTTCAAAGTCCTTGTCGCTCTTGTATTCGCGCCCGAGCGCGGGAGCCCAGAGAGAAGGGTCCTCAAGGCAGAGATATGTGAAGACATCCGATAGAAAATCCTTGCTGAATGATGAGAAGAGGTGTGAGAACATCTCTTTTCTCACTTTAAAGGGATATGAGTACTTTCCTGCTGTCAGCGTCTTCTCCATCTGCAGGATCCTTGTGCTGACTTTCTTTTCCCTTATGAATCTTAGATTCTCCTTTGTAAAGATAAGCGTTCCTGCGCTTATCATAAGGATCTCAGAGGGAGAAAAGCGCTTTTCAATCTTTTCTGCCAGCGCGCTGTACTCATCCTGCCAGCCCTTGAAGTGAACCATAGGGTGTATGTGAAAGCCCACAAGAGAGCCGTTATCCCGCGCTCTTTCTGCTGCCTCAAGCCTCTTTTCAAGCTTTGCAGTTTTTCTCTCTTCCTTTTCAATTACTGTCTCTGCGTTCAGCGACCATGTGAATATCAAGTTCTTGGGGTATTTTCTATTAAAGACATCACGAGCTGATTTGCTCTTCAGCTCTATTATGATATCAGGATGGGAGGAAGCAAAGTCTGAAAGGTCTGAGAGCGTGCCATAATCATCTCCAAGGAATAGCGAGTCCGATGCCTGCCCGGTTCCTATGTGCCAGATGTCGTTTGTGAGGACAAGGCCCTTCAGTTTCTCCTTTAAATTTGAGACCACTCTTATCCTGTTTTTATCGTAGAATGCCTGCACGGAGCAGTATGAGCAAGAGAACGCGCACTGCGTGATGACATCCAGTGTCCTCAGCTTGCAGCACCTTGTCTTTTCACCGTCAATGGGGCAGGGACAGCGCCCGAAACCCAGCAGAATGTCCTCTTTTAGCACTTCTATCTTCTCATCCCTGGTGTGAGGAGCGGGGAATGAAGAGTAGTCTATCTCGCTTTCTTCAAAGCACTTCATAGCACTTCTCATGGCACTTATGAATGCTTTTTTCCGCTCTCCCTTGTCCTTTTCAAGGATTTTCTCTATATCTACACGCGATGCAATGCTTTTCTCTTTTGCAAGCGCAAGGTCTGCCTGGTTCTTTATAAGTTCCGCCTGGTTCTGTTCTGTCAGGCCAAAGAGGCTGATCAGTTTTAGTGTCTCTTTTCTGATTTCCTCATCAAGGCTTTTAAGTAAAGCTTGCTTTGCATTCATCAGAAAGATTCTAGCTTGCCAAAGTTTTTTGGTCCATATATCTTATAGCTATGAGCGCACGAGAGGAGGCAAAGAGCCTTCCAGATAACCCTGGCTGCTATCTGATGAAGGATTCATCTGATAACGTAATCTACGTAGGAAAGGCCAAGAATCTGAAGAAGAGAGTATCCTCCTATTTTCTTCCTCACAGGGATTTAAAGACTGCATGCCTTGTTGAGAAGATAGACCATATAGACTATATAATCACGGGAAATGAGTATGAGGCCCTGATTCTCGAAAACAATCTCATAAAGAAATACAGTCCGCACTATAACATTCTTTTAAAGGACGGAAAGAGCTATCCTGTTATAAGGATCACAAACGAAAGCTTTCCAAGGATCTATAAAACCAGGCGCATCGTCAGGGACGGCTCGAAGTATTTCGGCCCCTATGCCAAGGCAAGCGAACTCAATGCATATCTTGAGCTCGTTGCTAA
>CAZHQL010000156.1:0-4007 GCA_964534915.1 uncultured Spirochaetaceae bacterium | reverse complement strand
CCCATCGTGTACATAAGGTCTGCATAGGTGTAGAAATAGGAGCCGACACTGAATTCCAGGCCGAGATAGAGGAAGCGCTGTCTGTCATCATAGCTGTAGAGCCAGTCCTCTTCGCTTCTGAAGTCCTCAGTATTTGCATGGGCATAGATTTCTGGATTTACAGACAGATGCGCTCCTATTCCGAATGTGTCTGAAAATTGCCATCGTACAGTCTCTTCTACGTACTCTGATGCCTTGTCGTATAGCGTTAATGCATAGTCTGAGAGTGAGTCCCTGTTTATGCGGCTGAGAGTGAGCTTTGCCTGTGCATTGCTGTATGGACGCGCTCCGGAAGGACGTGCATAGCCTTCCATGATGTAAAGATCATCGATTATGTCATAAAAAGGTGAGCCTAAGGGAATGTAATAGGCATCCACTGCATATGCTGATAGCGAAATGCTCAGGCATATGAGAATAAATAGTAATTTCTTAAGACGCTTCGAAATCCTCATAAATATCTTCCCTATAATAACCTACATTTTTACAAAAATGGAAGAGAAAAACGACAAAGATGGCATATTTATGCAAAAAGAGGTCTTAGATAGCTGAATTTAGGCTTGTATAAATTCCTTGTAACTCCACAACGAAAGCCAATATAATCGGAAGGAGAGGACAAAACAATGGAAAACAGGGATTTTGAGTACATCATCAGAAGCGGGAAAAAGGACTTTGCTAAGGCCGATGAGCTTTTTAATATAACGCATGCAAGGAGAGCGCGCGCTTTTCATCGCCAGATTCCTGGCTATAAGATGACAAGCCTGAAAAGCCTGCCAAATTTAGCCCATATGATCGGGCTTGAGGGAATCTACGTTAAAAATGAATCTGAGCGCCTGCACCTTAATTCCTTCAAGGTAATGGGCGGAAGCTTCGCAATTGCACGCTTTATTCAGAAGAAACTCTCCCTGAGTGATGAGCAGATGAGCTATGAGTATTTAGTGAGCCCTGAATGCCATGAGAAGATAAAGGAGCTCACATTTGCATCCGCAACGGATGGAAACCATGGAAAGGGCATCGCATGGGCCTCGATGAAGCTCAATCTCAATTGCGTAATCTACGTTCATAAGTACACAAGCCAGGCACGGATCGATGCTATTAAGAGCTATGGTGCAAAGGTAGTTGTAGTGGATGGAAACTATGATGATGCTGTGCGCCAGGTTGCTGAGGATGCGGAGAGATATGGCTGGCAGATTATAAGCGACACATCATGGCCGGGCTATGAGGAAATTCCTACATGGATCATGCAGGGCTATACTACGATATTGCTGGAGGCCCAGGAGGAATTTGCAGGCCTTGGCATAAAGAAGCCGTCTCATATATTCGTGCAGGCAGGAGTTGGCGCACTCGCAGCTGCTACCATCGGCTTCTATGCATCTCTTTTCAAGGAGGAGTCTCCCAAGTTCATCGTAGTTGAGCCAGATAAGGCTGCATGTGTCTACGAGACAGCAAAGCATGATGATGGAAAGCTTCATAATATCACGGGGAGCCTGGATACTATAATGGCAGGGCTCGCATGCGGAGAGGCAAGCCCGATTGCATGGTCTGTCTTAAAAGGCACTGCCGATGTATTTATAAAGGTTCCAGACTATACAGCTGCACGGGGAATGAGGATTCTGGCTGTTCCTCTTCATGGGGACCCGTTCGTGATCTCAGGAGAAAGCGGTGCAGTAACGCTTGGAGCACTCTACTCTATCATGACTGAAGAAGGATCAGTACAGTTAAGGGAAGCACTTGAACTTGATGAGAAGTCAAACGTCCTTCTGATAAACTCTGAGGGAAATACGGATCCGGTTCACTTCAGACAGATTCTCTGGGATGGCCTTGACAGCGTTCCGAATGCCTACCTTACGCAGAAATAGCGATGCAAGCGGCTCTGAAATCTCTTAAGTCACTTCTCTTTGAGACATTTCTGCTTTTGCTTTCTGCCTGCCTCTCTTCAATAAGCTTTCCAACAGTTCTTAACTATGATGGATGGGGCTTTCTCTCATTCTTCTCATTCATCCCGGCACTTTACCTCCTGGCAAAGACAAGCTACCCCAGAGCATTCTTCTATGGCTTTTTATATGGCTTTGTATTTTACTTAATCTACAATTACTGGCTCAGCACTTTCCATCCCCTTGCAATCCTCATTGTCCCCATAATCGAGTGCTTCCAGTATATGCTCTTCTTTCCTGCTGCAAAGCTTTCTCTCACGCTATTCAGAAAGCGCGGCTACATTCTCTTTACTCTCATTTCAGTATCATACTATTACATTACCCAGCAGGGCTTCTTTGGCTATCCCTATGGAAATATTAGCGCATCGCTTTGGAACTATCCCCGCTTAATCCAGATTGCCTCCATCACAGGAATCTGGGGACTGCTTTTCCTTCAGATAATCGGCCAGGCATTTGTTGCAGAGCGCCTGGCGCGCCGAGATGGCATCAGGCAATTTAAGGTGGATATCATAGTATATGTTGCTCTGATGGCCATAAATCTCATTTATGGCTCGATCACATACTGCTATTACGATGCCAAGGAGCCTGAAAGGGCTTTAAAAGTTGCATCGATCGAGCACTCAGCAGACACATGGATCGGCGGAAGCACAACATACAGAAAGAACCTGGATACTCTCATGAGGCTTACAGAAGAGGCCCTTAAGGAAGAGCCTGAGATGGTAGTATGGTCTGAGACAGCATTCGTGCCGTCAGTGACATGGCATACAGCCTACCCTATAAGCTCATTTACATCCCGCATGGTGGATGATTTTGTCTCCTTTGGCCTCTCCCTTGGCCTTCCTCTTGTAACTGGAAATCCTGAAGGAGTTTTAAAAGACCCATCGCTTCCTGCGTACTTGAGCGATGGAAGCTGGAATGTAGACTACTACAATACTGTGATCTTCTTTAATGATGGTGCCGTGCAGGACACTTATCGGAAGCAGCACCTGGTACCCTTCACTGAGCACTTTCCATATCAGGAGACATTCCCACGCCTGACGGCCCTGCTGAGGGCCAATGACTATAAGTGGTGGCTGAAGGGGGATAAAGAGACCGTGTTCTTTTTTGACGAAATCGGATTCAGCACACCAATCTGCTTTGAAGACACATTTGGCTATCTTTCTGCTGCATTCGTCAGAAATGGTGCTGATATGCTTATAAACCTTACCAACGACGTCTGGAGCAAGTCTGTCGTTGCCGAAGTGCAGCATATGCAGCTGTCTGTATTCAGGGCAATTGAGAATCGCCGTCCGCTTTTAAGAAGCACTAACAGCGGAATAACGTGCCTGGTTGAGCCTAGCGGAAAGGTAGTAGAGCCTCTTGAGCCATTTATTGAGACATACCACGTATATGAAGTTCCTCTGTTTATGAAAGAGGGCTTTACATTCTACACCAGGCACACCGATTTATTTGCTCATTTAGCCATAGCATACTCAGCAATCCTGATTGTCTATAAGATTATTGCCAACCTTCTTGATAAGAAGGCTGCTAAGGAGCTGGAAAAATCTGAGAATCCTGATGATACAGCCGAATTCTCAGAAGAACAGGCACCTCAGAGATGAGCACTGAGAATAAGCCCTTGATGACACTTATCAGATTGACGCAGAACGTTTTCTCCTTAGTGCATAGGAGCGTGCGTATAGTTCATTTCTGTTGACTTCTTTTCTCTTCTGCGAGTAAAATCCAAGTGTCATCCCAGCAGGTATATCCTGCTGACCCCTCACTGCAGGGTGAGGTTAGCCCTTATGAAGGGCATTACCAATGCTGCGAAATTTACAGTATTGGGGCCATGGCGGTATTGTCATGGCGTCATCCCAACAGGTATATCCTGTTGACCCCTCACCAAAGGGTGAGGTTTTTTATGCCATTTTGGGGCCACAACGATTTGATTTTTCATTGTTGACACTTCTCTCTAGATGAAGTACTATCCTAGAGGTTAAAAAATTCTCCTGTAGCTCAGTCGGTAGAGCAGGTGGCTGTTAACCACCCTGTCGGGGG
>CAZHQL010000155.1:0-4030 GCA_964534915.1 uncultured Spirochaetaceae bacterium | reverse complement strand
TTATTATAACACCAAATAGTCTTCCTCTTCCTTTGCTGTAAAATTGCAAAAGAACGTTGACAATTGGTGTTTCTATTTTATAATCGAGATTGTATGATGTCATAAGATATGATGTTGCAGAAATGGAGAGTTTTATGGGAAAACAGATCTATGGGATGATCCCCCCGATTGTTACTCCTTTTAAAGAGGATGGAAGCATCGATGAGATCCTGCTGAGAAGGGAAATGGATTATCTGATCAGTGCAGGTGTTCACGGCTTAAGCGTAGGCGGAAGCACGGGAGAGGGGCCCACGCTCCGGGATGAGGAGCTTACGTATTTACTCACTATAGCAAAAGAGCATGTCAGGCCGGACATGCCCGTTGTGTGCGGCATAATGAGAACGTGTACCCGGGATGCTGTCCTCTCCGGACTTGTTGCTAAGGAAGCTGGAGCTGATGCAATTATGGTTACACCCACTGCCTATAATGTTCTTGTTCCTGATGAAGAGGGCGTGTTTGATTTCTATAAGACTATATCTGAGGAGGTTCAGCTTCCGATAATCATATACAATGTAATACCTCAGAATACTGTTTCCCCATCATTGTTTCACAGGCTTCTTGATTCTGCAGAGTACGTATTCGGCATAAAGCAGAGTGTTGGCGGTGTTGCCGCACTATATGCAATGATTATGGAAGTCAGAGAGAAGGGAAAGGTCTTTGCAGCAACTGATGACATGCTGGCAACATGCCTTTCGCTCGGAGCATCTGGTGCCATTTCTGCCCTTGTTTCCGTATTCCCAGAAGAGAGTGTTGAAATGTGGGATGCTGTGCAGAATAAGGATGATAAGAGGGCATTGGAAATCCAGAACAGGCTTTACCATCCGTGGCAGAATATTTCTGGAAATCAGTTTCCGATAAGGATGAAATACGCAATGAAGATGCTGGGGCGGGATGTCGGAATTTGCCGCAGTCCCATTACACATCTTTCTGAAGAAGAGAAGAGACGCATTGAAGCGGCATTTAAGGATTTTTAATAGGGAGGAACTATATGGACGATAAACTATTCAGTGTAAAGGATAAGATCTGTATTGTCACAGGAGGCTTTGGCCAGCTTGGAAAGAACTTTGCCGAGGAGCTCTATAAGAGGGAAGCCAGGGTTGCAATATTTGCAAGGCACGTAAGTGCAGAGAGGATTGAGAAGGTTTTTCCCGCAAAGGATTACGATTATTCCCGCATCGCTTTCTATCAGGTGGATATAGCGGACAAGAAGAGCATTGAGGCTGCTCTGGATGGGATTGAGAAGACCTGGAATGATGCTCCTGATGTTCTTGTAAATAATGCTGGAATCGATACGCAGCCTTCTGCGCCTCCTGAGGTCTCCGGTCCGTTCGAGGATTTCCCGGAGAGCGTGTTCAGGGAAGTTGTGGAGGTCAATCTCGTTGGAACTTTCCTCTGCTGTCAGGCAACGGGGGCCAGGATGGTTGCCAGGGGTAAGAAGGGTTCCATAATAAACATCGGATCAATTTACGGCATGCTCTCTCCTGTGCAGGATATCTATGCATATAAGGAGAAGATAACAGGCCATCCATTTATAAAGCCTGTTGCATATTCGGCTGCTAAATCCGGCATCTATAACCTTACGCGCTATTTAGCTACATACTGGGGCAAGAAGAATATCCGGGTAAACACTCTTACTCCTGCAGGAGTATGGCGTGATACTCAGGATGAGACGTTCCAGGCTAATTTCTGTGCCCGTATGCCCATGGGGCGCATGTCACGCGAGGATGAATACAATGGATGCATCATATTCCTTGCATCCGATGCATCTTCGTTTATGACAGGGGCCAATTTGGTTGTTGATGGAGGCTGGACAGCATGGTAGGAAATTCCCAATATGATCTTGCACGCATTTTCTCTGCCCTGATTCTGCCCTGCAAGGAAGATGAAAGCGTAAACTATTCAGCCATTGCTGATCTTGTTGAGATGCAGATAGGCGACGGGGTAGAGGGATTTTACTGCTGCGGATCTTCAGGCGAGGGTCTGTTGATGACGCTTGATGAGAGGAAGAAGTTCCTTGAGGCCGTCATATCTGCATCTGGCGGCCGGGTTCCTGTCATAGCACATGTAGGGACTATAAGGACAAAGGATGTCATTGACCTTGCTCAGCATGCAAAGAGTGCTGGCAGCTGCGCCATCTCAATGATTCCCCCGTATTATTACAATTTCTCCATGGAAGAGCTCTTTTGCTATTATGAGGATGTAATCAATGCCGTTCCTGATATCCCGGTAATCCTGTATAACATCCCGCAGTTCACAAGAATTGAGTTCTCCAAGGATAATGCGAAGCGATTGCTTGATAACCCGCGCATAATAGGAATAAAGCACACATCCATGAATCTTTACAGCCTGGAGAGGATGATCTCATCCTATCCGGACAAGATTTTCATCAATGGCTTTGATGAGCAGTACCGTGCCGCCCTTGCAATGGGAGCTAAAGCTACCATAAGCACAACAGCAAACCTTTTTGCGCCGTTATTCAAAGGAATAAGGGATGCATATCTTGCTAAGAAAAATGATGAGGCCCTGGCTTTGCAGAAAAAGCTTAACCACAGGGTTGAGGTCCTGGTTAAAGTTGGCATCTTCTCTGGCACGAAGTACGGATGTACGCTCAGGGGAGTTGACTCGGGCTTATGCCGCGCTCCATTTAAAGCTCTCTGCGATGAGGAGAAAAAGGCAGTAGAAAATCTTTTAAAGGAGCCTTATTAGAGCGAACGGAGGCATTTAACGATGCCTTCAGCTGCCTTTTGATTCCCTTATTGCTCTGTGATAATCATTTTCAGTTATGTTTATGTGCAGGTGCATCAGCTCTGCGGCCTTTTCTGCATCGCGCGCTACAATGCTGTTGATAATATTCTCGTGAACGGAGATTGCATTTGCATAATTATTAGGGCTTGCAAAAGTCGTAATCCTGTATGGCCGGAAGTTTTCCGTGAGTTCTTCCTGGATGTTGATAAGAAACTTGTTCTTCGTGCATTTTGCAATCGCGATATGGAAATTCTCATCGAGGATTACAAGGCGCGATACTTCCTGCATGTAATGGGCTTCCACGAATGATTTCTGAATTGTACGGAGCTCATTTATCTCCTCTTCGCTTGCACGTTCTGCCGCCAGACGTACAGAAAGGGTTTCTATCGCAGTACGCACCTCAAGATAATCATTGAAGTTTGCGTTGGCGACCAGATACCATGCCGGGCGCTGAGGTTCCTTGTAGTCAATTACAAAAGCACCCTTGCCTGGCCTTATTTCAACAAAGCCCTGTGCCTGCAGGACTCTTATGCCCTCACGAATGCTTGTTCTGCTTACGCCAAGGGCCTCACAGAGGGCAGCTTCCGTAGGCAGTTTCTCGCCGATTCCGCATTTGCCGGATGCGATAAGGTTCTTTATGCTCTCAACTACTGAATCTGTTACTGAAACGCGTACAATCTTTTCCATTTATTGTCCTTTTGTATGATGTCATCTTTTATTATAAGATGTCAATTTATATCCGTCAAGTAAATATCTTTTTGTTCATAATTTATGCCTGATAGGCGCTGAAAAAGACAGAAAATAAAGCTTGACTACTGGAAAATCTGTGCTACTATGACAGTACGACATCATACAATATGATTTCTATAAAGGAGGTTATCTTTTGAATTTGCGGGAAAAATATGGTCAGATATTACTCCCTCTTATTACTCCATACCGAGAGGATGAGGAAGTAAATTATGACAGCTTCGAGAAGCTTATAGATTATGTAATCGAGAATGACTTATGCGATTCCTTAATCGTTACGGGAACAACAGGAGAAGCATCTCTTTTAAGGTTTGAAGAGCGCGTGAAGCTTTTTGAGACTGCGGTAAAAGCCGCAAGGGGAAGAAAGCCGGTAATTGCAGGAACTGGATGTGCCTCCACTAAGGAGACGATTGAATTAACCAATAAGGCGGCCGGTCTGGGCATTGAGCTCTGCCTGGTTGTCTGTCCCTTCTATAACAGGCCCACACAGGAAGGCATC
>CAZHQL010000154.1:0-4155 GCA_964534915.1 uncultured Spirochaetaceae bacterium | reverse complement strand
TCCTCAAATCGGGGGGCCGGTTGCCTTGTTTATGCCCATAAAGAAAACCTATGACAAACCCGCTTTAACCATAGATCAGCAGATTGAGCTTCTTGAGAAGAGAGGTTTATGTATTGAGGATAGGGCTTTTTATGACAAAAATAAACCTGACCATCACTTGCAATTAAAGAAGTAAGTGGAACACAAAAAAGCGGGCAACTCCAGCAGCCAGTGAGCTAAGTAAAAAATTGTATGTATGCACAAAAATGTGATATAATCTTGATGAGAGGTAATTATGCAGTTTGAATGGGATGAAGAAAAGAACCGAAAGAACATCAATAAGCATGGCATCAGTTTTGAAGCCGCAACAGGTGTTTTCTTCGATGAAAATAGAATAGAAAGAATTGATTTATCCCATTCTTACGAAGAAGAGCGATTTTTCACAATAGGCAAGGTAGAATCAATATTGTTTGTTGTATTCACAGAGCGAAAGGACAACATAAGGATTATATCCGCAAGAAGGGCGACTAAGGAGGAAGAGAATGAGTACTATAAAGAGAATGACATTGGAAGAGGCTAGGGCGTACAGGCCTTCGGCGGAAGAAATCAAACGAATGGAAGAATTTGTTAATACGGATTTCTCGGATTGTCCTGCACAAACTCCAGAGGAACTGAAACTCTTTAAGAGAGTTGGTTCAATCTACAAACCGATAAAGAGCCACATAACGCTCAGGCTGGATAATGACATCATCTCGATATTCAAAGCTAGCGGAAAAGGCTACCAGACAAGGATAAATGAAGCTCTGAGGGAATACATATCAGAGCATCCAGAAAAACTGAGCAGTTAAAACGTGTGCATCCGAATGCCAATTATAATAGCCGAAGCATGGAAGTACTTACTCCAGCAACCGGAACACTGATGCATAATGCCGGTTCCTGTTTCATGGTTCCAATTGCTGTACTCCTTATGACGGGAAAAGCAGCGCAAAAGAGAAAGACTAGACAAAATTCGAATGGAAACGTAAGCTTTGAGTGAAAGAGCCCTCCAAGGTTAAGGCTTATGCTTCCTCAAATCGGGGGGGCCGGTCGCTTTGTTTAATCATATTAGGAATTACAAGCGCATGGGCATGCCAGATTCACTGGATTCCATCATTTCTCAGCTCTCGTAAAGCAGAAAATAAATTCAATCCGTCTTTTTCTTTCCTTCCAGTTGCATCGAGCTACACATTTTGCAAGGATTTTACAATTTAGCATGCATACATTTCACAGAGAGTGAATAAAGTGGGTGCCGTAAATAAAAGAAACTGGAGAGAAAAATGAAAAGAAGCTTTTTAATTGTTCTTGCAGCACTTTGCACTCTTTCCTCTATCTTCGCAGGCGGTGCCAGCGAAGGAACAGAGATTGTATCCACTGACGGCTCGACATCAATGGAAGAGGTTATCGGGAGCCTTGCAGAGGCATTCATGATGGAGCACTCTGATATCACAGTTACATATAACCCGACAGGCTCGAGCTCCGGAATTTCTGCAGTTCTGGAAGGGCGTGCAGACATTGGTCTTTCTTCCCGCGCTCTTAGGGATAGTGAGGTCAAGAGCGGACTAACTGGCACTACATTGGCCCTTGATGGAATTGCAATAATAGTGAACCCTGAAAATCCTGTAAGTTCTCTCACTCTTGAAGAAATTGCATCAGTTTACAAGGGTGAGATTACAAACTGGAGCGCACTCGGCGGCCTGGATGCTCCGATTGTTCTCATCGGACGAGAGGCTGGAAGCGGCACAAGGGATGGCTTTGAGACAATCACGGGCACAGCCGGCGTGTGCAAGTACCGCCAGGAGCTTACAAGCACGGGAGATGTCATCACAACAGTTTCTGCAAACCCGAATGCAATCGGCTACGCATCCCTGGCAAGCGTGAGCGAGAGGGTAAAGACCCTTAAGGTAAACGGGGTAATGCCGAGCAAGGAAAGCATTCAGAAAGGAGAATATCTTCTGCAGCGCCCCTTTGTGCTGGTGACAAGCACTGATAAGGCTCTCACTGGCGCAGCCGGGATGTTCTTTGACTACATTACAGGCAGCGCATCAGGCGCTATCATAGAGGGCGCAGGGGCTGTGCCTGTTAACTGAGAGCTTGTCCGGAGATGAATGTGAAAAAGCTTAAGGAAGATGCAATCGGCCTTGTCTTCCTCCTGTTTGGACTCATTGCTGTGGGATCTGTTCTCATCATCACGGCATATCTTGTGATATCAGGTCTTCCTGCCATAAGAGAAATCGGCCTTGTCCCGTTTCTCTTTGGCCATCGCTGGGCAAGTACTGCAACAGAGCCAGAGTTTGGAATTCTTGCCTTCCTGCTTACAAGCATCTACGGCACAGCAGGGGCTATAATAATCGGAGTTCCAATCGGAGTCCTTGCTGCGCTCTTTCTTGCTAAAATGGCACCGAAAAAGGTATGTGATGTGATGCAAGCATGTATCGGAGTGCTCTCGGGTATTCCCTCCGTAGTTTACGGCCTTGTCGGCATGCTTGTTCTTGTTCCTGGCATTATGCTCATTTTCAATGTCCCGGATGGCGCAAGCCTTCTTGCCGCCATAATAGTTCTTTCTGTCATGATACTTCCATCCGTTATCAGCGTCTCGCTTACATCCCTTCAGGCAGTGCCTTCTGAGTATGAAGAGGCAAGCCTTGCTCTGGGCGCAACAGCTACAGAAACCTGCTTCAAGATAACCCTTCCTGCTGCAAAGAGCGGAATCCTTACAGCAATAGTTCTTGGAATCGGGAGGGCAATCGGGGAGGCCATGGCTGTGATGATGGTTGCTGGAAATGTTGCCAACATGCCATCAGTGTTTCAGAGCGTAAGGTTTTTAACAACTGCAGTTGCAAGCGAGATGAGCTATTCATCGGGCCTTCAGAGAGATGCGCTTTTCTCAATTGCGCTTGTGCTCTTTTTCTTCATAATGCTTATAAACGCAAGCCTCAGCATCATTAAAAAGAGGAGCGTGATCCTATGATGGCGCGTCTTTCAGGAAAGAGAAGGGCATGGTGTGCACTTATGCGCCTTTTTTGCAGCCTGGCAACAGTAGCATCCGGAGGCCTTACGCTTTTCATGCTTTTTTACATACTCTGTAAAGGCCTTCCTGAGATTACATGGACCCTCCTCAGCACAAGCCCGAGCTACTTAAGGCATACAATCGGGATTCTTCCTGACATAATGAATACGCTTTATATAGTTATTGCAAGCCTTATTATGGTGCTTCCAATCGGAGTCGGAGCTGCAATATACCTTAATGAGTATGCTAAAAGCCGGAGGCTTGTTGCCATCATCGAGTTTGCTGCAGAGACACTTTCAGGCATTCCCTCCATAATCTACGGCCTTGCGGGCATGCTCATTTTCTGTCAGTTTCTGGGCCTCAGGACGAGCCTCATCTCTGGCTCGATGACGCTTGTAATCATGAACATACCGACAATTATGAGAACTACGGAGGAAGCACTGAAGAGCGTGCCAGAAAGCTACCGCGAAGGGGCCTTTGCACTGGGGGCTGGCAAGTGGAAGGTCATAAGGAGCGTGGTTCTTCCCCCTTCTTCAAGCGGCATTCTTACAGGGTGCATCCTCGCAACTGGAAGAATGTTAGGAGAGAGCGCTGCTCTTTTATTCACAGCAGGCTTTGCACATAGCCTTAACGGTTTCTTCAATGCTATGGCCTCCAGCGGTGCAACTCTTACAGTAGCCCTCTATGTATATGCGCGCGAGCAGGGCGAGTTTGAAGTAGCCTATGCCATTGCCGCAATCCTCATGATCCTTACTCTGATCATCAATTTGGCAACAGCTAGGCTTGGCGCCCTTATAAAAAGGAGGAGCAGAAAGTGAATATCATAGAAACAAGGCACCTGAGTATCTGGTATGGAAGCTCTGAGACTCTGAAAGATATCAGCCTGGATATAGAGGAAAAGTGCATCACAGCCCTTATCGGGCCCTCTGGCTGCGGCAAGAGCACATTCTTAAGGACCCTTAACCGCATGAATGACCTTATAGAGGGCGTAAGGATTGAAGGCAAGGTCCTCTACCGCGGAAGAGACATCTTCAGCCCCAAGACAGATGTCAATGGATTAAGGCGGGATATAGGGATGGTATTTCAGCGTCCTAATCCCTTCCTTATGTCAATCTATGACAATGTCGCAT
>CAZHQL010000153.1:0-4228 GCA_964534915.1 uncultured Spirochaetaceae bacterium | reverse complement strand
AAGCTTTATCATTGTGTTGATGCGAAGCTTTGATGAGACTATCTGAGGATTTGGAATCTCCAAAACATCCTGACAATATTTAACAAGATCATCATCCGTTCTGATCGTTCTGGACTCTATGATGCTTATTGGGATGAACTGTGCATACCGTTTTTTCTTTTTCTCATATTTTATCAGAGCAAAGTATGCTGTGCTTTGTTTGTTGTATCCACCATATTTATTTGTCCATTCTGTTATGACTTTATCCATGTCACCTTGTTTGAGCCTCTCCTGCAGAACGGGATTGCTTGTTTTAGCAGGCAGGATTCCATTATTCTTGCCTGCAGGCACAAGCTGCAGGTCAAAAAGCTGCCCCTTAGCAGTTATCGGCTGTCTCGTATATATGATATTGTTCTTTGAAAGAGTCTTTCTGACAGTTGCTATTGTTCCCTCTTTCCCACTCGTCCAAGCTCCTTGGACAGAGTATTCAAACGGCTCGTGGATATTGTAATAGCCGCCTTCACGAATCCTGTCATTCAAAAAGAATTCTGCAGTGTACTTCGTGTCATACACGTTTCCAACAACAATATTGAGATAGGCATCCTGGGCATGGTGTAGATCATTTACAGCTCTTGATTTGACTAAGTGATACTTTTTTCGGAAATCAGATACGTTTTTTGCCTTTGAATAGACAATCTTTGTATCATCTCCGAAGTATCTCTTGAGGATGTTCGCAGTTTCCTTTGTGCTCTGCCTGGTCTCCACAAGCTGTCGGGCGATAAATTCCTTGAACTCATCTGCATCTATTGGAGTATCCCTTATGAGGCGCTCATATTTCTTTTTCGAAATTAGCTCCTTATCCTTCAAAAGCTTCCAGAAAGACATCATATTTTTTCTTATGTCGGCTTTAATTGGATATTCATTGGTTTTTTCCCTGTTGTACTGGGAGAAAACAAGCACTTTGTTGTCCAGGGAATCATCATTTGACTGAGAGATTGGGAATATATGGTCAATATCAACTGCAGTTCCAATATCCTCAATGCTGATGGGTTTTCCCGAGTACATACACTTTCCGCACTGGGTGAAGTACAGATAAAGTTTATCCTGAATCGCAATGTCGCTCTCGGCTCTCTTTTCCAGATCCTCTATTATCTCATTTATATCCCTGTTTGCAGAAGCCAGTTCCTTGCGATTACCTTTGAAAATTGAAAGAAGTCTATTTCTGCGGGATTCCGTTCTTTTCCCCTTTTCCCCTTTTTCTCTGGCAACCTCAATGAAAACCTTCTTTGGAGCCTTCCCCATTATATGCTCGATCTCGTCGACGATTCTAAGAGTCTGCCAGATCTGGCGTTTGACGGAAGGTGATACATAAAGGTCATCCACTTCACTATAGCCAAGCTTGTAAATCCGGTCAGTTTTTCCAAGGGGCTCCGAGAAACTATATTTGTTTATAATCTCCATCAGATTGTCATCAGTATCCCACAAAAGGGAGATAATCGATTTGTACTCCCCATTATTTGCCTCAGTTGTTATTCCTGCGAGGAATTTCTCGGAAAATCGTCCCCAACCAGTGTACTTGATTCCAGAGATCTTATTTATTTCGCTTTCCTCGAGCCTGTCCCTATAAGCATTTCTGATGTTCCGCCTGGCGATATCTCCCCCATCACTGAAGAGCGTCAGCCACTTTATGATCTGCTCAACATCACAGCGGAGCAGCTTCCCATTTTCAAGATACTCCTTGAAGTCAATATATGAGGAGAGTGAGGATTTGAAATCCCCATCTATACCGCTAATCATGATGTCATCATTTTTGCTGAACCAGCCACGGGTTATCATGTAAGTCTTAAGCCTTTTCTGAGTAACCTTCTTGTGGGTTTTGAACAGATCACAGAAGATCTCATGTTTTTTCTCCGTCTCAAGTTTCTGTCCATTGATGCGGAGGTTATTCAAATCATTAAGCACAAGATACTTGGAGTAGAGCAATGAATTCTTTGGTATAACATTTTCCGTACTGAGATACGTACACTTGCTGGTCATCCTCTCAATGAATTTTTCTGCAGAGCTGTCAATGTCCACCATTTTCTCAAAGTTCCAGGGCAAGATTTTTCCCTTCCCTTTTCTAACCATCCAGGCGTTCTGGTTATTGCTGTTCTTTCCAAGAGGACCAACATAATATGGAATCCTGAATTTAAAGATGGATTCTATCTTGTCTTTTACAGCCAGCCCATCAGCATCTGTACTGGTAAGGAAAGGAAGATATTCTGATGCGTTCTCAATAATTGTCCGCAGTTCTTTGAGATTTAACTGATAAGGAACAATACCATTTCTGAATGATCTCAGAAGAGGCAGGAAGGTATCATTTTCAATGGCTTCCCTGATTTTCCCGGCTTCCACATCATTCTCATCGGCCTTGGCAAGAATCATCTTATTCACCTGCTTGTAGAAGTCCTCTGTTGAGCATCTTCTTACCGACTTTTTCTTTCCTTTGCCCTTATTGATATTGCCAATATAATTGGAGAACGAGCCTCCGGTTCCTGAAAAGTCCGAGTGGAAGAATTTCTCATATTCCTCCTTCGTCAGATACTTCTTTGCAACACTCTTTAGAAGCCTGAGATCCTCCTTGTTGCTCTCATATAGCCTTACCTTTGCCTCAGATATCGTCTTCGAGTCCTTCATGATGGATGAAAGAATAGACCAGTCATAGAGGGATTTCAGGATGTTTATGAAATGCATCTCATCACTATCAAGTGTTGCTTCAAGTTCAGGGAGTGTCTGATCCTCATAACTGGCACTTGAAAACTCTATATCTTTTAGGTCCTTATACTCCTCGTTTCCAAAGAGTTTTTCAGCCTTGACTTTGGATCCGATTATAGCCTTTATGATATCCGTCTTCAGTTTTGGATCCTCAGTTTCAAAAAGTTTTTGCAGTTCCTCACGCCTTCTGCTTTTCATCTTTTCTTTCAAAGCCTTTTCAACTTTAGAACTGTCAGATATTACCAGGTCTTTTTCGAAAACATTTTTATATGTCTCACAGAGATCGTTGAGGGATGTTGAAAGATCTGTTGCCGCATCGAATGTCTCTCCTGGAAAAAGGAAGTGACCGCGGTTCTTTATGATGTGATGCAGAGCAAGATAGACGAGACGCACGTCATGAGGCTCCCTGCTCTCCATAAGCTCTTTTCGCAAATGGAAGATTGTGGGGTAAAGTTTATAATAATCCCTGTCACAAAATGAAGGATCATTGAATACAGAGTTCTTTCCACCATTTCTTTTATCCTCTGCATACAGAGAGCTGTCCTCCAGCCGAATGAAGAAAAGGGGGTCGACCTTGTCAATCTCGACGGCAAAAAGACTTTGCAACAGATTTATCCTTTCTCTCCTTCTTTCCGTCCTTCTTCTTGCACAGCGCTGGGCTCTTCGCTCTGCTGCAGTATGAGCTTCATCGAACAGATGCGAACCCCACATTGCTTTGCCATTGAATTTCAGAAGATTGTATTCTGTATCGGTTACTGCGAACCCTACAGATTCCGTTCCGCAATCAAGCCCAAGATAATAGTCTTTCTCAAAATTCACTTGACAACCTCCCTTTTGAATTGTCTAATAGAAGTGCTAACACAACTTGTCCAAATACAAACTGTGTTCAAATCGCCCTTTTAGGGTCTCCCGATGTAGGGAATCAAATCATCCTCTCCAGGATGATTTTTTTGTTCATTTCATTTGATATTGTAAGCCGAAATGCAATTGTTTGCATTCTTTTTTGGTCTTTTTTGATGATAATTACAGATGACAACAGTCAGTTCAGTCAGTACAGCTTGGCATTCTTCCAGGCAAATATCACCTGATGGAAAAGAAACACGACTTTGAGCAAACCAAGGAGCATGTTCTTAAGCCTTCTTGCATTCTTGTCAATCATTATCTACACTTTCTCACATGGGAAACCTCTTTGAAAATCCAGCATTGGTTTCTGCCTTTGTTGCCTGGCTGATAGCCCAGTTTATAAAACCTTTTATTGCAAAAGCCATGGGTGATGGCTTCAACTATCATATGTTTTTCTCAACGGGCGGAATGCCCAGCAGTCATACCGCCACAGTCATGGCGCTGACCACGTCCATTGCCCTTACACGAGGCCTGGACAGCTATGCCTTTGCAATCTCGCTCATCTTTGCCCTAATTGTTATCCATGATTCGATGAACCTGAGGATGGAGGCCGGCAAGCAGGCTGACGTCATCAACGAGTGGTCCAAGATCC
>CAZHQL010000152.1:0-4264 GCA_964534915.1 uncultured Spirochaetaceae bacterium | reverse complement strand
CAACGCACTCCTAAAGTTTCTTGAAGAGCCAAATAAGGAGACGTATTTCAGCCTGATCTCATCTAATCAGGAGAGGATCATGATGACAATCCTGAGCAGGGTCAGGAAATACTTTTTCCCTCATCCGGGCAGAGAGGAGCTGAATATGTACCTCAGGGATAATTTCCTCACCGGCAGAGAGTATGAGAGCTATGATGACTTTCTCTTTGAAGCTGCAGTGGATAAAGATGAGAGGGATACAGTGATTAAGAATGCAGAGCGCTTAAGCGATGCATTGATAAAGGGACTGAGGCTCGGTGTGGATGATCTTGATGAGATCTTTTCTTCCCTCGATAAAAGCCAGGCATACTTTACATCCCTTGTAATTAATCATCTGAAGAAAAGCACTCTCAAGGGATTATCATCAAGGAGGGCTTTTAATCTTTTAAAGCTTCTTGATAATGCAACAGAGTCAAATGCTGTGTATAATCAGAACATAAAGAGTGCATTTGACCTTGCACTCAGGGAGGCTGCACTTGTCCGTTAAGATACTCAAGAGGATCATCGATAAAAAGGAAGTAAGCCATGAGCATCTTGTAAGCCTTGTTAAGGATGCCCTTGATGACTATGACCTTGTAAAGGAGATTCTTGACAGGGAGGATGAGGCCCACATAGTACTCGAAAAAGAGAAGAAACAGGCAGTACTCATTACTAAATCGCTCTCAAAGCTAATTGCAGTGAACAACAGCGGAAAGGATATCGCAGCTTTCATCAAGGACAGTGACCTCAAGAGGTTCTTCGATGCAGTGCTCAATGAAGAGGAGGGGATGAATGAACGCGATTTTTCCTTCGGAGAAGGGGAGATAAAGACTGTAAGGATATCATTTTTATCGTTCATGCTTAAGGATAAGGAGTATATCGACATAAGATTCAGGGATATCACGGAAAGCCTTAAGAAGGAGATGAAACTGAGGAACTCCGAGGCCCTTGCAAGCATGACTACGATGGCAGCGGGAGTTGCACATGAGATTAAGAATCCGCTTGCTGCGATGCAGATATACACATCCCTTCTTCGCAAGGCAATAAACAGCAAAAAGGGCCTTGATAAGGCAAACGAGTTCATAGACATAATCGAGCAGGAAACAGAGCGCCTCAATGAGATTGCAGTGGACTTCCTGTTTGCTGTAAAGCCCATGCAGGTTGAGCTCAAGATGGACAGCATCAATGATATCATCATTGAACTGAGCGATTTCGTTGCTGTGGAAGCTGCAACAAAGAACATCAAGATAACGCTCTGCCTGGACAAGTTCCTGCCTTCCTTAATGCTTGACAGGAAGCTTCTCAGGCGTGCATTTCTGAATGTCATAAACAACAGCTTCTATGCGATGAAGAACGGCGGAGAGCTCATAATAGAAGCCAAGAGCGACGGGGACTATGTAAGGCTCTCTATAAAAGATAATGGCACAGGCATGAGCGAGGAGACGAAGAAGAGGATCTTCGAGCCATACTACACTACAAAGGCTGAAAGCGGAACAGGGCTTGGTCTTACTGCTGTTTTAAAGATTATAAACGCGCACTCTGCAGAAATTGCACTTGAGAGCCAGCTGGGAGAAGGAACATGCTTTTCATTTATGTTCCCCATCCCTAAGAGCCAGAGGAAGGCTCTTGAAGATAAGGAAGATTTAAGTGGCGACAATATTAATAGTTGACGATGAGGCCAATATCGTAAGCGGCCTGAAGTATGCATTTGAGGATGAGGGCTTTCTGGTCCTTGGAGCCTCCAATGGCATAGAGGCATTGAATGCGATAAGAAAGAATAATATAGATCTTGTAATAACGGACCTCAGGATGCCTGAGATGGATGGCTATGAGCTTATAAGGAAGATAAGCGCATCATACCCGGCTCTTCCCGTTATCGTCCTGACAGGCCATGGCACGATAGAGACTGCTGTAGAGACCATGAGGGATGGAGCTGTTGACTTCTTTACAAAGCCAGTTGATATAGACAAGCTCATACTCGTTGTCAAGAAGAGCGTGAAAAACTCACAGCTTCAGGAACAGAACAGAAAGCTTACTGAGGAAATTGACAAGCTCAGGAGCCAGCAGAAATACTCAAAGATAATCGGCAAAAGCGGAAAGCTCTCGCAGATGATGCAGATTATCAATCAGGTAGCCCCTACAAAGGCAACTGTCCTGATAACAGGAGAAAGCGGAACAGGCAAGGAGCTTGTCTCCGATGCAATCGTAGCCCTTTCTGACAGAAAGGATAAGCCATTTATAAAGGTTCACTGCGCATCGCTTTCTGAAAGCCTTCTAGAAAGTGAGCTTTTCGGGCACGAGAAGGGTGCGTTCACGGGAGCAACAGCTCAGAAGAAGGGCCGCTTTGAGCTTGCAGACACGGGCACGATCTTCCTTGATGAGATAGGGGAGATCAATATGAGCACGCAGGTTAAGATTCTGAGAGTGCTTCAGCAGCGTGAGTTTGAGCGCGTAGGCGGGGAAAAGACCATAAAGGTGGATGTACGCGTAATTGCTGCTACAAACCGGGACCTTGCGGAGGAAGTTAAAAAGGGCACTTTCCGTGAGGACCTCTACTATCGCCTCAATGTCGTGCATATAGATGTTCCTCCACTGAGGGAGAGAAAGGAGGATATAGAGCTTCTTGCAATGACATTTCTTGAAGAGTTCAATAAGGAAGACGGAAGAAAGATTGAGGCTCTAAGCAAGGAAGCGCGCCGTGCGCTCTTGCAGTATGACTGGCCTGGAAACATAAGGGAGCTTAAGAACAGCATTGAAAGCGCTGTTGTGCTTGCGCGCTCAAGCATCATCGGCCTTGAGGACCTTCCTTCCCAGATAACAGCAGCGGCGCACGAAAGCGCATCTTCAGTTACCATAAATCTTCCAACAACGCTTGAGGAAGCTGAGAAGAAAATAATACTGAGCACTATTGAGTACTGCTCTGGAAACAAGAGCAGGGCATCCGATGTGCTTTCAATCGGGCGCAAGACGCTTCACAGGAAGCTTAACGAATACATGGGAAAGAGTAATGAATCTTGATGATGTATTCTTTCCAGAGGGCCTTCTGGAAAATGCGCTTTCATCATACACATACCGCGACAGCCAGTATGAGATGGCTCTTATTGTCCAGAAGGCATTCAAGGAAGAAAGGATTGCACTCATCGAGGCAGGAACCGGGATTGGAAAGAGCTTTGCGTATCTGGTTCCTTCCTTTCTTGAAATCCTCAGCGACAATAAAAAGAGGATAGTAATTGCAACCAGCACTATTACACTGGAAAACCAGCTCTATGAGAAGGACATCCCTTTAATAAACAAGGCACTCGGCGCGGACCTTCCTGTTGCAATCCTCTTTGGCCGCTCTAACTATCTCTGCCTCAATGCTTTTAAACAGAAGGAAGATGAAAACGCGCTCCTTGCGGGACTTGAGGACGATGCATTCTCGCGCCTCAGAGCCTGGGTATACTCGACAAAGAGCGGTGCGCGCACTGATTTAAAGGACAGGGCGGCACTCTCAGCATTTAATGATATTGCATCAGATGTGAACACATGCATATCCTCTAAGTGCCCATATTTTAACCAGTGCTTTTTCTATGAGGCACGCAAAAAGGCAAGAAAGGCGCGCATAGTTGTTACTAACCACCACCTGTTCATACTGGACGGGAAGAACAGATATGAGAGGAAGATGGATTATGATGAGGATTCAGTTCTGCCTGCCTTTGACTATGCTGTTCTTGATGAGGCGCATCATATAGAAGCAGAGGCTGAGAAGCTTCTCTCTCTTTCGTATTCATATGAGGGCCTTAGAAAATGCATGGACTTTTTAAGCCGTAAGGATAAGAGCATAGAAAATGCAAGCAAATTAGAATACTTAAAGAGATATGAAATCTCAAAAGGTGCAGTAAAGGCATTTATAAAGGAGCTGAAGAACATAAGGGGGGAAGCAGACAAGCTTGATCAGGCTCTTATGCTTACTCTTTCTGCTTTAAGCAGCGCTAGTGAGATCCTGCTCTCAGAAGACATTGCCCGAATACTTGTAAATATCATTTCGGAGGCTGAGGCACTTGGAAACAGGATTGAAAAGAGCATTCTTTCGCTTTGCGGTGCACTCTGTGAGGATGATGCGCTCACAGATTCAATTTTTTCCCTTGTGCTGAGGAACCTCGGCACTCTGGAGGGCTATGCTTATGTACTCAGGCATTTTTTCTCATTTTATGACTATAGCGAGAATGTTCCGTATTTTAAAAGAGAGATAAGCGGGCGCTACAGC
>CAZHQL010000151.1:0-4315 GCA_964534915.1 uncultured Spirochaetaceae bacterium | reverse complement strand
CTCCCCACTCGTCAGTCAATTTAAATGGCTTCCATGTAGAATCAAGCTCTGCCTTATATCCATCGGTGTCATTACCTTCACGGACCATGAAATCCGTGAGGAAAATACGGTCCTCGATAATGCATTCCTTTATTTCCTCAATACGCTTTTCAAGCTTCTCATCAAAAAAATACATTCAAAAATTTCTCCTTTTATTCCTTCACAGCTCCTGCAGTCAGAGCTGAGACAATGAACTACTCCGAGGCAAGCCCCGGGGTATCCCTCATAAAGCTCCTGTCATTCGCTATATAGCCTCAGATACAGCTGTTTATACTCCTTCTCCTTGCCCTGATTCTTCACATAGTTCATTATCACGTTCTCGTTTACATTCTTTCCAACGCTCGACACAAAATACCCGCCGCTCCAGAATGCCCCTCCCCACAGCTTCTCCTTCACCTCTGGATGCTCTGCAAATATGCGTCTCGCACTCACACTCTTAACCACTCGTATCTCAGCTCTATCCCGGCGCATATTTGCTTCAGGCTACCCTCTACTTCCTTCGTTATTGCTAGGTGGCGGTATTTGGTCGGCATGACAAAGTGGTAGACCAAATTCGATACGCTATGTGAAGAATGCAGGTATTCGCTTTCGCTCATTTCCAGTCGCCCCTCGACCTAAGTATAGGTCTCGGGCTTCCACGGGACAAGTCCCGGGGTATGAATCCCATGGCTCCAACGGCTGCGCGTCTCGCCGTTTACGCTGAATCAAAACTGCAAAGCCGCAATAAAAATATCACTGTGTTACTCTTCAGGCTAACAAAGCGATGATTCCTTGCTCTCCATGCATCTGATAGGAGCAAACAAAAAGAGGCTGCCTCAAGACAAAGCAACCTCATAAATGTTTTCTCTTTCTTTTCGGAAAAAGTCCTACATGATTCTCTTTGCTCCCTTGTTAAGAAGCTCAGCAAGCTTTGCTGATGGGTCCTTGAACTTTGCAAGGAAGATCATTGCCGCGATGATGTATGGCTTATAGGAAGCTTCCTTATAGAGCGGAACAAGGTAGCGGTCGAATACGGATGCCTCAACCTCACCTTCCTTGCAGCTTACGCCTGTGATATCTGCTGGCAGACAGTGCATGTAGAGAGCCTTTCCGTCCTTTGTGCTCTTCATAAGCTCTTCTGTGCATGTCCAGTCCTTGAACTTTGCATTGTTCTCAAGGCACCTCTTCTCAAGACCTTTAAGCTCATCGAACTTGCCTTCTTCTACGAGCTTTGTCCTTTCTTCCATTACAACATATGGAGCCCATGACTTTGGATATACGATATCTGCATCCTTGAATGCCTCTGCCATGCTGTCAACCTTCTTATAGGATCCTCCGGATGCCTTGGCATTCTTAACAGCAACTTCCTCAACATCGCTCATTACATCGTATCCCTCTGGATGAGCAAGCACTACATCCATTCCGAATCTCGTGAAGAGCCCGATGATTCCCTGAGGAACTGAGAGCGGCTTTCCGTAGGATGGAGAATATGCCCATGTCATGGCAATCTTCTTGCCCTTGAGCTTGTCAACACCGCCAAAGTAATTGATTACATGAAGCATATCAGCCATGGACTGTGTCGGATGATCGATATCACACTGAAGGTTTACTAGCGTTGGCCTCTGCTCGAGAACTCCGTCCTTATATCCTTCCTGGACAGCCTCACTTACAGTCTTCATGTATGTATATCCCTTTCCGATGTACATATCATCCCTGATTCCGATGACATCAGCCATGAAGGAGACCATGTTGGCAGTCTCTCTTACTGTCTCTCCATGTGCAATCTGGGAAAGCTTCTCATCAAGATCCTGAACTTCAAGACCTAAAAGATTGCATGCCGATGCAAAAGAGAAACGTGTGCGTGTGGAGTTATCACGGAAAATGCTGATTCCAAGACCGGAATCGAAGACCTTGGAAGAAATATTGTTCTCTCTTAATCCTCTTAAGATCTCTGCAACTGCAAATGTTGCTGCAATCTCATCATCGCTCTCCTTCCATGTGTGGAAGAAATCATTAAGATACATGTTCTCTGTTTTAAGAGATGCAAGCCTGGCAATCAAAGCCTCAATTTCGCTCTTAGATTTGGCCATCACGTCCTCCTGGTAATTTTCTACAATTGAGCATACCATGGATATGCGAACTAAGCAAGAAATTTGTTGCAAGTTGTTGCATTCAGCTCACTTCCTGTCCGCTTATCCTTTTTAGCTTTACAAGGAAAAATGAATTGAAGAGCGCTATAACGCGGCCGATGAAGAAAACTGCGCAGACTGTGCCGATGCCAACGGAAACTATGCGGCCAAGGACAAGATAGCTGACTAAGAGTGACAGTACGATGCACACTCCATCCGTTATGTTCTTCATAAGCCCGACTTCCTTCTTAAAGAAATCCGAGAATGCCTGAACGCCTCCGTCAGCGGGATTTGCAACTAATCTCATGTCCAGGCTCATGGCAGTCCCGACTCCTGTTGCAATCAGTGCTACAAATAGAATGAGAAGTCTGAAGGGGAATGTGGATGTAAAGCCCTCTGTTTCTTCAAGCATTGGAAGCAATGCGGCAAATGCGTTCATAAGGCGCGTAAAGACTATGCTCATCGGAAGCTGCAAGAGATCGAATATAATCTGACGCTTGAGCTTGAAGGATGGATCTCTTTTCTTTAACAGCGTGTGTATTACTATCTCAATGAGAACAAAGCATGAGTAGAGAATGAGTGTGGCATCCCCGATTGACATGTCAAAGATGACAGCGCCTGTATGAGCAACTGAGATAATAGCTGAGACTCCCAGGGCCGTAGTCGTATTAAGGGTAAGCCCGAATGCCAATATGATAAGGCCAGCAATATAAATCAAAAAACGGATTATGTGTTTCTGGTTCATCTTGTGACCATTATATATCTTTCCCCTCTTTCATGAACAGTCCCGATAACAGCTGTTGGAGTTCCTTCCATTCTTTTTAAGAATTCTCCAGCATTTTTCTCATCCATTGAAAGAAGAAGGCCTCCTGAGGTCTGGGGGTCAAAGAGAAGGTCCTCTTCTTCCCTTTTTATCCCGGGCGCAAATTCAACATCACCTGATATGAATTCCCTGTTGTTATAAGCGCCCTCTGGAAGAAAGCCAAAGCGTGCAAGAGAAAGCGATCCCTCAATCTGAGGAACAGAGTCAAAATGGATCTTAATGCTCATGAGCGATGCCTTTGCCATCTCCCTTAGGTGCCCAAGGAGGGAAAAGCCTGTGACATCAGTTGCGGCATGGACATCTAAGCTGCGCGCCTCATCGCGGGCCTTCTTATTTAGCGTTGTCATTGAGGCTATAGCATCCCTTACAGCCTCCTTGGGTGCTTCCTCTGCCTTATTTGCTGTGTTTATTATTCCAACGCCTATTTTCTTTGTAAGAATCAGAAGGTCCCCGTTTTTCAGTCCCCTGTTGTACCAGACATCCTCTTTTCTGGAAAAGCCGGTTACTGCAAGGCCATATTTTGGCTCCCTGTCGCTTATAGTGTGCCCTCCTGCAATCACAGCACCCGCTTCCCTTACTTTATCAATTCCGCCAAGAAGTATTTCTTTCATAACAGATAAATCAAGGCAGGAAGGAAAGCACATTAAGTTCATGGCCAGCACAGGCTCAGATCCCATCGCATAGATATCTGAAAGAGCATTTGCTGCTGCAATCTGGCCGAATGTGAACGGGTCATCCACCATCGGAGGAAAGAAATCAACAGTTTCTATTATTACCCTTCCTTCTCCCATTTGATAAACAAGCGCATCATCAGAATTCTCAAAGCCCTCAAGAAGATTATCATTTCTCATAACAGGAAGCGCAGGAAGCACGCTCTCAAGCTGCTTGGGGCTCAGTTTTGCAGCACAGCCGGATGTTTTAACTAAACTTGTAAGACGGACCATCCCTCATCTCCATTTAAATAAGCCTTGTCGTAAGTAAATCCATGCTCTCTCAGAAAGCTCTCCCTATCTACAGAGAGTGCTGTTCCGCACGATGAAGATAAAACTCTAGGCACCGGGATCAAATTCCCAGCGCCTAGAATCCTCATGGCCTTGACAGCCTCATAATGAGAGAAGAATGTGATTACTACTTCCTCCCCTTTACTATCCACTCTCTGCTGTCCCCTTCAATCTCAACCTTGCATCCCATTGCCTCAAGATACCTTGCAACATTTTCCTTGCTGGCTGTGTTATCTACATGGACACAAAGTCCATCGGGGCTGTCCTTCAGTGCCTTCTTGGTCATGATAACAGGCTCAGGGCAGCTCAGGCCCATTGCATCAACATCTTTCATCACTCCTCCT
>CAZHQL010000150.1:0-4324 GCA_964534915.1 uncultured Spirochaetaceae bacterium | reverse complement strand
CTGAATAAGGGTGTAATTTTCAAAAAACCAAAGTTTAAAAGTTACACCCGCTTTTTAAATGCCATCGCGTGATGTTTATTAAATAAAGAGATGCCATCAGAGTTAGAACCGGGATGTTATCCTGGATGAAGATGTGCGGCAATAATCCCTTTAAGACAAAGGCAGGCGTAAGGATTGAAATAGAAGCTATTGAGTAGTAATAGCGCTTGTTTATCTTTTTTCCCTTAATTGCCTCTGCTGCCATTATGATAATCAGGGGATTTGCATATAGGAAATTTGCATTGAAGTATGTGACGCTGTGGTTTGTAAAGAGCATCATCGCTATTAAGAGGGCACTCAGAACAGACAGGTAAATATAGATTGCTGAAAGCGCTATATCCATAAGCCTGTTAAAAAATTTAATGCGCGATGAATAGAAGAGAAGGGATGTAAGGTACAGGGCTACGGAGAAAAGCAGCGTGCTAGCTTCAAGGCTGAGGCTTCTGTAGCTTCTTCTGCTTTCGCTTCTGTGTATTACTTCACTTTCTTCTTCTTCATAGGCCTCGATTGCATGCATGAGAGTCTCAGGCAGGAAGCATTCATCGTAGAGGCTCACAGGTCTGTCTATTGAAGGGCCTTCAAGAAAGTTCAGCGTAAATGAGATTACAGGGCTTTTATCCAGGTACTTGTTTGCCTCACGCCTCAGCGTTGTTTTCCTGTAAATGCTCTCAGCCCATGCCTTGAAGCCATTATTTGTTGCCTCATTGTAGATGTCCCTGACCCGCGTTGAGCAGTTATCCTGATAGTAATCATAGAGATATGTGTTGTTCTCTTCTTTTATGTTGTAACTGAGGAACTGATAGACAGCATTCTTCATCTTTGTGCTTATGTTAAGGGGTGTTCTGTAAACTGTTCTGTCATCCGCTGTAAAATAGCTTATTCTTGCATCCCCGTTGCTTAAAAATACATTGTATAGCAGCAGACCGCGTATGAACTTTGAGTAAAATCCGTCTGAGAATGAGAAATTGCCATAGTCAAAGAAGAGAGAGGCCCTCTCTTCATCCAAAATTACTTCAAGGCCTGTGTGGCCAAAGTATGAGTACACAGGGCTTCCTGTTTCTGCTGTTATGAGGTTTATCTCAATGTCTGGAAATGCAGTTTTCCGGCTTTCAAAATCAAATGCCTCAAGATTCTCCAGAGAGTCAAACGGGTCCTTTATCATCTCAGAAGAAAGAGATGCAGAGAATGCTGAAATAAAGGTGCATAGCAGAAAGAGAAAGGCCAGGATTTTCTTCATCTCAATCACTATAACCTTTTTTGTTGACTTTTTTCACCCTGAAAAGTAATTTTTCCCTATGGACAGGGATAGAAAGGGGCTTTACACGACTCTTAACAGCGAAAGGATCGGAGAGCGCGACAGGATCATCACTCTTGTCTCTCCCTCTGACGGCATTATCAAAGTCCGCATCTACGGCTCACAGAAAAGCGCAAAGAGCATTAAGGCACCCTTATTTTCTGACGGAGTATTTTCACTCTATGAGGCAAAGAGCAATTCCTTTTCCTTAAAGGATGCCGATATTACTGCCTTAAGGGAGAACATCTTAACAGACCTTGACAGGACAAATGCAGCATCGCTTTTTTCTGAGATTATCATGAAAGCGCGTTTCTTTGACGAAAGAAGCTATCCTCTTCTGACCCTTTGCCTCGATGCCCTTGATATAGGCTTAAGCTATAAGAGGACTGTGATCATATTCATAATCAAGTTCCTCTTTCTTTACGGGATTCTTAGTGATTATACTACCTGCCCTGTCTGTCAGAAGGTATATTCAGAGAATGAGGTTCTCGGCTATAATAGAGCTGTCGGAGCATCCTGCTGCCAGGACTGCTCTTCCGGGGAGGATGGCCTTATTCTTCCTCCCAATGCACGTGCGTTCATCAGAGAGGCAATCAGGGCCGGATCATCATCTGTTTTCTCATTCGGCCTGAGCAGTACTCAGGAGGACAGGATATTCCGTTTCCTCCTCAGGCTCTTAAAAGCATCATTTCCTCTTGAGATAAACACGCTCAGTGCCGGCCTATGGCCCTTAAGTTAAGGATACAGGATGTTATACAGAATAAAGGGTGTGGATGCACCGCTTGTAAGAAGAATAAGTGAGCGCTTTAATCTCGATCTGCTCACAGCAACAATCCTTGTGCGCCGTGATATGGCATGTCTTGAGGAGCTTAAGTTCCTCTTTGAAAGCGACCTTATCTACCAGTACTCGCCCTTCCTCTTTGACGATATGGAGATAGCTGTTGAGAGGATAAATGAGGCCATCGAGCAAAAGGAGAAGATCTACATCTTCGGGGACCGCGATGTGGACGGGATAACGAGTACTGCAATCCTTTATAAGGAATTAAAAAGGCTCGGAGCTGCAGAGATTGCACTTCGCCTTCCTGAAAACGATGAGCCCTACGGGCTTTCAGCAGATATTGTAAATGAAATCATAGACTCAGGCTCAACGCTTTTGATCACTGTGGACAATGGCATAAGCGCTATAGATGAGATAAAGGTCCTCCGGGATGAGAAGATAGACACAATAGTGCTTGACCATCACCTCCCAGGAGATGCCTTTCCTCCTGCTCTTGCGATAATAGACCCCAAGATCCCGGGATCCGGCTATCCATTTCAGGAGCTTGCAGGATGCATGGTTGCATTCAAGCTCTCTTATGCGCTCCGCTTTTCAAGAACTCCTCTTTTTCAGAGCGAGTTCATATTCTTCCATGCGCGCCCAGGATGCGAGAGCGTGAAGATGAGCGCTGTCAAGATGGTCAATTTCATCGCAGAAGATGAAATCAGGGAAGAACTGAGCATCAATATGGTCTCCTCTTCTGAGAGCAAAATGATCCGCTTTTTAAATCAGGGCCTTCCCATAGTTGTTATGGATAAGGACCAGGAGCTTATGCTACTGAACAAAGCATTCAGTGACAGAGTGGATATAGCGCTTAACGATGTAAGAGCGGATATTGAAGCTGTAATAGCCTCTGTGAGAGGAAAAAGCCTCTTTGAGCTTTCGAATATATCAAGGGCTGTGCGCTATAGTGATGCAGAGGATAATGAATTAGAAGTTCTTATCTCGCTCTTCAGGTCCGCAATGCTTTATAAGAGCAAGAGCTTAAGGGAAGATCTTGAGGAAATCCTTGCTCTCGCTGCTATCGGGACTATTGCAGATTTAATGCCGATGAGGGGTGAAAACCGCTTGTTTGTAAAGCAGGGGCTTAAGATTCTTGAAAAAAATCCTCCCCTCTATCTGAAGGGAGTGCTCTCATCATTTGATTATATCGGAAAAAAGATAACAAGCCGTGATATCTCATATTACATTGCGCCCCTTATCAATTCCTCAGGCCGCCTTGGAAAGCCAGGCGTTGCGCTTTCTCTCTTTCTATCAAGTCAAAGGAGTGAGATAGAAAGCCTTACTGAAGAGCTTTTGAGGATGAACAGGGAGAGAAGACAGAGCACTGATGCATCCCTTGAGAGCATCAGGACAGAAGCTGATGCCTCCTTGAATTTCTTTTTAAAGCGCTTTGTGCTCGTTGAGAAAGATGTTCCCCGTGGCCTTACGGGAGCTATTGCAAGCAGGCTTTTAAATGAGTATAAGTGCCCGGCCCTTGTGCTGGCAAACACAGAGGATGGGCGCATAAGCGCAAGCATGAGGAGTAAAAACAACTTCAATGCGCGCTCATTCTTAGAGAACTTCTCATCGCTTTTCATGGATTTTGGAGGCCACAGGTGTGCAGCAGGATTTTCGATGGAGGCCTCTAATCTGGAGCGCTTCAAGAGTGATCTTACAAATAGTGTCTTTGCACTTCCTGAAAACGAGGAAGACGAGGAAGAGGCAAAAGTTGATGCAGATCTTCCTGAGCCCTATATGACAGCGTCTCTTTGGAAGATAAGGGATTTCTTTGAGCCATACGGACAGGAAAACGATGCTCTTAAGTTCCACATAAGGCGTGCGCGCATAAGCGAGGTGGTGCCAAACCGGAACGGGGGAACATATTTAAGATGCTCCATAGAATATAACAATGAGATATGGCCCGCTGTCTTCTGGGATTATGATAAAGCAAAGGCACCTGTTAAAAGCGGAAGCATAGTTGAGATCATATTCACTCCTGAGGTTAATACATACAGGGGAATTAGCCGGAAGCAGCTCAATATCTCTGCACTGGATGTCATAGAAGAGTAGAGAGCAAGAAAAGAGCATCTTACCCAGCGCAATCAGGGGGGCCCGGCTTCCGAAGGCCAGAGCCTGACTGGCTCTCTGAGGGGCAAATCCGCACCGCTCAATGCGAATTTAAGGTATTTACA
>CAZHQL010000149.1:0-4432 GCA_964534915.1 uncultured Spirochaetaceae bacterium | reverse complement strand
ATCTTCATCCGTACTCAACGAAAGCATTTCCAGAACGCTTTTATGAAGCACCGGGTAATGAAGGATATTCATTATCAGGTACTCCTAAGCCGGTCAGCTAAACTGGATAAGCTTTCACTCGTTTCATCCATTGCCTTTTTGTATATTTCAGAGTTCCAGATTTCTATTGCAAAACCCGTTCCCACCAGAGTGACTTCACTCTTGGTAAGAATCGAGAATTTTTCTCTCAGATTCTGTGGCACGTTGATCCTTCCAGAAGAGTCCTGCTCTATGTATACAGCAGGAGAAATAAGACGTCTGATTAAGCTGCGCTTTCCACTGTCAAACATTGCAGTATCAGAGGAAAACACAGCCTGGGAAAACCGATCTTCGAAGTAGGAAGGAGTCATCAGCATTAAGTGGTTCTCATCAAGACCGGGAAGCACAACAAGCTCCTGGGACTGCAGAGCCTGACGCAGCCGGGCTGGAAGGAGGATCCTGCCCTTGTCGTCAACATTAGTGTTGTAAATTCCGGTTATCATCTTCATAAGTACACCACTTTCTGGGAAATGCCACCACTTCTTGACACTAAATTACACTATTTCCCATTGCATTGCAACAAAAAATTAAGAAAAATTATATCAATTCTTATTAAAATCCTATCATTTCTATAAAAAACTTATTTATAAATCCTTTTACTGTATAAAGATACGGAATCAGCAATGCCCTGGAACAAAAGGGCATAAAGAAAGCCCTGTATGGGATTATCCATAAAGGGCCTTAAGTGTTTGATTTCTTATTGATCAATCTTTCTTCTCTGGGCGGAAGATATTGTAATCGATGTTCGGGAATATCGCATTCCTCTTTTCTGCTTTTATAAGCCACTCTGTGTTGACTGTGTTCTTGCACATTGCAGAGTATACTACATTGAATGAGCCAAGATGGCACCTGAGGCGTTTCTCTGCATACGTCACGCTCGTTTTGTCATGCATTATATATGGCCAGTCAGAGCTCATGGATAAAAGTACTTCCCTGCTTGCCTGGTTCAGGAACCTTCCCTTAAGAGAACCCTGCTCAGGGAAGCGCTCCGTGAGCTCCTCCATCCTCTGGATTGCCTGATGTATGTGCCTGTAGATCCAGACATTGGATCCGTCAAGCCAGGTATCTGAGTAGCCGCCGCGCCCCCATGAGCAGTCATTGATGTACAGCTTCTCTGTCTCAACTGAAGATCTGAGGCACTCAGAAGGAGTTGTGAGCAAAAGATTATCCTTTTCAGCTGTGCGTCGTAGCAGGCTCTCAATGAATTTGATTCCCTCATACCACCTGTGCCCGAAGAGCTCTGCATCGTAGCAGAGGTTGAACATCGGTGTGCTGATTCCAAAGGATGAGAGCATTATGCCCTTCCGCTCTATATGATAGAGATAGTTATCAACATGGAGCTTTACCTTCTTATCAGCCTTCTCAGGGTCATAGAGATCCTTCTGGTCTGTCTTGCCGGTAATCCTGTGGTACTTGAATCCCGTGAAGACCCTTACATCGGGCTCATGGATATACCTCCTGATATAATCCAGGGGAAGATCATACCCGATATCCCTGTAGAATTCCCTGTAGTCCACATCGCAGGGGTATCCGCTTACGCTGTTCCAGATAAGGCTTGTGATGCTCCAGTCGCGGACAAAAGCGAATACTCCGCTTGGAAGCTCAACTGGCATATAGCCGCCGCCTGAGCTCTTGTCCCTGCTTGATATGACAGAGTGGCTTGGAAGCTGGCAGTACTTTACTCCATAGCGTTTGAGAGTCTCATCAAGGCCCGGGTAATAGCCGCACTCAGGAAGCCAGAAGCCCGCAGGAGCGTATCCGAAGATATCACGGAATGTGCTGATGCCAAGCGAAACCTGGGCATTTATCGCAGTCTGGTACTCGCGGAAAAGTGGAAGGTATGCATGAGTCGCCGCTGTTGTCATGAGCTCGATTTTTCCCTTCTCTTCCAGTCTCTTCAAAACAGGGATGATGCTGCAGCCGTTAGCCTCATAGAAACCTAAATTCTTCTCAAGGCTGCTCAGATACATTCTGGCAAGCTTTAAATTGGCCTTATCGCCCTTAAGCCTCTGCTCTTCCTTCTTTCCAAGCTCTATGTGCAGCTTCATATAGGAGATGAACCTCTCATTAAGGTCCTTATCCGTAAGCATCGTAAGAAGAGGCGGTGAGAAGCAGAATGTAAGCTTGAAATCAAGGCCTTCCTGATCAAGCTCATCAAGAAGAAAGAGCAATGGGATATAGCTTTCATTCAGGCTCTCAAAGAGCCAGTCCTCTTCCAGGAATCTTGGATACTCAAGATGCCTTACATATGGAAGATGAGCATGCAGAATAAGATTGATCCTGTTGTTATTACTCACCTAGCCCTCCTCTGCTCCCTTAAGAATCTCATCAAGTAATGGACTTTCTGCAATGAGCCCTTCCTTCGTTGTAAGAAGGGACATGTAGATTTTGAAATAGCTGTCACTATCCTTAATCTCTGTCAGGTGCTCAAGCCAGTATGAATCAACAAGAGTCAGGCTTGCTGAGTGCGCAAGCTCAAGGCCAGCATTCCCATCCTCAACAATCAGGGAGACAAAACACTCACCTCCATGCTCGGGAAGGCTTACAGTCCATGCCCTGTCTTCAAGCGACACAGAAATATCAAAACACTTGGAAGAGCCGCCTCTTGTGACTGTCGTCCTGAGAATAAGGCTTTCTGTGTTGAGCTCTTCAAGGCGCGCATAGTCCTGAGGGGAAATTCCCCAGTAGCAGTAAGCCCAGTTAGGATTCTTATAGAGCATGTGGATTTCCGTATTAGGATAGGTCTCAGGAAGCTCCTCAACTCCAGGAAGCTCAAGCACAGCCTTATCTATTTCCCTGTAATCTGTCAGGCCGTTAAGGAATTTTCTATTGACGCGGGAAATTTCAACATCCTCATCCTCTTCATAGATTTCCTTAAGAAGAAGTATCAGATCCTCACGGGAAAGCATGCAGTAGCCATCGATGCCTTCCTGCTCGGCAATATTTCTCAATTCCTGGGTCGATAGTGAATCAATCTTTATCAATATCATCTGAAATCCCTTTGCATACATAAATGTACCGAAATAGCGCCTTCTTAGTCAAGTTTGCCATTTGAGCGGATTTGGCCTTTATGCTAGAATCATCCCAAATGAGAGAAATAGACGAAGAGACAGAACTCTGCCTGCATGCACATTTTTTCCAGCCGCTGAGAATAAACCCTCATACCGGGATAACAGGAAGGGATGAGGATGCAGGACCGGATTTGAACTGGAACGAGAGAATCTATAACGACTGCTACAGTGCCAATGCAAATTCACGATACCTCAACCCGTGGGGAAAGATATTAAGCATCACGAATAACTATGAAAGCATTTCCTTCGATTTTTCTCCCTCCCTCCTCTCATGGATTGAGCGCACTCACCGAATAACATATGAGAAAATCCTTGATGCAGACAGGATCTCAAAGAAAAGACTGGGACATGGGAATGCAATTGCGCATCCATTCAGCCACAGCATCCTTGCTCTCGAGAGCCCGGAGAGCCTGAAAATACAGATTGCATGGGGAATAAAGGATTTCTTCTTCCGCTTCAAGCGGGATGCAGAGGGCTTGTGGCTTCCTGAGGCCGCAGTCAGCCCTGATGTCATAGAGTGCGCTGCAGAAGAGGGAATCAAATACATAATACTTGCTCCAAAGCAGTGCAGGAAAATCAAGGATGTCATATACAAGGATGGAAAAGGTGTTCCATCTGACAGGCCCTTTATAATAGAGGGAAGAAAGGGAAGGCGCATCGCATGCTTCTTCTATAACCAGAAGATTGCAGATGATATCTCATTCAATCATATCCTCAGAAGTGCAGACAACCTCTACAGCGCGCTGCTAAGCGAGAAGAAGAAAGGAAGCGCTTTCATACAAAGTGCAACGGACGGGGAAGTCTATGGGCACTACGAGCCCTATGGAGATATGGCACTATCTGCGCTTGTTAACAAGGTAAATGAGAGAAATGACTTCAGATTCACAAACTATGCCTCACTCCTTGATAAGCACAAGCCTGAGGAAATAGCAGAACTTCACTTCGGCTCTGACGGCATGGGCTCTTCCTGGATGGCAACCGACGGCATCGACCGCTGGTATAAAAAAGACCAGGATGAGTGCCAGAAAAGCTCTCAAATAATCTTAAGAAAAGCACTGGATGACCTGATTAAAAGAGAAAGTGAAATCTTCAGAGCAGAAATTGAGAAGATCTTCTCATCAAGATTAAAGCCTGATGAGCTTCTTCTCCTTGCTTCAAAAATTGCAACAGGACACGAGAAAATGTCTCATTTTCTGAAAGACCTTCACATCACTTACGGCTTTCCTGAGGAAAAAGGGAGCGATATTGCAGCCCTTCTGACTGCCATGACACTTATCAGGCAC
>CAZHQL010000148.1:0-4432 GCA_964534915.1 uncultured Spirochaetaceae bacterium | reverse complement strand
GCGAAAGCCTGGATAAAGAAATTAAAAAAGCTGAAGGGAACGCTTTCAGAGAGCTCAGAGAGCTTTTACAGGGCCATGTGCACGCTGCGCGATGCGATGATGGACCTTGAAAGGATCGGAAGCTATGCCTTCCTCTCCTACTCGGTCGATGGCACGAATGCTTCTGCAATGCAAAATGCAGGGCTGTTTGAAGCTGTTGCCAATAAGATCACTGAGGCCCTCTCCTTCTTCGACCCGGAGCTCATGGCAATGGAGGAAAATGTCCTTAAAAGCTATATGAGCGAGAAAAGGAATGCTGAGTTCAGAGTCTATATAAAGAAAGCACTGCGCTTTAAGGAGCATGTGCTCTCTGAGAAGGAAGAAAAGATATTAAGCCTGTACTCTCCTGTCAGCTCAGCATTTCAGGATGCTTTCCAGGACCTTGATAATATCGACATGGACTTCGGTTCTGTTGGCGATGAAAAGCTTACTCAGTCGAACTACACGAAGTTTATCAGAAACAGTGATGAAAGCATCCGCAAAGAAGCATATGAGAAGCTCTATGCTGCATATGAGAAGCATAAGCATACGATTGCGCGTATTTACTCTGGATCTGTAAAGAGTGACATATTCGCATCGCGCTCACGTGGCTACAAGAGCTCGCTTGAAAAAGAATTATTTCCAGATAAGATTCCCACATCAGTCTATTACAGCCTGATTTCATCGATACACGATGCATTTCCTGTTTTGCACCGCTACTACAGAATGAAGGCAAAGGCTCAGAATAAGGAGAAAATCAGGCATTACGATGTCTATGTAAGCCTTGCAGAAGGTGTTAAGGTAAATTACTCATATGATGAAGCTGTAGGCATCCTGGGAGAAGCTGTAAGCGTCCTTGGAGATGAGTATAGAGATACGCTTCTCAAGGGCCTTACTACTGAGCGCTGGGTAGACAGATATGCAAACACAGGAAAGAGAAGCGGCGCATTCAGTGCAGGAGGATACACGGGAAAGCCTTATATCATGACAAATTATGAGAGCGAGGTGCTGGATAGCGTCTACACTCTCATACACGAGGGCGGACACAGCATGCACACTTACTACTCTGTCAGGAATAACCCGTTCATGAGCTATCAGTATACGCTCTTCGAGGCTGAGGTTGCATCGACATTCAATGAAGCACTGCTGACTGCCTACCTGATAAAAAACAGCAGTGATGATGTCAAGAAGTATATTGTGGGCAAGCACCTTGATGATATCGTGGCAACGCTGTTCAGGCAGACTATGTTCGCAGAGTTCGAGCTCATCGTGCATGAGAAGGCAGAAAAAGGAGTTCCTCTTACAATTGACTTCCTGCGTAGCACATACAGAAGCCTTCTTGACTCTTACTTCGGAGAAAATGTGGAAATGCTCGATGTAAGTGACCTCGAAGGACTGAGGATTCCTCATTTCTACAGGGCCTTCTACACATATAAGTATGCAACGGGAATAAGTGCATCCCTTGCACTCTCAGAGCGCGTGCTCGGCGGAGGAGTAAAAGAAAGGGATGATTACCTTGCCTTCCTGAAGTCAGGCGGAAGCAAGTATCCTATTGAGGCACTGAAGAAAGCTGGCGTGGATATGTCAGCGCCAGGGCCTGTCAGGAGCGCAACAGCGCATTTTGAGAAGATGCTTGATCTCTTTGAAAGCCTCAGCTGAAGCTGATTGCGTGAATCAGGCCATCCTTGAACGTAAATGAGATATATGTGCCGTCAGAGAGATTCAAGACCCTGATGGCACTTTCCTTTTCCTCTGAGAAGCAGAAATTCTCAAGAGGCAGGATTTCCTGTAATCTCTCGAGGCTTGATGATATTAAAATGCTGTCCTTTGTCGTATACTCATCAAACCACTCAAAGCTCACGCTCTTTCTGAGGGCCTTATCAAGGAGAAAATAGGCGCTTCCATCTTCATACTCTGTGATGATGACATCTCCCCTGCTGTTAAGGGCAGGAACTGCTGCTATGCTGAAGGCCAGGAAAAGTACAGATGCCAGAAGAGACAGTTTTTTCACACATTCAGGATATTCCATGATGAGGAAAAATGCAAAGCATGCTATTTTAGATATATGAGACGAAACAGGATTTTAGATTTACTGCATTCCGGCTTTATCCATTCAGTCAAGGATCCTCTATGGGGAAACATTCCCTTTACTGATGGCCTCAAGGCGCTTCTTGAGGAAAACGAAGTGCAGAAACTTGCTCGCATAAAACAGAACGGGCCGACATACCATATATACCCGGGCAGCGTCCATACACGCCTTGACCATTCAATCGGGGTCTATCATCTCTCGCGCAAGATTCTGATTACTCTTGCATCAAAAAATGATATCCTGCCCTTAACAAGAACCGGCATAATGAGCTTTCTGGTTGCATCTCTTCTTCATGACATCGGGCATTTCCCATATGCGCACTCGCTAAAGGAACTTTCAATAAGGGAGCATGAGGAGATTGCATCGGATCTGATAACACACAATGAGAACCTGATGAGAGGGATCATTGAAGCGGGCGCAGATCCTTATATGAGTGCAAAAATCATCGATAAGGGCATGGAGAATAAAGACGGCGAGGTTGAGCTGTACCGCACGATACTCTCTGGAGCACTGGACCCGGATAAGCTTGACTATCTCTCGCGTGATGCATATTTCTCCGGCGTTCCCTATGGCACACAGAATACTGACTACATAATCAAGAGCCTGGACTACAGGATGGGACGCATAGTCCTCGAAGAGGAGGCCCTTGTCTCAATTGAGCATGTGCTCTTCTCAAAATACCTGATGTATAAGACCATCTACTGGCACAAGGGGGTAAGAAGTGCAACAGCCATGATAAAAAAAGCCCTTCTTTCTGCGCTTCAGGATAATATAATCTCATTCGAGGATCTCTATTTAAAGGACGATGCAGAGTTTGCACTCCTTACCCGGAAATACGATTATGAGCCATTTTCCTTGATTGAGATGGTTGAGCATAACAATCTGCTTAAGAAGGCTGTGGAGACAGGCCTTGATGATTATCCAGAGCTCAGCGCAATGGCCCTTTCCCTTGAGACAAGAAGGGATGCTGAAAGGATGATCTATAAGAGGCTGAAAAAAACCTATAGGCAACTGAAGGAATATGAGACAGTCATAGATATTCCTGAGCCGATTAATTTTGAAAGCTCCATGCTGCTTTTAAGAAGGGATGGCACTGTGAGCGCAGCAAGGGATGATGAGAGCGTCTTTTCAAAGGAAGTCGGGTCAATATTCTCATCGAATTTAAGGAAGCTCTCGATATTCCTTCCCTATTATGTTGGCTCTTCAGAGGCTGAGATGGCAGTAAGGAAGGTTTTCATTGGATGATAAGCTAAGCTACAAGGACCTTATCAACGGGAATATCCCTCCATGGGTGATGAGGTTCATAAAAGAGACGGGAAAAGGGATAAACGATTTCGAGATGATCAAGGACAATGACACTGTCCTGATTTCTGCAAGCGGAGGAAAGGACAGCCTTGCCCTTTCGCTTGCCCTCTCGATACGGCGCAAGTGGCTTCCCATAAACTATGAGCTCAAGGCAATGATGATCAACTGGATAGAGCATCCTATAGAAGAGGAGTACCGCGATAAGCTTTACCAGTACTACAGCGACCTTGGAATTGACTTTCTGATGGTAAATGAGCATCAGTTTCCCCCTTCCTTCAAAGGCTCTTTCAACTGCTATCTCTGCTCACGCAACAGACGCCGCATCCTCTTTGACTACGCAAGCAAAAACAACATCCGCTTGATTGCTATGGGGCACCACCTGGATGATCTTGTTGAGACAAGCCTGATGAACTTATGCTTCAGGGCAAATTTCGACACCATGAAGCCCGTACAGGAGTTCTTTAACGGCGCGATTTACGTAATAAGGCCCATGATCCATGTGCATGAGAGCGTGACAAGGAGGCTCAAGGAGATGTATGACATCCCGGCAATCAAGCCAGTGTGCCCATATGACCAGACAAACATCAGGGCCCGCTTGAAGCCCATTGTAAGTGAGCTCTGCCACATAGACAAGCTTTCAAGGGAGCACATATATTCAGCTTATGATTTCCCTTCTCCGCTAAAAGGTGAAAAATTGTAGAACTATGCTCAATTTATGTGTTAGACTAGGCAAAGAGGTTTTGTATGAAGAGAGTATTAATGGCCATGATTTTGTCCATTGCAATCATCGCAGGGCTTACGTCTGCGGACCTGGAAATCACTGCGACAAGTGGCAATTTTAGACTATACGATGCCTATGGAAATCGCTGTAATCCAGATGAGATAACAGACTATGAAGGCCTGATTGTCTATACGAATGACGAGGAAGTTACGTTCTCTACTGCCTATGGAGATATTACGCTTGATGAAAACACTTTATTTACAGTGCTTTCCCTTTTTGAGGGCGTGCCTGTTTTCTAC
>CAZHQL010000147.1:0-4479 GCA_964534915.1 uncultured Spirochaetaceae bacterium | reverse complement strand
GAAAGCTAAAAGAGTTTAAAAAGACTCACCCTACCAGAAGGAAGTTGTAATCAGTTTCTTCTTGGTCCAAAAAGTTTTATAAAGCATGCATATCAGAAGCGAGAACAAGTCAAGAAAGCCTTTCAGAAGAGTTTTGTAATGCGATTTTTTCTAATTTGATGGGGATGTGACTGGAGTTCTCTTTATGTTTCGGCTTTCCGGGTTTAGATTTCTTTGGCAAAGTGAGCCTTTATCTCATTAACTACAAGGATGTCTGCAGGGAGCCAGGCAACAGTGTCCAGTTCATCAAGGCTAAGCCATTTAGCCTCATCGTGCTCTGAGAGAGTTAAGTGCCCGTTCTCAATGCGCGCCAGGTATGAGTCCATTATCAAGTGGAAGTCCGGGTAATCGTATTCAATAGTGCATAAGAGCTTTTCAACCTTGATTTTGGCTCCAAGCTCTTCCCATATTTCCCTGATGACAGCTTCTTCTCCGCTTTCGCCTTCTTCTCTTTTTCCTCCGGGAAATTCCCAGCTTCCTTTGAAGCTTCCTTTTGCCCTTCTTGTTGCATATATGCATTCGCCACTTTGAATGACGGCTGCACTGACTCTTATTGTCTTCATGGAATCTAGAATTTCTCCAGTGGTGTCATCTTGTTATCCTTGATTGTCTTAATATCGAAAGGAGTTGTCTGGTATACAAAGTAGTTGAGCCAGTTGGAATAAAGGAGGTTTGCGTGGCTTCTCCAGATCATCCTCGGAGTCTTTTCAGGGTCATCATCAGGAAAATAGTTTTTAGGAATCTTAATGGGCCTTCCAAGCCTCACGTCCCTTAAGTACTCATTCTTGAGCGTATCCCTGTCATACTCACTGTGCCCTGTGATGAAGATCTGCTTTCCCTTGTCAGTTGCAAGTGCATAGACCCCGGCTTCTTCACTTGTTGAGAAGAGCTTGAGCCTCGACTCATTCATAACATCCTCAAGCCTGATGGTTGTATGCCTTGAGTGGGGGACATAGAACTCATCATCAAAGCCGCGGAAGAGAATCGGGTTAGCATAGTCAAGCTTATGCTTGAAGACTCCGAAGAGCTTTTTCTCAAGAGGATATTTTCCAATGCCGAAATGGTAATAAAGAGCAGCCTGGCTGCCCCAGCAGATATGGAATGTCGAATGAACATGAGTCTTCGTCCACTCCATAATCTGACATAGCTCTTGCCAGTACTCTACATCTTCGAATTCAAGGTGCTCAACAGGAGCGCCCGTGATGATGAATCCATCAAAGAAACGCCCCTTTATCTGGCTGAATGTCTTGTAGAACGAGATCATATGCTCTTCAGATGTGTTCTTCGCCTGATGCGTTGAAGTCTGTATGAGAGTAAGCTCAACCTGCAGTGGCGTGTTTCCCAAAAGCCTTGAAAGCTGTGTCTCAGTCTCGATTTTTGTGGGCATCAGATTGAGTATGCCTATCTGAAGGGGCCTTATGTCCTGGCGGAAGGCCCTTTCATCGGTCATTACGAAGATGTTCTCATCCTCAAGTACTTTTCTTGCAGGAAGATTTGAGGGAATCTTGATCGGCATTAAATCTTCTCCAGAGCCTGATCGATATCAGCAATGATATCCTCAATATTCTCAATGCCGGTTGAGAACCTTATGAACTCAGGCTTTACTCCTGCATTTTCAAGCTGCTCATCAGTAAGCTGGCGGTGAGTAGTTGAGGCAGGGTGAAGGACACAGGTTCTTAAATCTGCAACGTGTACGCAGATTCTTGCCATCTTAAGGCTGTCCATAAATACTGTAGCGCCCTTCTTGCCGTTTACAGTTCCGAATGCAACAACGCCGCTGGCGGCCCCTCCATCAAGGTACTTAAGAGCAAGCGCGTGGTGTTTGTCATCCTCAAGGCCCGGGTAGTTTACCCATGCAACCTTCTTATGATTCTTAAGGTGCTTTGCAACAGCAAGTGCGTTCTGGCTGTGACGTTCCATCCTCAGGTGCAGTGTCTCAAGACCATTGTTTAAAAGGAATGCTGCGAACGCTGTTGGCATGGAGCCAAGGTCCCTCATCAGCTGCACTCTTGCCTTTGTGATGAAAGCTGCTGCTCCGAAGTCCTTCACATACTGGACTCCGTGGTAGCTCTCATCTGGCTCTGTAAGGCCCTTGTAGTCCTTCCAGTCGAATTTGCCTGAGTCTACGATCATTCCTCCTACGACCTCGGCGTGTCCATCCATGTATTTGCTTGTTGAGTGCACAACAATATCTGCGCCAAATTCGAACGGGCGGCAGATAACGGGGGTGGCAAAGGTATTGTCCACAATCAAGGGAATGCCGTTCTTATGTGCAAGCTTTGCATAGCGCTCTATGTCTAAAATCTCAAGCGATGGGTTTGCAATTGTCTCACCAAAGAGGAGTGTGGTCCTCTCATCAATGAGTGCCTCAATCTCTGCATCTGTCATATCATAGCTGATGAACCTTGCTTCGATTCCGAGCTTTTTAAGCGTAACTGCGAATAAGTTCGTAGTTCCTCCGTAGAGATTTGAGAAGCAGAGGAAGTTGTCCCCTGAGTTCGTTATGTTGATAACCGAAATAAGGGATGCAGCCTGCCCGGAGGATGTCATCATCGCACCAACTCCGCCTTCAAGCTTTGCAACCTTGTCTTCTACGTAAGCAACTGTGGGGTTGCTTATTCTTGAGTACATATGCCCTGGGGCCGTCAGGTCAAAGAGCTTTGCCAGATGCTCGCTGCTGTCGTATGCATATGTCGTTGACTGATAAATAGGAAGAACGCGTGGTTCCCCATTCTTGCATTCATATCCTGCCTGTACACATAATGTTTCTTTTTTCATGTGGAAAAGATAACACTTTCCGGGTATAAATATAAAGTAGTAAATTCAAATTTACATAAAATACACGGGAGGTTGATCTTTATGGCTGATGATTACATGCATTTCGTAACAGGGGATCAGCTTGATTTGATTGATCGTTATGCAAACAGAGTTAAGGATTTCGTTGTCTATAAGCTGAAGGGCGACGTGCTCAGCTGCTTTATGGATCTTGGTGATGAGACGCAGAGGATAGATTTCATGTATGATGAGGATTTCGTCCTCCGCTTCTCAAGCTGTACGTGCAAGCAGGAAAAGTGCATTCACCAGGCCTTAGCTCTCGCAAGTCTCAGGCAGTGCGCATCAGAGTATAAGGAAATGCCCTATGATGACGTTGCCTCGTTTGACCTTGGAAATGCGCTCTATATGCAAAGGAAAAAGAGCTTGATTTCCATGATTACTTCTTTCTATGAAAAGGGAAGGCTGACGCTGGATGAGATTCGCCTTGAAAGTGCAAGGCTGACTTTCGAGAGAGAGAAAGAAGATGATGATTTAGAAGAACTCAGTGAGATACTATCAGCATTCACGGATCCTGAAACATTCGAGACTGTAGATCTTGATGAGGCCATGGCAAACTTCCTTGACATGTCGGTTCCCATCTTTATTGAGAACATGAAGGATGCCATGGACAGGAACAAGAAGGATGAGATCAAGCTGTTTTCACAGCACTTTAAGAAGGCTTTCCAGGTGTTCGCTGACTATGGTGATGATGTTGCCGAGCCGATTCAGCTTGCAATACTGAATTCGGCAATGACGCTCTTTCACCTCTCGAGGAAACTCATACTTCCCCTGAGGACACTCTTTACTGCCCATATTAATTCCAGGCCGTATTTCAAGGACGTTAAGAAAGCTCTGATTGAGTACGAGATGGGAAGGCTGACAGAAGACTTGGATACTCTGAATGCGCTTTCAGAAATCCTTGATAATCTTGATTAATAAAGGGGCTCGGCGGCCCCTTTGGTTAATTATCTGTATGCTTTCTCTGGCTGCTTGCGATAAGCCTGATTGCATTGATGTTTATAAAGCCCTTGCAGTCTATTGGCTGGTAGCCGCCAGCTTTATCCATGCTTCCAAGATCCTCATTATACAGGCTTGTAGGACTTGATATCCCTGCATTGATTACATTGCCCTTATAGAGTGCAACTGTAGCCTTTCCTGTTACATCCTTCTGGCTTTCATCAAACAGGGCCGTGAGCATGTTGAACTCAGGAGAACCCCAGTAGCCGTTGTATATAAGCTCAGCATATTTTGGTGAGAGCATGTCCCTTAAGTGCATTGCCTCCTTATCCATGCAGAGGCCTTCGAGATTGTGGTGTGCCTTCCACAGAATCTCGCATCCCGGGGTCTCGTATACGCCCCTGCTCTTTATTCCGATGTACCTGTTCTCAACCATGTCAACTCTTCCGATTGCACTCTCATGTCCCATCTTGTTTAGATAGAGGAGCATCTCAAGAGGATCAGTTACTACAGTTCCATCGCCTTCATTCTTAACTTCAGTCGGAATGCCGTCCCTGAATGAGAGAGTAAGAATAGTCTCCTCATCCTTTGCATTCTTTGCGCTCTTTGTCAGTGAGAACACATCCTCAGGGCACCTCTTTGAAGGATCTTCGAGCATGCCTGCCTCAT
>CAZHQL010000146.1:0-4493 GCA_964534915.1 uncultured Spirochaetaceae bacterium | reverse complement strand
GCATCAGAGAGGCTCTTGAGATCCCTCTTTGAAGATCCCTTTGTAGGGTTGGCTGTCTTTGAGTTATCAAAAAGGGAGTCCACAGCTTCCTGGAGCATCCTCTTCTCGTTGCGGATGATGATATCCGGTGCCTGTATCTTTATAAGGCGGTCAAGACGGTTATTGCGGTTGATGACCCTCCTGTAAAGCTCATTGATGTCAGTTGTTGCAAAGCGTCCTCCATCAAGCTGTACCATCGGGCGAAGATCTGGCGGGATTACAGGAATGACCTTGAGTATCATCCACTCAGGCCTGTTTCCGCTTGAGAGGAAGTCCTCGCAGTAGCGGATGCGTGAAAGGAGCTTGGAATCTATCTTGTTATTCGCTCCTTCCTTCTGGCTGAGCTGTGCCCTTAATTCATCTGAAAGTGCCTTGAGGTCAAGATCCTTTAAAAGGTCATAGATAGCCTCTGCGCCCATTGCAGCCTTGAAAGTGTCTCCATACATGTCATAGAGGCTCTCATAGCGCTCCTCAGTAAGGACCTGGCCTTTCCTGAGCTCCTCAGGGTGCGTTCCCGGGTCCGTTACCACGTATTTCTCGTAAGAGAGGATCTCGAGAAGCTCTGCCCTCTTGATGTCAAGAAGGTAGCTCATGATGGATGGCGTTGAGCGGTAGAACCAGATATGTGCAACAGGAGCTGCAAGTGTGATGTGGCCCATCCTCTCACGGCGTACCTTCGTATCTGATACCTCTACGCCGCAGCGGTCGCATACAACGCCCTTATATCTGTTGGATTTGAACTTTCCGCAGTAGCATTCCCATTCCTTGGTGGTTCCGAAAATGCGCTCGCAGAAAAGGCCGTCCCTCTCCGGACGGAGAGAACGATAGTTTATAGTCTCCGGCTTCTTAACCTCGCCGTAGCTCCATGCGAGAATCTGCTCGGGAGAAGCAAGCTTAATCCTAATGGTGCTGAAATCCTGAATTTCCTTCATTCTCTCCTCCTAGAAAGTACCTTTCTCTTTCTTTGCAATCAGCTCCTCATCACGCTCAGTGAGCGGAACCTGCTTGCCATTCTCATCGTATACGGACATATCGAGAGCCAGGCCTCTTACTTCCTGTACAAGAACGTTGAATGCCTCTGGCATGCTGCTTGTCTTGGTGGGTTCCCCCTTTACGATTGAGCCGTAAATCTGGACCCTGCCCTTCATGTCATCACTCTTGATCGTAAGAAGTTCCTGAAGCGTGTTCGATGCTCCATATGCCTCGAATGCCCATACCTCCATCTCTCCAAGACGCTGTCCGCCGAACATTGCCTTTCCTCCGAGAGGCTGCTGTGTTACAAGCGAATAAGGTCCTGTGGAGCGTGCATGCATCTTGTCATCAACAAGGTGATGCAGCTTCAGATAGTAGATATAGCCGCAGAATACGTCGTTTACAAATGGAACACCAGTCCTTCCGTCATAGAGGCGGATCTTTGAGTTCCTGGGAAGTCCTGCCTTGACCATCTCAGCCTCGATCTGCTCCATGGATGCAGACTGGAACACAGGTGTCTTATACCACACGTCGTTCTTCACAGCTGCCCATCCAAGCTGAGTCTCCATCAGCTGTCCGATGTTCATTCTGGACGGTACTCCAAGAGGATTTAAGCATACATCGAGCGGTGTTCCGTCTTCCATGTAAGGCATATCCTCCTCAGGAAGCACGCGCGATACTACACCCTTGTTTCCATGCCGTCCTGCCATCTTGTCGCCCTGCTTGAGCTTGCGCTTTGTGGCAATGAGGACCTTGATCGTATGCTCAACTCCTGGCTGGAGCTCATCCTTGTCACTCTTCTGAAGGTGCTGGATATCTATTACGGTACCCTCAGTGCCATGAGGAACCTTTAGTGAAGAATCCCTTACTTCCTTTGCCTTCTCGCCGAAGATAGAGTTTAAAAGCTTTACCTCAGGCGTTGTATCTGCCTCGCTCTTCGGTGTCACCTTTCCTACAAGGATGTGTCCCGGGCGGACATATGTTCCGATGCAGACAATTCCGTCGGCATCCAGGTGCTCTAAAAGCTTCTCGGAAGTGTTTGGAATGTCCTTTGTGAGCTTCTCAGGTCCGAGCTTTGTATCGCGGATATCCACGCTGAATTCCTTGATGTGGATTGATGTGTAGATATCTTCCCTTACAACGCGCTCGCTTATAAGGACTGCATCCTCATAGTTATAGCCGTTCCATGGCACGAAGCCAACCAGGATATTGCGTCCGAGTGCAAGCTCTCCCTTGTCCGTTGCAGGCCCGTCTGCAAGCACATCGCCTGCATCGACATGGTCGCCGACGTGGACTATCGGCTTCTGGTTAAGGCATGAGTCCTGATTGGTTCTCTCGAACTTATGGACCTCATACTTATCCACCTCTCCTTCTATCTCGGCATTTTCCTTATCTACAAGAACCTCAATGCGTGTTGAGGATACATAAGTGACAACTCCGGGACGAGTTGCCTTGATAAGCACGCCTGAGTCATATGCAGACCTCTGCTCCATGCCCGTTCCGACCCTCGGGGCCTCCGGGAACACCAGAGGAACCGCCTGGCGCTGCATGTTCGAGCCCATCAGGGCACGGTTAGCATCATCGTGCTCCAAAAACGGAATAAGCGATGTAGCTACCGAGACTACCTGCTTCGGGGAAACATCCATCCAGTCAATTTCCTCTGCTCTGGCTGTGCCATAATCCCCGTTTTCCCTTACTGAGACCTCTGACTCAAGGAAATGACCGCTCTCATCGATCTTCGCATTTCCCTGTGCAATCTTGCAGCGCTCCTCATCGTTGGCATCGAGGTATTTTACTTCATTGGTGACAACTCCGTTCACGACGCGCCTGTACGGCGTCTCGATGAAGCCAAGGTCGTTTATGCGTGCATAGTTTGCAAGCGAGAGTATGAGTCCGATATTTGATCCTTCAGGAGTCTCAATCGGACAGATCCTTCCATAGTGTGTGTAGTGTACGTCCCTGACTTCATATATGGCACGTGCACTGCTTCTTGAGAGTCCACCTTTAGGACCGAGTGCTGAAACCCTCCTTTTATGAGTAAGCTCTGCAAGAGGGTTTACCTGGTCCATGAACTGAGAAAGCTGGGAAGAGCCGAAGAACTCCTTTATAGCGCCTACAATCGGCTTTATGGAGATGATCTCCTGTGGCTTTACAGCCTCATCAGCGATGTTCATCTTCTCGCGCGCAGTCTTTGCCATGCGTGAGAATGCATCCATGATAGTATTCTGCAGAAGCTCTCCGACAGTCCTTACCCTCCTGTTTCCAAGGGCATCGATATCATCTTCCTTGATGCCGCCTTCGCAGAAGAGCTCCAGGTTCTTCACTGTCTCTATGACATCCTCAGCAAGCAAAGAGGTGCTCGTCTTATACTTCTCTTCATCCATGCCATAGAATTTCTTGTTGAACTTATAGCGCCCGATATTCGAGAGATCGAATCCTCTTGCATGGAGGAACATCTCCTGGAAATAGTTGATAATCCTGCCCGGATCCGGGAAAGTCTTCAAATTCTGAGGAAGTGCGTTCTTGCATGCATCAACAATCTGGTTGATGTACTCATTCTGGAACTCCTCGGACTCCTCAACGCGGTAGTGCGGGCAGAGGATTGATTCCCTTCGGAGGGTCTTTACAACAGCAAGCTCAGGATGGTCTATGTCCTTTCCTCCGACATCGAGGACCTCAACTTCCTCAATTCCCATGTTATTCAGCTCCCTGAGCTCAAGGGTTCCAAGCTCCTCGCCTGCTGCATGAATTAAGTCATCATCAAGCCTTAAATCCTTATAGCAGTAGAACTTCTGGTCCCCATAGTCCTCAGATGTGCTTATCTTCTGGCTCTCATAGAAAGCGCTGATGATCTTGTCACGGGTATCAAGGCCAAGCACGCGCAGGAAGAACGTTACTAAAAACGGCTTCTTTCCGATGCTTACCTGGATGATGTTGTTGACTCTCTTTTTTTCCTGGTTTGAAGAGACATCCCCACTCTTCTTGGTATCTATCTTCTCATTCTTCCTTGTCAGGGCGAATTCAACTTTCGTACCCGCATAAGGATACAGAGTACCGTAGAAGACTGAGGAAGCATCCATCCTCTTTCCGAGTTTGAACACGATTCCCGGCGATCTCACAATCTGGGAAACGATTACACGCTCTGCGCCATTGATGATGAACGTGCCACGGTCAGTCATTAACGGGAAATCACCGAAAAAGATCTCCTTTTCCCTCATTTCTCCGCTTCTGAGACTGAGTGTGACTTTCGCCTTCACAGGAACGCCATAGCTTCTTCCCTTCTTCTTGCACTCGGATTCAGTGTATTTGATTCCATCCATGTCGACCGAGTAGCCATTGTAGAGGACCATCATGTCGTCATTAGGACTCTTGATCGGGAATATAGTCTGGAAAATGTGCTCAAGCCCGTAATCGGGATCCGGCTGAAGACCTTTTTCCAGCCTGTCCAGCTGTAAGAATCTCTTATAGGATTCAGTCTGAAC
>CAZHQL010000145.1:0-4505 GCA_964534915.1 uncultured Spirochaetaceae bacterium | reverse complement strand
CGTCACAAATGACGATGTTGAGCAATACAAGCAGAAATACAACTCAGTTGCAGATGCTCGTCCGCTTGGAATCATAACGACATATATCAAGGGCACTGAGGATTTCATCGCAAAGTCCTCAATTCCCACAATCTTCTGGGCCAATACGAATGCAACTCCTGCGGTCTCTTCTGATGATTATCAGGGGGGAATCCTTGCTACACGGCACCTTATTGCAAAGGGCTGCAAGCGCCTTGTGCATATCGGAGGAGACCTTGCAGGCCACAGCAGCGGCAATGCGCGATCCTTTGCATTCATCGAGGAATGCAGGAAGGCAGGCATAGAGTACAAGCTCTATGAGATAAGCGAGAAGAGCAATATGATTCTTGAGTATGAGCAGACTATAAGCAAGGTCTTCTATGAGAATACTGATATGGACGGAATTTTTGCAAGCAATGACATAATTGCCGCACATTGCATAAATATGGCATATTCCATGGGATATTCCATCCCTGAGGATATCAAGATCGTAGGATACGATGATGTATCATTCTGCTCTCTCATGCACCCTGAACTCACTACAGTGCACCAGTACATAGACAAGATGGCAGAGCTTGCGCTTTCTGCACTTTTTGACATGGCAGAGGGAAAGACTGTGCCTGACAAGCAGGTAATTCCCGTCTCCCTTATAGACAGGAAAACCACATAGGAGAGACTATGAAGCAGAAGATTTCAAACAAGATAATGCTCATCAGCTATGCAGACTGCATCGGAAATAATCTGAAGGATCTTGAGACATTTCTTTCAAGGCATTATGAGGGCGCACTGGGGGGCCTTCATATCCTCCCGTTCTTTCCTTCCACTGCAGACAGGGGCTTTTCTCCAACTACATACCGCGAAGTAGATCCTGCGTTCGGCACATGGCGCGATATCATGCGCCTTTCTGAGAAGTACTACCTCATGTATGACTACATGATCAACCACATCTCGGATGAAAGCGAAGTCTTCAAGGACTTCATCAAAAATAAGGATGAATCTAAATACAGGGACTTTTTCATCAGGTTCAAGGATTTCTGGAAAGGTGGAAATCCGGCAAAAGAAGAGGATGCAATACTATACAAGAGAAAGGAGCTCTCATATACGGATGTGACTTTCTCTGACGGCACAAGCGAGAGGCTCTGGAGCACATTCAGCGACCATCAGATGGATATAAACATACAGCGCTCAAAGGTGGCTAAAGAGTTCATGAAGGATAATTTTTCCTTCCTTGCAGAGCATGGAGCAGCACTTATCCGCCTTGATGCATTTGCCTATGCTACGAAGAAGGCAGGCACGAACTGCTTCTTTGTCGAGCCGGATGTATGGGATCTTCTATCTGAGTGCAGGGATGCGCTCTTGCGCTGCGGCGTTGAGATCCTTCCTGAGATTCATGAGAATTATTTCATTCAGAAGAAACTTGAGGAAAGGGGATACTGGACATACGACTTCCAGCTTCCAATGCTTATTTTAAATGCATTCTTCACAGGGCGCACTCTCTATTTGAAGAACTGGCTCACATTCTGCCCGAGAAAGCAGTTCACGACGCTCGACACGCATGACGGCATCGGGGTAGTGGATGTACGGTATTTAATGCCGGATGATGAAGTGCTGAGGACAAAGAAGGCTGTATTTGATCTCAATCCTGATATCACGGAGACCCATGCGAAGGCCGGCATGGCCCTCAATTTCACATCTTTCGATACTTACCAGATAAACTGCACATATTACTCAGCACTTGGCGAGAAGGATGAAAGGTACTTGATTGCACGTGCAATTCAGTTCTTTGCCCCCGGAATTCCCCAGGTGTATTACTGCGGCCTCTTTGCAAGCAGGAATGACTTTGAGCTCTTTAAAAAGAGCGGGGAAGCAAGGGATGTAAACAGGCATTACTATTCGCTTGAGGAAGCAGAAGAGGAGATGAAGCGGCCTGTTGTTGAGAAGATGAGGAATCTCATGCTCTTCAGGAACACGCATCCGTCGTTTGAAGGCACCTTCTCGCTTCTAACAAGCGATTGCTGCAGCGTTCGCATAAGATGGGAAAGCGGAGTTGAGTACAGCGAGCTCTATGTGAATGTGAAAACAGAGAAAGCTCAGATCATCTATTCAGAGAATGCTTCTGAGAAGACTCTGGAGGTCTTTTGAGAAATGGAAAAAAAGCCCAATATTATCATCTTTATCACAGACCAGCAGAATGCGGACACTGCAGAGGGAAAAAGCCAGGCAAAGACACCAAACCTTGATGAATTCAGAAAGAATGCTGTGACCTTTACTTCATCCTATACTGTAGCGCCCCATTGCTGTCCTTCGCGCACTGCCTGCCTTTCAGGCTTATATCCTTCTGAGAGCGGAATCTGGAATAATGTTGAATCTGACAGCGCACTTTCGCGTACCCTGTACGAGGGCGTGAAATTATTTCCTGAGCTTCTGAAAGAGGCAGGATACAGGAATATCTTCTCAGGAAAATGGCATATAAGCGCATATGAGGGGCCGCTTGAGCGCGGCTTTGATGAGGTGCTCTCTGGCCACATAGCTAAAGTAGAAAACGAAAACAGACCGAGGGCTAATGACTGGGAAAATGAGTATGCTCGGGAGAAAAAAGATAGGATCAAGCTTGATGAAGATAAGGATTTTGGCGAGATAGTCTCTCCGGGATACCCCCGCTATTACCACTTCGGATTAAATGAGAATCCCTCAGGGGATATTGATACAGTAGAAAGAGCATGCCAGGCCATTGATGATTTCGATTCATCTTCCGGATCGCTCTTTATGTATATAGCGCCCACCGGGCCCCATGACCCTTACTGTCCTCCAAAGCGCTTCCTGGATCTCTATGAGAATGAGAAAATAGAACTTCCCTCGTCCTTCTCTGATGATATGAAGGACAAGCCAGCGCTTTACAGGAGAACACGCGATTGCTTTAACTTAACAGAAGAAGAGCATGTTGAGAGCCTGAGGCACTATCTTGCATTTGTTTCCTTTGAAGATGAGCTTTTTGGAAAAGTCATAGAAAGGCTTAAGAAAAAAGGAATCTGGGAGAACACATATGTCATTTATATGTCAGATCATGGGGACTATGCCGGCTCCCATGGCCTCTGGTCAAAAGGGCATCCCTGCTTTAGGGAAGCATACAGAATACCCCTTTTAGTCGGCGGAGGCCTTGTAAGGCAAAAAAGGGAAGTGGATGCAATGGTATCCATTACAGATGTTGCCCCGACAGTTCTTGATATGGCAGGCCTCAAGCCTTATAGAAAGCTCAGCGGAGAGTCCCTCCTTCCATTTATTGAAGGAAAAGGTGATGAAAAGGACTGGAGGAATTATCATTTTACACAGACAAATGGCAATGAGGTCTATGGCATACAGCGTGCAGTCTGGGATAGGAAATGGAAATACGTGTTCAACTCCTTTGATTATGATGAGCTTTATGACCTTGAAAATGACCCGGATGAAATTCACAATCTTATCTCTGGCGGCATCGGTGAGTATAAAGGCCTCATAAAGGAGCTATGGAAAGCGATGTGGCATTTTTCGCGCAACTCTCATGATAACTTCACATGCTCATATATCATGGACCGCCTGGCGCCCTTCGGGCCTGGAATAATATTTGAGGATGAGGGGCATGATCCTTTTCAAGGTGTAGGGCAAAATCATTTTTAATGAGGAGGATATATGGTAAGAAAATCAAATGAAAAGAAAGTGGAACATGTAGAGCGCAAGTTCGGAGCCGATGGCTATATTACTGTCAGGAACCTGATCACTTGTGATGAAGAATTAAATGGCAAGGGCCGCGTATTTGCGCATACGACAGTCGCACCGCACTCCGGCATCGGCTATCATGTATATAGTGGAGACACAGAAATCTATTACGTTGTATCAGGGAGTGCCGAATATAATGATAACGGCACCATCACGAGCATCAGTGCAGGAGACGTAACATTTACTCCAAGCGGAACAGGGCATGGGGTAAATAACAATACTGATGAACCTCTTGAGCTGATTGCCCTGATCATTTATTCCTGAGCTCAGGAAGGAAAGGCAGGCTCCAGGAGCCTGCTCAGCTATTTAATATAGAACACCCATTCAGGAATCTCAATGTCAGTGTTGTGCATGTAATATCCCTGCTCTCCCATGATGTATGTATCCTGGTATAAAAGAATGTAGTTGTCATAAGATATAGCGGAAGCTTCATCTACAAGATGAGAGCCATTCCAGTCTGCATTCGGGCTATAGTAAGAATATGCTTCCCTGATGTTCCTGAGAGAGGTGTAATTATAATACTCTCCGTTCATTTCGGCTGTAACTGCCTCAATGGCAAGACGGCCAAGACCAGCTGTTGCCGTGTAGCCATAGCTATATGCCCAGGTTCCGAAGCGTCCAGAGCCTCCTTCTTTGCAGACTGCCTGTTCAACCTTTGCAAGAATTGCAGGAAAATCACCGGATTCAGCAGAGAGATCAAGGCCAAGTGCTCCAGGATAACCCATGAGAGGGGA
>CAZHQL010000144.1:0-4534 GCA_964534915.1 uncultured Spirochaetaceae bacterium | reverse complement strand
TAATGGCTATTACCTCAGCCTTCCAAGCTGAAGATGCGGGTTCGATTCCCGTCGGACGCTTTTTCGGTGCAATTCTTTATGAGTTGCATTTTTTTGTTAATTTGAGTCAGGGAGGCCCTGTTATGGGAGAGCGTGGAGAAGTTTTTTCATCCAGACTTATCAAGGATGACAGGACGTATTTTTTCAATGTCAAGGAAAATGTTTACGGAGATCTTTATCTTAATATCGTAGAGAGCAGGCCTACAGATACCGAGGGTCGTTTTCTTCGCCAGTCAATACTTGTCTATCAGGAGGATATGGGAGCATTCGTAAAGGAGCTTCAGAAATCCCTTGATTACATCAGGATGCATGGCACTAAGCCAAATCCAAGATTTAAGAAGAAAGAAGAGGAAACAGAGTAGGAGAGTCTTCTCTTTCCTTTATGTGAAATGATGTACGGCTTATAAGGCATGGCCCGTATTTTTCTATTTTCTCCCGGTGTTCCTTCGTCGGATAACCCTTATGCTTCTTATAGCCGTACTCAGGCCATAGGGCATCTGCAAGTGCCATGATTCTGTCTCTTTCATTCTTTGCAAGGATGCTTGCTGCCATTATTTCGGGTATCTTCTGGTCCCCCTTTACAACAGCTTGTGTCTCTATATCCACATCAGGTGTCTTATTTCCATCTACAAGAAGCAAATCAACTTTAGTTATTCTCTTTACTTTCAGATAGCTGAGCTTCATTGCAAGAAGGCTTGCACTAAGGATGTTGATCCTGTCAATTATCTCATTGCTTACGGCGCTTATGGCATAGGCGATGGCTTTCTCTTTTATAGCTTCTTCAGCCTGCGCTCTTTCTTCATCACTCATCTTTTTTGAGTCGTTTAATATATGGAAGGGAAAGTCTTCAGGAAGGACGCAGCATGCAGCTACTACAGGACCGGCAAGAGGGCCCCGTCCTGCCTCATCAGCGCCCGCTATAATCCTCTGGTCCTCGAGATCCTCAGCATCAAAAAGCTCAGCTAGCATTTTTCTCACATTTTCTTTATATTGGATAATAGCGTTTCGTTCAAGGAGAATTGGTTTGTTCTTAAAAAGCCTCGACATGTACGGGTTCAAGTCCTTTGCAGAAAAGACCCATATTGATTTTTCAGATGGCATCACAAGCCTCTTAGGCCCTAACGGGTGTGGAAAGAGCAATATCGTAGATGCCATAAAATGGGTACTCGGAGAGCAGGGAACCAAGACGCTCAGGGCAAGCAAGATGGAGGATGTGATCTTCAACGGGAATGACTGGCGGAAAGCCATGCCGTTTGCAGAGGTTGCACTCACATTAGACAACTCAAGTGGAATGCTTGATCACCCTGCATCTGAGATTGAAATCAAGAGAAGGATATTCCGCCAGGGGGAGACAGAGTATTACCTGAACAGGGAACGCTGCAAGCTCAGGGAAATCATAGAGCTTTTAATGGATACCGGGGTTGGCAAGAGCGCTTACAGCGTTCTTGAGCAGGGAAGGATCGACCAGATCATAAACATGAAGCCCGAGGACAGAAGATATATCTTCGAAGAGGCTGCCGGGATATCCAAATTCAAGCAGCAGTGCAAGGAAGCCGGGGACAAGATCCAGAAGACTGAGGAGAATATCGCAACTGTAGAGATCACAGTAAACCAGGTCAGGCGTACATATAACAGGACCAAGGACCAGGCTGAGAAGGCAAAGAAATACAAGGAACTCAGAAAGAGGCTCTTTGAGCTTGATGTGCAGCTTGCTGTTTGCAAGATAAAGAACTTTCTGAACCTTAAGGATGCAAGGAATTTAAGAATTGAAAAGCTGCAGGAAGAGATTGAGAGCTTTTCTAAGAAGCTTGAGAGCTTCGAGGATGATTTAACAAGGGAAAGTGATGACTTCTCAGCTAAGAATGAGGAGATTTCCTCGCTGAGGATAAAGACTACAGAGCTCTCAGGACAGATAACGAATATCTCAACGAGTATCAGCTATATTGAAGAGCGCATCCAGAATCTTGTATCGCAGGAAAGAAGTGCCAGGGAAAAGGCTGAGAGCATCTTAAAGGGACTAAAGGAACTTGAGAGCGACTACGATAGCATCGATGACAGGATTGCTGAAGTAGAGGATAAAAAGGAGGAGCTTGAGGCCCAGATTGCAACTGCTTCTAAGATGATTGATGAAAAGAGCAAGGCAATTGAGGAAAACAGCAGGGAAATTGCAATGAGGGAGGATGAGAACAAATGCCTCAGCGATGATCTTATTGCATTGAGCGATGAGCTGAAGAAGGTAATTGAAGAGCTTATAAACGAAGTTGATGCAAATACAAGCACTGAGTACTCTGCAGAACGTACAAATGCAGCAGATAAAAACCTTACAGATGAGATTGCTGCCTTGTCATCATTCGTAAAGAGCCATTTAGATTTTTTAAAGACACTGAAAGCTGAGAGCGTCTCAAAGAAGAAGGAAGAAGAGGACTTTGAGAGGATTTACTCAGAGCTTGTCCGCATCAAGGATCTCTTTTCCTCATATAAGGATACGATTCCTCCAGTTGTTGACCTTCTTTTATCCCCTGAGGGCCTTATTGCAAATAAAAGGGGAATTGAGACAAAGGAGAGGGAGGCCCGGAAAAGAAGTGAGGAAAACAGGATTTTCATTACAGGCGCAAGGGAAACTAATGAAAGACTCAGAGGCGATGTTGAAGGCCTGAGGGAGACTCTTAACCAGTTTTATATCCAGAAAGCCACGATAGATGGAAACATAGAAAGCCTTAAAGAAAAAAAGAATACGCTTGGCCGTCAGATTGAAGAGCGGCGATATGAGTATGAGGACAATCTTGATGCTGCAAACAGCGCTAAAAGCAAGATAGACAGGGCCTACGAAGAGGTAAAGGAAAAGGATCTTGAAAGAAGTGAGCTCAGAGGAAAGATAAAAACCTCAAATGAGCGCCTTGACGAGCTTGCATCCATGATAGCTGAGCAGCAGCAAAAGCTTACCAGGATGCGCAACGAGAAAGACCAGATGAGTGCTAAGATTGTTGAGAACAAGAGCTCTATAGAGTTTGAGAAATTACATCTTCAGACCTCTGATGAACAGATTTCAGATATCTACACAACATTTCATACGACATATAACAGGAACCTCAATGAGTTCAAGGAATACTTTGATGAAGAGCTTGAGCAGACTCTTATAGAGAACGAGCTCAGGGAAATAAGAAAGGCCATAGAGAATGCAGGAAACATAAACCAGCTTGCTGAGGATGAATTCAACGATGCAAAGGCAAGCCTCGATTTCTACACAAAGCAGCTTGATGACCTTTATAAGGCCAAGTCAGATTTAGAGAAGGTCCTTTCTGAGATTGAAGAGACAAGCAAGGAGCTCTTTTTAAAGGCCTATAAGGAGATCTCTGACAGCTTCCAGGAGATGTTTACGCGCCTCTTTGGCGGAGGAAAGGCAGAGCTGAGTCTGCAGGATGAGGAGAATGTCCTCACTACCGGTGTAGATATCTTTGCTCAGCCTCCTGGAAAGAAGCTTACAAACATGTCGCTCCTCTCTGGAGGGGAAAAGAGCATGACCGCCGTTGCCCTTTTATTTGCAACATACAATGTAAAGCCAAGTCCCTTCTGTATCCTCGATGAGATTGATGCGGCCCTCGATGATAGGAACATCGGCTACTTCATCTCAGTTTTAGAGGACTTTGGAAAGGAAAGCCAGTTTATTATCATCACGCATAACAAGCATACAGTGAATGCTGGAAAATCGCTTATAGGAGTTACTCAGAATGAGGCAGGTGTTTCCACTCTCGTAAGCTACAGAATCGGACACGTCAGCGGCAAGGATGTAATCCTTGATGAGAGTGACAGGGAAGTTAGTGATTTTGATGACTGAGATGGCGCTTTATTGACAGCATAGCCTCTTTTTAGGTATAAGATTATTCGTTGTCCTTATAGGATGAAAGGAAGATTATGTTTGATAGTATTTCGGACAAGATATCATCTGCCTTGAGAAGCATTTCAGGTAAAGGCAGGATCTCAGAGAAGAACATCAGCGATGCAGTGGAAGAGATCAAGGAGGCCCTGCTCGATGCCGATGTAAACCTTCGTGTTGTAAGGCGCTTTGTCAATTCCACGATGGAGGAGGCAAAGGGCGAGAAGGTCCTGAAAGCAGTTGATCCCGGGCAGATGTTCACCAAGATCATCTATGATAAGATGGTTTCTCTCCTTTCAAGTGAAAGCGGCAATGAGCTCAGCCTGAAGGGAAAGGATACTACAAGCGTAATTCTCATGATGGGTCTTCAGGGCTCGGGTAAGACAACGGGTGCTCATAAGATTGCGTATAAGCTTAAGAAGGAAGGGCGCCGTGTAATGCTCGTTGCAGCAGACCTTGTACGTCCTGCAGCCGTTACCCAGCTTGAGATTCTTGCTGGCAAAATAGATGTTCCGCTCTTCAAGATTGAGGGCGAGAAGAATCCTGTGCGAGTTGCACGGGAAGCTCTTTCCAAGGCCCGCCATGATCTTATAGACACTCTCATCATAGACACATCAGGAC
>CAZHQL010000143.1:0-4559 GCA_964534915.1 uncultured Spirochaetaceae bacterium | reverse complement strand
TATCTGCTCCTTATTCAGAAATAGAAACAAAGCACCACCTCCACTCATCTGATGGAAGTGGTGGCTTATTAAAATGATTATTCGGATATGAGAATTTCACTGAGATGAATCAGGATTCTGCAAGAAGCTCGTTAAGGAGCCTTGAATCGGTGTGGCCGAGGAATCTCTCAACGTCTCCCTGCTCATAGTTTCCGCTTCTGATGAAGAAGTCAAGAACGCTTGTCATATTCTGGTCGATAACAGAAAGAGATCCATCAGAGCCGGCCTCGAGCATTGCAACAGCCTCTTCAAGCGTGAAGTAGCGGTCGGCCTCAACATACATCCTTGTAGTCTCTTCGTCCATGGAGCTTCCGTTCTCATCGTTCATGGCCATGCAGTACTCTACAGCCTTATCCGGATTCTCGCGAATCCAGTCCATAGCGCGGAAGTACTCCCTCATGAATACTTTAATAGCCTCATACTTCTCAGGATCTGCGTAGCTGTTCTTGTTGGCTACAAAGTAGCACATAAGACCGGAGTCTACTAACGGGCCGCTGGAAACTGCTGTGTATCTCTCAGGCTGTGCCATCATGCGGAACGTGCCGCCTGCACCTGTGAGAACACATACGTCCCCTTCCCCTGCGATGAATGCGCTGTAGGATGTTGCTGCATCCATTGCGATGAATCTTACATCTGCCTGGGTAAGGCCAAAGCCCTCAAGGGTCTTGACAAATACATACTGCGTAACGCTTCCTGTATTGCAAAGGACTGATTTTCCTCTCCATGTATCTGCAGTGCCGTAGATTTCATCACTGTAGATGTTGTTTCCCTTTCCTGCTGTGAGGATATCAGAATCGTTGCGCACGAATACTACCTGGGTTCCGTCATCTGTGTTGCTGGCTCCGAGCACTACAGCATCATAGCCGAGAACACCTGCAAAGACTCCTCCGACTCCCGTACATCCGATGTCCCAGCCATCTGCTGAGAGCGACTCCATCTGTACAGGTCCATTTGTGAACAGCTGCTCGCTGATGCTTAAGCCTGCCTCTTCAAAGAAGCCCTCTTCCTGAGCTATGTAAACAGGAAGCCAGTTCAGGCTTCCGCCAATGCCGGATACTGTCAGTCTCATCGTTGCAGATGATTCAGAAGATCCTCCTGCAAAGACGCTCCCAAGAGCAAGGAGCGCAACAAGGCAAAACACTAATGCTTTTCTCATTAAAATCCTCCTTTTTCGGCTTTTCAGAGTTTCTTTTCTGCCTCTTGCAAAAGCCTACTTCGTAATATTTTATCCTCATTGAATTCAGATAAGACCAGTATAAAGTACAATTACGCAAAAAACAATTTATTTTTACGCAAACGTTTGCTATACTATTTCAGGCATTCCGGTGCCTTTAAAAAAATTCTTAGTATTGCATATAAAAAAGGAGGATGTGCAATGACGCTTAAGGCAATCGCAGAGCAGGCAGGGGTTTCCATCTCCACTGTCTCAAGAGTTATAAACAACCAGAACCCGAAGGTAGCCCGCAAGGAAGTGCAGGACAGGATATGGCAGATAGTCCGTGAAAACGGCTATACTCCGAACATCTCAGCAAAGAGCCTGAAGAAAGGAGAACTGAACACTATTAATTCCCGTTCCCTCATATGTCTTTTTGCCCGCTCCCCGGACTCGCAGGATGACCCGTTCTTTGCATCCCTTGCGCGGAGCGTGGAAGCTGCAGCATACCAGCATAACTATCTTGTGAAATCATCTCTTACTGCTTTTGACATAGCGTCAAACTCGCCTAATATCAATATATTGATGGATTCTTCCATCACAGGAGTTGCAGTGCTCGGGCGCATCGACAATGCCGGCCTGAAATTCCTGAAGCAGAACTGCCGCTTTGTAGCCTACACGGGAATAAATGAGACAAAGGCGAACTTCGACCAGATTCTCTGTGACGGATACCAGAGCAGCGTTACTGCTGTTGAATACCTTATAGGGCTTGGACACCGCCACATTGCATATATCGGGGAGACTGAAGATGAAATCCGCTATCATGGCTATATGGACACGCTAAAAAAGCATCACATTCCTTTCAGCATCTCCTATGTAGCCTCGGCACAGCAGTCTGCTGACGGAGGCCTCAAGGGGGCTGAGAAGATCCTTTCCCGCAATATCCCTGTCACTGCATTTTTCTGCAGCAACGACCTTACTGCAATCGGTGCAATGCGTGCAATAAGGAATAAGGGACTGCAGATTCCAAAGGATATTTCCGTAATCGGCATCGATGATATCGATACAGCACAGTATCTTTCTCCGGCGCTCACTACAGTTCACATCCCCATTGAAGAGATGGGGCATATGACAGCCAAGATACTCATAGACAGGATTACAGGAGGACATACTCTTCCGATGAAGATCTACCTGCCCTTCTATCTTGCTGAGAGGGAAAGCTGCTCTCATCCAAGGACCAGGTCCTGATGCATCAGCATGATAGTGTTGAGGGAAAGCTTACTGTAAAAACAGAGCCTTCTCCCCTTCTGCTTTCTACACTTACACTGCCGCCTAAGGCAAGAGAAGCATGCTTCACGATTGAAAGCCCGAGGCCTGTGCCCCCTGTAGATCTTGAGTGTGATGCCTCCACGCGATAAAAGCGCTCAAAAATACGGCTCTGGTGCTCATCTGGTATTCCAATGCCGTTATCTTCAACAGAAATGAGGATAGCGCATTGTGTCTTTTTCACTGAGAGCTTCACATAGCCTCCTACTCTTCCGTATCGGATTGCGTTGTCTGTGAGGTTGTAGATAATCTCATAGACAAGACGATGCTCAGCCCGCATTCTTACATCATCAACATCACTTTCCATTCTGATCTTCTTCTCAGATGCACTGAGAGAGAGGGACTTTATAACGCTCTGAGAGATTTCAGCAAGAGGAACTTCCTCTTCTGAAAAAGATGAGCTCTCATCAAGCTGACTGAGCCTTATGATATCTTCAATAAGGGTAACAAGGTGCTCTGCTTCACTGTGGATGCGTCCTATGAAGGAAAGCTTGTCATCTTCCTTGACAAGGTTGTTCATAAGAAGCTCAGAGGATGCAAGGATTGCCTGCAGCGGGCTTTTAAGCTCATGGCTTACATTTGCGCTGAACTCTCTTCTCATGATCTCTGCTTTTGCCTTTTCTGTCTCATCCATGATAAGAAGGCACGTGCCAAGGGTCTTGTTATCATCATCTTTTATGAGAGAGGCAATAAGGCAGAATTCATGATTATCTTTTTCAAAGAAGTACTCGCTCCTTCCCTTTTTCTTGCACACATCGAGGGCTTTCTGGAATTCAAGGGAGCGTTCAAGAGTCAGCATGCTCTTTCCGATGGAGGAAGAAGTACAGCAAAAGAGCTTCATGGCAGATGAATTGAGGCTGAGGACAGCGTCCTCGCTGTTAAGGATCACCATGGCCTCGCTCATGTTGTCTGTTATTGCTTCAAATTCCTTCTGATCTCTCCTTATTCTCTCTATCTGCGCTTCAATCTGGCTCTTCTGGCTCTCAATTCTCAAAAAAAGGGGGCTTAATTCATCATAGGTATTGTTATCAAGAGGGTTATCAAGATCAAGGCAGTTAAGCGGCCCGATGATCTTTCTTGAAATGCTTCTTGAAATGAGTGAGCATAACAAGAGAGCAAGAATGAATATGATAATCATGAAGGGAATAACGCCGAGTGTCAGATTGAAAACAGAGTGCTGTGTAACTGAGAGGCGCAGCACTGAGCCATCTTCAAGACACACTGCTGCGTACAGCCTCTCTTCTCCAAGCGTATCTGAGAGCCTCCTGTCCTGCCCGCGCCCATAGCGCAGGGCCTCTTCTATCTCCTTTCGCTCAAGGTGGTTATCCATTTTGCCTTCATCAGCATCTGTGTCTGCGATGACTCTGCCGCTGCTTTCTATCCATGTGATGCGGCAGGAGCTGCTTTTAAATGAGTCAAAATAAGATAGGCCCTGTATGCTTACAGCAGCTGCAGTGAGCTCTGCCTGCTCTTTCAGGCTCCTCATCTGAATATCCGTAAAATAGCTGTTGAGGAAAAACAGGGTTCCAAGAAGCGAGAAAACCATTACTGCAGAGCATGCAAGGAGCACAGAGCGGAATATGGTTTTATTCATGCATCACTCTCCGATTCTGTAGCCAACGCCCCTGACAGTCTCTATAAGAGAGCCCTCGCTCAAGAGTTTCTGCCTGAGCGTCTTTATGTGGGCATCGACTGTTCTTGTCTCTGTTACAGCCTCCTGCTTCCATACTCTCTCAAGAAGGACTTCTCTGGAAAAGACAATGCCAGGGTTCTCTAAAAGGAGCTCGAGAAGCTCGAATTCCTTGAGCGTAAGGCTTACTTTCTCTCCCCTGGAAGTCACTTTATGCTCTGCCTTGTCAAGAGTAATGCCTCCCAGGATGAGAACATCTCTTCTGCTCTTTCTGTATCGCCGCAGCACTGCCTTTATGCGGCTTGCCATTTCCATCATGCCAAAGGGCTTTACAAGGTAGTCATCCGCTCCTGCATCCAGGCTTTCAATCTTGTCATACTCACCTGATCTTGCTGTGGCCATGATGACGGG
>CAZHQL010000142.1:0-4714 GCA_964534915.1 uncultured Spirochaetaceae bacterium | reverse complement strand
TGCTTAACATACGCTACGCACTTTTCTCCATCAATCTCCTTCAGAGCTATTGTAACGCCGATCTTATCCAGCCATTTCTTTCTGACTTGAGGAAAGTTAAGAGCAAAAGCAGCAAATACCCTGATGCCATGGCACTTGCAATAAGTGAGCTTGGCCGGTTAAATGGAAATGCAGAGGCAGCCCTTGCATTCTATCTGAACAACTCATTTGCACGCCCTGATAAGAGAATCAGGGAGTATGGAAAGTTTACTCTCATCTCCTACAGGAAAAAGACAGAAAACGCTGAGCTGATCATCTTTGATGAGCGCCTTTTGCTGAGGTACACATGCAAGATAAGATCGCTTTCCACAATTGAATGGGGCCTTGATCTCTATCTCTCAATTAAGGAGGAAAGAGAAAGAGAGCCAAAGCACTGCCGCATTTTCAGCAAGGACATCCCTGAGGGCCTTACTGTGCTTTCATCCCGCTGGATAGACTCAGAGCTTGATGAAGTTGCTTTCTCAGATATGGACAGCATTATAAGAAACCTCTATAACTACTCGCTTCTTGCAAAGAACAACAGCTATCTGCCTCTTCTAGATGGGACAAGAAAGAACCTCGATCTTGCAGAAAAGATTATAAAATCATCACTAGTGAGCTTTCTTAAGAAGGAAATGGATGAAAGCAACAGAGTAAAGCTTGATATTCTCATTGAATTCGTAACCAAGAGCGGCTCAGGCGAAGAAAGAAATGCACTTAATTCACTTTTTTCATCCTATATGGATGCTATGGCAGGAGAGATTCATGAAAAAGGCCTGTTAAAAGTTGGAGCTAGAAACCTGATAGGAGTGCTCAGCCTGGCCAGGAAGAATGGCTATGAACCAAGAACAGCCAAGGTGCAGAACGAGATCTATCAATACTATAAGGGAGAGAGAGCGCTTGATGCGCATATAACCGAGGATGAGAAGGCTCAGATCTTCCAGGATCTTAATTTCTGCATTCACCAACCAGGCTCTCTGCGTGCCTGATTGAGATTTCCGTCTCATCGCCTGAAAGAAGCCTTGCAATCTCCTTTACCCTGGCATCTGCTTCTATGTACCTTAAGTGGCTTACAGTCCGTCCCTCTTTTTCACTCTTATCAACAAGGATGTGATAATCTGCACATCTTGCAATCTGTGCAAGGTGGGTTATGGCAATGATCTGATGGCTCGTGCTGATTTTCTTCATAACCGATGCAACATTGCTCGCAGCATGCCCGCTTATCCCGCTGTCAATCTCATCAAAGAAAAGAGTCTCAACATCATCAGTGTTTAAAAAATTGCTCTTGATGGCAAGCATTATCCTTGACAGCTCTCCGCCGGATGCCGTGCTTTCTACAGCGCTCATCTTCTCGCCCTTGTTCGGGGCAATAAGGAATGCTATCCGGTCAAAGCCATATTCGCCCATCTCCTCAGTCTTCTGAACATCGAGTACAAACTCAGCGCTCTCCATGCTCAGGCTCCTCAGCGTTGCTGTGATATCCTTGCTGAGAGAGCTTGCTCGCTTTATGCGCAAAGAATGAAGGATTTCAGCCTTTTCATAGCACTCTCTTTTCTTCTCACTTATGATCTTTTCAAGCCTTGAGAGGCGCATGATGTCCTCATCCGTGCTCTCCATTTCATTTCTCATCTCATCGCGTCGGGCTATCGCAGATTCTATCGAGCCCCCGTATTTCTTCCTTATTCTCTGCAAAAGCGCTAAGCGGCTGTTAAGACTCTCCATCTCATACGGGTCAAATGAGTATAGCCTGATCCTCTCTGAAATGCTCTGGAGGATATCATCAGTTTCGATGCTGATGCTCTCAAGACGAGTATAATACTCATCAAGGCTTTCATCCTTTGCCTTAGCCTTTCCAAGACTCGTCAGAGCTGCTGAAATTGATCGCGATGCTGAATCAAGGCTTTCACGCACTGATGTAAGATTCTCAACCAGAAACTCGCTGTTTGATGCTATCTTGAGCTTCTCCTTTATCTCATCATCTTCCCCGGCTTTCAAGTCTGCACTTTCAAGCTCATTAAGGCTGTATTCAATAAAAGCCCTGTCATTCTCAATTCTCTTGATTTTCTCCTCAGTTTCCTTCTTCTCACGCTCTAAAGACAAAAGCTCATGATAGAGAGAAGAGAATGAAGAAAGTGCATCCTTTATCTCCTTTGAGCTGTCAAGAAGTGCTCTCTGATTCTCCTTCTTTAAAAGGCTGAGAGATGATGACTGGCCAGTAACATCAACAAGAAGGCGCCCAATTTCCAGGCCTTCTGCACTTGTGATGCTGACTCCGTTTATGCTGTAGTGGCTCCTTCCATTAGATTTTATAATTCTTCTGATAAGAACGATTCCGTCTTCTGTATCTATTCCCTTTTCATCAAGAAGCGAGATAACAGCTTTCCTTCTGGTTTTGAACACTGCCTCAATCTCAGTCTTTTCTGCGCCCGAGCGGATAACCTCTTTATCTGTCTTGGCACCAAGGATTAAAGACAGGGCTCCAAGGACTATGGACTTGCCAGAACCGGTTTCGCCGGTAAGGACAGTCATCCCGTCATATAGATCAAGATCAAGAGAAGGAATGAGTACGAAATTATTTATCTTAAGACTCTCAAGCATGCATTTCCCCTGACCAGTTCAGCTTATCGCGTATGACTTCAATATAATTTCTTTTCTGGCTGAGCACGAGGAGGGCTTTGCTGCGTGACTTTTCAATGTTAATCTCATCTCCTTCCTTCAGATTAATGGATACCTGGCCATCCACAGAAAGAACAACTTCCGTGCGCTGCCCTTCCTTTACCTTAATAGTACAGCTGGTCTCACTTCCTGTTACTAAAGGACGGTTTGAAAGCGTGAAAGGACATATCGGAGTGATTACGAATGCAGAGATATCTGCCATTAATATGGGCCCTCCGGCGGCCAGGCTGTAGGCAGTGGAACCTGTCGGAGTTGCAACAATCAGTCCATCGGCTTTGAAGAGTCCTGCATATGTATTGTCGAGGCCGAGCTCAAGCTTGACTACCTTGCTCGTTCCGCTTGATGAAATTGATGCCTCATTGAGAGCATAGGATGAGAATATTTTCTTTTTCTTCCTCGTAACGCTGACTTTAAGCATCAGGCGACGCGAGAGGTTATCTCCTGTTTCCATATAGCGCTCAAAGGCTTCCTTCCACTCATCCTTTCCCACTTCCGTTATGTATCCGAATGAGCCAAGGTTCACAGGAAGGATCGGAAGCCCCAGCTCATGGACCTTGCGGGCAACATAGAGCACTGTCCCGTCCCCGCCAAGGCTTATTACGAGATCAGTCGAGTAAGGAATATCAACATCATCAGATGTACTCATCGTCTCTGCGCTATGAGTCCTGATGCCGAGCTTGTCAAGGTAAGAAGCAATCTCTCTTGCAAGAGAAGATGAATCGCTCTTGCTTGCATTCGATATTATCAAAACTTCCTCAGGTCTCAAAATAAAACTCCTTTTTTTCTCTCAAGCATCAATATTCTAGCATACTATCCTATGTGGCGCAGAACCTTTTCTATTGTATCGACATCAGCACTCTTCAGAAATGGATAGATGGGAAACAAGAGGCAGCGCTGAAGGGGCCCTACAGCATTGGGATAGCGCTCAAACTTATCCTGATAGCCTCTGCCGATACTCTGCGTAAAAGCCCTCTTGACTTCAATTCCATATTTCTCTGCAAACGCTATGGCCTCATCCATCCTCGTCTCGATGACAACAGGAAATGCATATCCGTTAGATAAATAGTTTATGTTTCCAGATAAAAATGCTTTTGCATCCCCTTTCTGCAGCGCCTGCTGGAAGACCTTGAAGATCTCCCTTCGCCGTTCAATGGTCTGATTTAGCTTATTAAGCTGTACAATTCCAAGAGAAGCATTTAGATCAGGAAGATCATTGTATCTCCTTGTCTTCTCAGCCTCCTTCTTAAGAGCATCAATATACTCATCCCTGGCACTCACAGCAATAGCGCCCCCTGCTGTGGAAATAACGCCATCCTCTTCAAGCGAGCATACTACGATATCGCCAAGCTCCCCTGAGCTCACATCTGCGAACTCAGAACAGAGTGACTCGGTGACGTCCTCAATAATTGGAATCTCAAGCTCCCTGTAGCCATCAGTTTCCCTATACATGCTTCCAAGGGGCGAAAAGACTATGAGAGCCTTAACACCTTTCTCTGCAACGCCGTTCTGCACATCCTCAAGAGAGGGAAGGCCGTACTCATCTGCATCAGTAAGATAGATTTCATAGCCCATCTTCCTGATAACATGCTCATAGATCTTGGGTGTATATACAGAGAGCGCAATAGATGCCTTATTCTCAAGAGCGAGTGCAGAGATGGCATGAAAGAGAACATCCACAAAGGACCTTACTGCAATGCCATCCTTCTTTCCTATGTACTGACTGAATGCCTTTACAAATTCCCTCTTTTTTTCCCCCGGTCCGATTTTCTCATCAACCATGGTCTGAAGCACGGCATCCATGTCCTTTCTTATGAGTGTGGGTTTATTGAATCTGATTGAAATAGCCATGGCAGAATAATAGCATTTTAGCCTCTCTCATTCCACAGCAAAGATGGGAATATAGAAACAATAAGGAATTGAGAATAATAATTTAAAACAAATACAATAATGATATAATAATCATATGATTATAATATTAAAAAGATATAATCGCAAAAGCAAATAAAAAACCCTGGCAGCT
>CAZHQL010000141.1:0-4721 GCA_964534915.1 uncultured Spirochaetaceae bacterium | reverse complement strand
GGTATACACGAAGGATGCCCTTCTCTCAGCAAGGGAGGGCGATGAGGTCAAGGCGGGAGATCCGCTCTGTGATGAGGCTGTCACAAGCCGTGAGGTCCTCGATGTCCTTGGTGAGAACGCAGTTCTTTCGTTCCTTGTTGAGGAGATTCAGAAGGTCTACAGGATGCAGGGCGTTGAGATCAACGAGAAGCACCTTGGAATCATAATCCGCCAGATGCTCAAGAAGGTTGAGATCGTAAGGGCAGGAGATACTCAGTTCGTTAAGATGCAGAGAGTGGACAAGAACCTCTTCAGGCGTGTTAACGATGAGGCAAAGAGACAGGGCAAGCAGCCGGCAATCGCACGGCCTGTTCTTCAGGGCGTGTCTGAGGCGGCTCTCAGCGTTGACTCATTCATCTCCGCAGCATCGTTCTTAAGTACGACCAAAGTATTGACAAATGCCGCTATAGCAGGTAAAACAGATGAGTTGCGAGGTCTCAAGGAGAACGTCATCATCGGACACTTAATCCCTGCAGGAACGGGTATGAAGAGGTACAGGGAAGTACATCTTGAAGATGAAGTGCTCTTAGAGCTTCAGGCAGAGAAGGACAGGGAAGGAAGGAAGAGGCCTTCTGAGACTTCTTTCTCTGAGGAGCGTGAGATTGAGGAAATTGCAGATATGAAGACCCTGGGAGAGGAAAGTGCAGAGGGAATGGAAATTCTCTCAGATGAGGGGTAAAGCCCTCAGCACATACTCTCATGCTGACCAGAGTTTTTAGATATGGCCGGAGCCTGTGCTCCGGTAAGTCTTCCTCTGTTGTGAGGTTGAGGAAGGGAAAAACAAGGAGCGTATCGAAAGATGCCTACTATTAATCAGCTAATAAGAAAAGGCAGACAGAGCTCAAAGAGCAAGACAAAGAGCCCTGCCTTAGAGGGATGCCCGCAGAAGAGGGGCGTCTGTACCAGGGTTATGACAGTAACTCCTAAGAAGCCGAACTCAGCTCTCAGAAAGGTAGCCAGGGTAAGGCTTTCAAATGGAATCGAGGTTACTGCCTACATTCCGGGTATCGGACATAACCTCCAGGAACACTCCGTAGTTCTCATCAGGGGAGGGCGTGTAAAGGACCTTCCTGGTGTTCGCTATCATATCATCCGCGGCAGCAAGGATACACTTGGCGTTGCCGACAGGAAGAGAAGCCGCTCTAAGTACGGCGCTAAGAAGCCAAAGGCCTAAGGAGGGATTCAAGATATGTCTAGAGGTTTAAATGTCCCAAGAAGGTCAACAGCCGCTGATGCCGTATATAACAGCGAAGTTGTTTCCAGATTCATCAACAGGATGATGGTTGCCGGCAAGAAGAGCATCAGCACCAGAATCCTTTACAGGGCAATGGACAAGATTGCAGAAAAGTCCGGAGAGAATGCCATTGACGTATTCAACAAGGCTGTTGAGAACGTAAAGCCTGTAGTTGAAGTAAAGAGCAGAAGAGTCGGAGGAGCTACCTACCAGGTCCCGGTAGAGATCAAGGAAGGCAGAAGAGAGGCTCTTGCCATGAGATGGCTTATCAACGCAGCACGCGCAAGAAATGGCAAGACGATGTCTGATAAGCTCGCAGATGAGCTTCTGGATGCATACAACAGCACGGGTGCAGCTTTTAAGAAGAAGGAAGACACACACCGCATGGCAGATGCAAACAAGGCATTCAGCCACTTCAGATTCTAAAGAAAGAAAGGTCTCTTCGGAGGCCTTTTTAAATTCAGGCATATGTACATTGATTACGATGAATACTACTCATTGAAAAGCTATGCAGAGCGCTTTGTAAGCGATGCAGAGGATGTGATCAACATCTACTTTTCCCGCCCTACAACGCTCAATCTGATCACGCTCTGGGAGAAAAGGAACAACGAGGCTTTTCTCCTTCCTGTAGCAGAGGAGTATCATAAGAGGGCCCTGGCTGGATTTGAATTCTCCATATCAGAGCTCATATCACGCCTGAACTTGAAATCAGTCTTCATTGATAATGGAGACGTCATGGCCCATATCGACATCTATAATGATTTTGTTGCTTTCTTAACAGAAAACGGGGTAAATACTTAGCCCTCGAGAGCCTCTCTGAGTGCCTTTGAAAGCTGATCCGGGCAGCTTGTACTCTTCATGCCGCATGTGTTTCCCTCAAGGATTCTGGCAACGCTCTCTGCATCCATTCCCTCGCAGAGCCTTGAGATGCCTGCAAGGTTCCCGCTGCAGCCTCCAATGAATCTCAGGCTGCGGATCTTTTTCTCATCATCCAGAGTAAATATTATTTCACTTGAACACGTTCCTTTTGTCTTATATCTGCACTCTTTCATATGACTCAGGATACAACTTTCTTAAAGCCGGGGAAAGCGTCATTTTGCTTGACTCTGCAATCGTTTCATATATACTGAGGCCCGTATGAGAGAGAGTAAGGAAGAAGCGCTGTTCATTTTAACAGATCCTGTAAGACTGTTCTTCAAGGCAAGCATACCGGGTGCTGTCGGGATGCTCGCATCCTCTACCTATTACCTTACGGAGTCAATCTTTGTGGGAAGGATGCTTGGGCCCGATGCCTTTGCAGCCCTTAACCTTGCAATGCCCTTCATCCTCATTTCATTTGCACTTTCTGACCTTGTCGGAGCAGGGTCATCCGTTCCTATCTCAATAAAGCTCGGAGAGAAAAAGAGAGAGGAGGCAGACAAGATCTTTTCCCTTGCTCTCTTTCTGATTCTCTTTTTCGGAATCACATCGGGAACTATCTTCTTCATAGCAGCTCCCGCGCTCTTTAAGGCCATGGGAGCAGATGATGTAATAGCAGGTCATGCCGTGAGCTACATGAGAGTCTATGCAGTCTTTACTCCGATTGCATCGCTTTCCTTTGCTTTTGACAACTACACAAGGATCAGCGGAAAGATAAAGAGGAGCATGTATGTGAATATCCTGATGAGCATCTCGTGCTTCTTTCTGCAGCTTGTATTCCTTGTGTGGCTTCGCCTGCCCATTGCCTTTGCTTCTCTTTCTTCCTCCCTTGGCATGATCCTTTCATCAGCTGTGTATATCATGCCTTTTATAAGAGGAAGGATGTCGCTCTCTTTCAGAAGGCCTGAGCTGAGCCTCCGCCTGATCAGGCTTATAATAGCAAATGGGATGCCGGCATTCCTCTCGAATATGTCTGCCCGCATAGTCTCTGCAATAATGAACGTCACGCTCCTTGCTGCAGGAGGAGCTGCAGCAGTATCAATATATGGAATCCTGATGAGCATCGATGGCCTTGTAATTCCCGTGATGTACGGTCTCTGTGACAGCCTTCAGCCCGCAGTCGGCTTTAACTGGGGAGCAGGAAGAAAGGACAGGGTAAGAGATGTAGAGAAGTGCTGCTATTCAGCCGCAATCGCACTTTGCTTTTTTTCTTTCATTATCCTTATAATCTTCCCTGGAAAAGCAGCATCGCTCTTCATCTCATCTGAACAAATAATTGCAGGATCAGAAATGGCCATCATTATATTTGCCTTCAATTACTTAATAAGATGGCTGAATTTCTCCACGCAGAGCTTTTCAGCCGCAATAGGCATGCCGCGCTATGCAACCCTTATCTCAATGAGCCAGGCCTTCATATTCCCGCTTTTATTCATAGTACTTCTGTATCCGCTGGGAGAATCAGGGCTTTTAGCAAACATCACAGCATCTACTCTGGCAACTGCCGCCGTGGCCTTCATCATCCTCATGAAGCTGAGGAAAAAAGTAGACAGATAAGGGTAAAGGATATCCTTTGCCGCCGCGAGATTACGCTTGCGAAAGGCGCGCGTAAAATCTTTTTTGGAAAAGCTTGACACTCTTTTAATATTTTTCTATGATGGCTGAGGTGTGTCCCTGATGGGCTTAGCTTTCCACAGGGCAGAGAGCCAAACCGATTGCCCAAGTGCAGTTCAGGTGGTTCCAGAAACGTAGATTTTTGATGCTTACTAAGTACGTATGTCGCCAGGATTCATTCCTGCTGACCTCTGGATTCCACTAATACACACAAAGCAATCTGTCTGAACTTTCAAACCAGTAAAGGCTTGGGCCTTTAGAAGATATTTTTATTTTTGAGTTGTGACTAGGTCACAAGGAGGAAAACTGATGGCTAAGGAAAAATTCGAAAGAACGAAGCCACACGTAAACGTTGGTACTATCGGTCACGTTGACCATGGCAAGACGACTCTTACAGCTGCAATCACAATGCACTGTGCAAGACTTTTTGGTGACAAGGCTCTTGCTTACGACGCAATTGACAACGCACCAGAGGAAAAGGAAAGAGGTATTACAATCAACACAAGGCACGTTGAGTACCAGTCAAAGAACAGACACTATGCTCACGTTGACTGCCCGGGCCACGCTGACTACATCAAGAACATGATTACTGGTGCTGCACAGATGGACGGAGCCGTTATCGTAGTAGCTGCTACTGACGGTGCCATGGCTCAGACAAAGGAGCACATTCTCCTTGCCCGCCAGGTTGGTGTACCTGCAATCATCGTATTCATCAACAAGTGTGACCAGGTTGATGATCCGGACCTCATCGAGCTCGTAGAAGAGGAGATGAGAGATCTTCTTACAGAGTACGGCTTCGATGGAGCTGGCTGTCCTGTTATCAAGGGAAGTGCATATCTTGCCATGACAGATCCGGACGATCCTGAGGCTACAAAGTGCATCGACGAGCTTCTTGATGCAATGGATGACTACATTCCGC
>CAZHQL010000140.1:0-4745 GCA_964534915.1 uncultured Spirochaetaceae bacterium | reverse complement strand
AGATCCGCGACAAGCAGAAGGTATCAGTGCGCACGAGGACTCCAAAGATTGCATACCGCGAGACAATCACGAAAAAGAGCGGCATTGCCGAGTATTCTCATAAGAAGCAGAGCGGAGGACATGGCCAGTTCGGACGCGTAGTTCTTGAAATAGAGCCTGCAGAGAGAGGACAGTACTACGAGTTTGAGAACGTGATCAAGGGCGGATCGATTTCCAAGGGCTATGTTCCTGGAATCGAGAAAGGCCTGCACGAGAAGATGGAAGAAGGATTTTTAGCAGGCTACCCTCTTGTAGACATCAAGATTACATTGATTGACGGAAAGGAGCATCCTGTTGACTCATCTGAAATGGCATTCAAGCTTGCAGCAAAGGGTGCTATGGAAGCAGCTCTTGCAAAAGCCGGATGCGTGCTTCTTGAGCCTTTCATGAAGCTTGAGGTCTTCATCGACAATGAATACCTTGGATCAATACTTTCAGACCTTTCAAGCAAGAGAGGAAGGGTTCTTGGCCAGGAAGAGAAAGGGCATGTCACCTCTGTCAGGGCCGAAGTTCCAATGGCAGAGCTCAGAAACTATGCAATTGAGCTCAAGAGCATGACAAGCGGCACCGGCTCATTTGAGCTTGAGTTCGATCACTATGAGATCCTTCAGGGAAAGATGGCAGATGATGTGATTGCCGAAGCAAAGAAGGATAAGGAAACTAACAGCTGAAGAAAGAGGCGGGGTAAAACCCGCCGTCTTTATTTTCTTTCAATCCAGATCTCTCTTACCTCATGATTCTTCTCAAGGCCCTTTTTCTCAAATTTTGTATCGCTCCTCCACTTCATGTGCGGCGCAAAGCCATCATATGGATTAATTGCCATATCATTTTCACTAAAGAGTGTAAGGACTTCATCAGCATACTCACTCCAGTCCGTGACAAAGTAGATGTAGCCTCCCTTTCTAAGCTTTTTCAGAAGGAGATTTATAAAGCCTTCATTCATAAGCCTTCTCTTATGGTGCCTCTTCTTCATCCACGGGTCTGGAAAGAATATGTGAAAGCCATCCACAGAGCCATCTTCAATAAGGTTCTCAATGACATCCACTGCATTGAAGCGCATTATCTTGAGGTTATCAACGCCTTCATCCTCTATCCTCTTAAGAAGCCTTATTACACCCTCAAGATACACTTCGAGTCCAAGGTAGTTATACTCACTTCTCTTCTTTGCTATCTCGATAGTGGCACTTCCCATGCCAAATCCAATTTCCACGATAAATGGACGCGATGTGGCAAAAAGGGTCTCAGAGTTAAGGATCTTTCCTTCCTCATAGTAGAGAATGCGGCCTTCTGATCTTTCAAGTACTGCTTTATCCTTATCAGAAAGGACATTGTTCCTCAGCACATAGCTTTTGATTCCCCTCTCCTTTCCCTCTCTTTTCTCAACCTTGAAAAACCTTTCATCAATCATTTGAGTCTCCTCAGCTGCTCGAGTATGAACAAGGCCTTGTCCTTTAGCATCACACTCGATGTCCTCATCCTTATAATGTTCATACGGGCACTGTCAAGGCTCACCTTTCCTCCACTGAGCTGTATTAAGCTTACAAGGCGGGCAGGATCTATTGAGCTTACTTTTGAGAGCTCAAGCTCGATTACGCCATTTCTCTCCTTTATCGAGTAGATATCGAGAGAAGCTGCCACAATCTTTATCTCTGCAATGCATAGAAGGTTATCAACATCCTCAACGATTGCGCCATAACGGTCCTCAATCTCGGCTCTCAGGCTCTCAAGCTGCGCACTCTCCTTTACTGATGCAATCTTCTTGTAGATCTCAAACTTCTCTACATTGCTTGAGATGTAGGAGTCAGGAATGAAGCCAGAGTAATCAAGCTCCAAAAGCACTTCCCTCCTGATTGCATCCTCTCCTCTTGTGATGCGCTCAATCTCCTCATCAAGGAGCTTCATGTACATGTCTAATCCTACAGCCTCTAAATGCCCCGACTGCTCACGCCCTATTATATTTCCAGCCCCTCTTATTTCCATGTCCTTCATGGCAATCTTGAAGCCGGATCCGAGCGCTGTGTTCTCACTCATTACCTTGAGCCTCTTCAAGGCATCCTCATTAAGAGTGTCCCTGTCCTGATAGAAGAGATAGCAGTATGCCTGCTTATCTGCTCTTCCTACCCTTCCCCTCAGCTGATAGAGCTGCGAGAGCCCATAGCGCTCAGCTCTGTCAATGATCATCGTATTTACATTCGGAATGTCTATTCCGTTCTCAACTATCGTAGTGGACACAAGAATCTGAACACCCTCATATATGAAGCGGTGCATGACATCCTCCAGCTCCTCTGCCTGCATCCTGCCATGAGCATACTCGACTATGGCCTCAGGGATCTCCCTTCTTATTTCCATTACGACATTCTCAATGTCCTCAATCCTGTTATGAAGATAGAAGACCTGGCCTCCGCGCTTGAGCTCGGCTCTCATTGCACTGATTGCCTTTTCAAAATCGAACTCTCCGATATACGTCTCGATAGGAAGCCGATGGCGCGGGGCTGTGGTCAGGAGGCTCATGTCACGTACCTTCAGAAGTGACATGTAGAGCGTCCGGGGAATCGGGGTTGCACTGAGCGTCAGGCAGTCTATATTGGTCTTCATCTGCTTGATCTTCTCCTTATGCTTGACACCGAAGCGCTGCTCTTCATCGATAATCAGGAGCCCGAGGTCCTTGTATTCAATCCTGTTGTTTAAAATCTTGTGAGTGCCGAAGACAATATCTGCTTTTCCGCTTTTAAGATCCAGAATGACCTCATTCTGCTTTCTCCTTGGAACAAAGCGCGTCAGAAGTGCGGCATTCACAGGAAAGGAGGAGCCGATCCTCTGCACGAAATTATTGTAGTGCTGCTCTGCAAGAATTACTGTCGGGGCAAGCATTGCAACCTGCTTTCCCGAGTTTATGGCCTTGAAGGCTGCGCGGAATGCAAGCTCTGTCTTGCCGTAGCCAACATCACCGCAGATAAGGCGGTCCATTACCTTCTTTGTCTCCATGTCGCTTTTGATCTCTTCAAGGCACCTGATCTGGTCCGGAGTCTCAGTAAAGGGAAAGGATGCCTCAAACTGCAGCTGGAAGTCATTGTCTTTATCGAAGGGAAAGCCCTCTGATCTCTCTCTCTCGGCATAGAGGCGTACAAGCTCTTTTGCAAGAGTCTCAGCACTTTTCTGAGCCCTTTCCTTCTTCCTGGCCCAGGATGAAGATCCAATTTTCTCGAGCTTTGGAGCCTTATTGTCGCTTCCTATGTACTTCTGTACAAGATTTGCCTGCTCGATTGGAACGTATATGAACTCTTCATCTGCAAACTCAATCTTTATGTAGTCACGCTCTGTGTAAAAGCCCTTTACCCTGTCAATCTTTACAAAGCGTCCGATTCCGTAGTTAACATGAACGACATAGTCCCCTTCCTTTAAGTCTACAAAGCTGTCTAAGGGAGATGACTCAATGCTGACTATCTTTTCTGCCCTTCTCTTCTTTCTGCCGAAAATCTCATTGTCTAGCACTACCAGAAGGCGCTCATCATCGATTGCAAATCCTGATGAGATATCCTTTACAAGGATCTTGACTTCATCAAAATCCTTTAAGACTGAATCAAGCCTTTCCTTCTGCACAACGGATGGAGGGAGCACAAAAACATTCCATGATGCATTTAGAAGCTCTGAGATATCATCCTTGAAGTATGTGAAGTTTCCAAAGTATGAGCGCGAGGGGGAAACAGAGAAATGATGGTAATCATTCTTCTTGATGTCATATATCGTAATGGAAGGTCTCTCTTCTGCAATGAAAGATGCCCAGGGAAAGAGCATCTCAGAGGGCTTCTTAACATCAAGGGAAGCCCTGTATGCCTCCTTATAGCGCGCATCTGCCTCCTTTAAGAGGGAAGCATAGCTTGTCTCCAAGCGCTCAGATCCGACATATACGAAATAGTCATCACTTCTTAAATAGCTTTCAAACGTCGTATAGCTTCCGCCTCTTCCAGAATTCAAAAGGGAGATGGCAATTTTATCAAGGCTCTTAAGTGTCTTCTGTGTGAGCGCATCATATTCCTTTATATCACTTATCTCATCCCACTCTGTGTTTATTCTCACAGGGTTTTCCATGCCATAGGGATAGACATCCAGAATCTCTCCACGCAGGGCATATGTCCCTGTATCATAACAGGATGAGACACGCTCATAGCCACCTGAAGAAAGAGATGACGATATTGAGTCAAAATCTATTTTACCCCCTTTTTCAAGGCGCATCGTCATATCATCAATCATTGCCCTGGAAAGAACTGGGGAAATAAATGCCCTTAAAGATGTTACAATGATTCCCCTCTTCATCTGGTCAATCTCTACAAGAGCGTTCCTGGCATCATTCTCATCAAGGGAATCTTCAGCACTGTAAAGCATCCTTCCGCTTGATGGATAATAAACAGAGGTTAGTTCACTTACATCTTCCAAATCAAGAAAGAGCGCCCTGGCACTCTCTTCTGTTGCTGTAATGGCAAATAGACGAGCTCCCCATTTCTGATCCACCAGCTTTAAAAGCCTTGAAACGGGGTAATTGGAAATCCCGTCGACCTTCAAGGCCTGGCCGGGGTTCTTAATAAATGCATTATAAGCACTGCTCTTTTCAATATGTGAAGAGCAGATGCTGTCTAAAGATGTTTCCACTAGCGCAAATATAAAGAAAACAGAGGGAAAATACAATAACCAGCCTTGAAATATACATT